>NZ_JBFPKM010000088.1:0-205 GCF_040948755.1 Paraburkholderia sp. BR13444 | reverse complement strand
GGGCCGTTCTTGATGGTCAGGCCGTCGTTGTTCACCACCGTGTCACCCATCGTCACGCTGTCGACCTTCAGGTCGCGTGCCAGATCGAAGTTCACGTCGTTGCCGGCCGTGCTCTTGCTCACCGCGAGGTTGCCATCGGTGTTCTTCAGGTCGACCGTGCCGCCCGGCGCCACGTTCGTCGCATTCTGGCCCTGCGCGCTCACGT
>NZ_JBFPKM010000087.1:0-206 GCF_040948755.1 Paraburkholderia sp. BR13444 | reverse complement strand
GGTGCAGCAGGATGCAACCACCCGCGACATCGCGGTGGCGAAAGATGCTGACGGTTCGGTGATCAACGTGGCAGGCACCGCGGGCAACCGTACGGTGACGGGGGTGGCTGCGGGCGCAGTGCGGGCATCGAGCGTGGATGCGGTCAACGGTGGCCAGTTGTACGGCACGGCGTCGAGCACGGCCCGGGCGCTGGGTGGTGGTTCGA
>NZ_JBFPKM010000086.1:0-218 GCF_040948755.1 Paraburkholderia sp. BR13444 | reverse complement strand
GGTCGGCAAGACGGCCAGCGCAGGCTGGAACGTGAGCGCGCAGGGCCAGAATGCGACGAACGTGGCGCCGGGCGGCACGGTCGACCTGAAGAACACCGATGGCAACCTCGCGGTGAGCAAGAGCACGACCGGCAACGACGTGAACTTCGATCTGGCACGCGACCTGAAGGTCGACAGCGTGACGATGGGTGACACGGTGGTGAACAACGACGGCCTGA
>NZ_JBFPKM010000085.1:0-228 GCF_040948755.1 Paraburkholderia sp. BR13444 | reverse complement strand
TCATCGTGATCGTCCCGGTCGCGTTCATCGCCGGCTCCCTGAGCGGATGTCCGGCAGTCAAATTACCCAGAACACGACATTTCTATTTAGCGGAAACCCGACATTTCTATTTGGGACCTACAGAATTTGTCCCCGCCAAGTTCAAACGTCGTGGTACCAGCTAAATAGAAATGTCGGGTTTTTCTCGCTGTTTCCTGTCTTTTTTCAAGGTTTTGGGGTGGGGCGGCG
>NZ_JBFPKM010000084.1:0-230 GCF_040948755.1 Paraburkholderia sp. BR13444 | reverse complement strand
GTTCCAGCCTGCGCTGGCCGTCTTGCCGACCTCGTCGAGCTGCTCCTTGTTCACCGCGTCGCCAGCGTCGACACCCGCCGCCACGTTGATGATCTTGCTGCCACCCGCGTCGATGCCGCCCGTGGTGATGCTCGGGCCGTTCTTGATGGTCAGGCCGTCGTTGTTCACCACCGTGTCACCCATCGTCACGCTGTCGACCTTCAGGTCGCGTGCCAGATCGAAGTTCACGT
>NZ_JBFPKM010000083.1:0-231 GCF_040948755.1 Paraburkholderia sp. BR13444 | reverse complement strand
TGATCTTCTTCGAATACACCGGCGGGTTATGCGGTATATGCATGTCGTCGCCCATCAACAGCTGCAACGTATGCCTGCCCGGCGGCAATGAAATCATCGTTTCCGTTTCGCCCGCGCCGAAATGCAGGTGCTGGCGGTCCGATGGAATCTCCTGGTCGAGCGCGGGCAAATCCGTGTCGATCAGCAGATGATGGTGGCCGGTATTCGGAAACGCGATGCCCTTCGGACACA
>NZ_JBFPKM010000082.1:0-243 GCF_040948755.1 Paraburkholderia sp. BR13444 | reverse complement strand
TTAGCCGAACGCTCTGGAAAGTGCGGCCATAGCGGGTGATAGCCCCGTAGGCGAAAACAGTGTGAAAGAACTGGGTGTACGAGAAGTAGGGCGGGACACGTGAAATCCTGTCTGAAGATGGGGGGACGGATCGCGGAAGGTTGTCCGGGTGTTGGAAGTCCCGGTCGCTGCATTGGAGAGGGTGCCTTGGCAAATCCGGGCACAGGACTCAAGGGTGTGGCGCGAGCTTCTTCGGAAGCGAAG
>NZ_JBFPKM010000081.1:0-250 GCF_040948755.1 Paraburkholderia sp. BR13444 | reverse complement strand
AACTTCGATCTGGCACGCGACCTGAAGGTCGACAGCGTGACGATGGGTGACACGGTGGTGAACAACGACGGCCTGACCATCAAGAACGGCCCGAGCATCACCACGGGCGGCATCGACGCGGGTGGCAGCAAGATCATCAACGTGGCGGCGGGTGTCGACGCTGGCGACGCGGTGAACAAGGAGCAGCTCGACGAGGTCGGCAAGACGGCCAGCGCAGGCTGGAACGTGAGCGCGCAGGGCCAGAATGCGA
>NZ_JBFPKM010000080.1:0-255 GCF_040948755.1 Paraburkholderia sp. BR13444 | reverse complement strand
GATGCCGCCCGTGGTGATGCTCGGGCCGTTCTTGATGGTCAGGCCGTCGTTGTTCACCACCGTGTCACCCATCGTCACGCTGTCGACCTTCAGGTCGCGTGCCAGATCGAAGTTCACGTCGTTGCCGCCCGTGCTCTTGCTCACCGCGAGGTTGCCATCGGTGTTCTTCAGGTCGACCGTGCCGCCCGGCGCCACGTTCGTCGCATTCTGGCCCTGCGCGCTCACGTTCCAGCCTGCGCTGGCCGTCTTGCCGAC
>NZ_JBFPKM010000007.1:0-411191 GCF_040948755.1 Paraburkholderia sp. BR13444 | reverse complement strand
CGGAATTCCGGGCGTCCCGGTCCACTCCGCGGTTTCCTCCCCCGAGGCTTGTTCGCCGCCTGCCCGCACGCGTCGCCGCGCGCTCACAGTGATCAGAATCAGGGCAGGCAGCGAACAACCCTTGACGTGAAGACTCGTTCGCCAATAGGGAATGCTGACACTCGCCGACACCGGGTCGCGAATGTGCGCGAGACGATCTAAAACGGCCACACGTTCGTGATCGGCCGCCGTCGGCTATGGCCGACCAGCCGCCGGCCGGCTTAGTTAGGCGGCTGTGACTTGACAGTATCACGGACGGTATCAACCTCCGAAGTCATCTGGAGATGCATGGCTTGGACGATCTTTCTAAAGCAGGCGGCGCTGATTTTCCGATGCGGTTCACCTAAGGCCGTTGAGTGCCGGGCGGGAATGCCGGTATCGCTGACGGTATCGGCGGGCGCTAGGGGACCCGAGTCAGGCCCAGCGTTGGGTTTGCGGCAGGTGGTTGTCAATTGAATGGGGATTCGAGAAGAGGCGTTAAAGAGCCGGTAGGGAGGTCTAAACTTCGCAAGGATTTGAAAAATCAACTGCCAATGTCTTGAAGATAGTCACCCCAGTCCTGCATCATTCTCTGCCTCTCAGGCAAAAACTCGGCTTTGTTATACGCTCGACTCACCCGGTTCTTCTCGACATGGGCGAGTTGACGTTCGACTGCCAATGGAGTGAACCCCTGTTCGTACGCCCACGTGCTGAATGTACCCCGGGCGCCGTGTGCCCTGAACAGTCGCTCGTGATTGAATCCAGCACGGATCAGCACCGCATTGATTGTCGTAGCCGCCATAGGGCGCGATCTGTCTCTGACGTTCGGAAACAAGTAGTCGTCAACGCTTTTGGCTCGAGTAATTTCTCGAACTTCTTTCAAAATCTCGATTGCTTGCGTGCTTAATGGGACGACATGCGGATGTCCCATCTTCATGCGCTCGCCAGGAATCGCCCATATCGCTGATTCCAGGTCGATCTCCTTCCACGTCGAGGCTCGCAACTCGCCAGTACGCACTGAGGTGAGCAACAGCAGACGCATCGCTAAGCGCGTGAGCGGAGTTCCCGTGACCGCCGCCGCAGCCAGCAAGTGTCTGAGTTCGTCAGCCTTCAGCGCTCGGTTGTGGCGGGTAGGGGGGAGCGTCACAACGTCGGATGGCTTGAGCGCTGCAACAGGATTCGTATCCGCCCTTCCGCTGATGATTGCCCGTCTGAATATCGCGTCTAGGTGTTGGCGCAGACGTATTGCGACATGCGGAGCGCCGTTGGCCTTGCGTTCATCGCCCGCAAGGGTTTTGCGCTTGGCAATCGATTGCAGAAGATCATAGACGTGCGCCCACCTTGATATCACGGACCGGCATGGTGCCAAGTGGTGAACCCTTCACGTAACGTGTAAGAAAACGCGTGGCTTGGCCGTGGTAGTAGTCGGTCCAGTCTGCACAGTTGTCGTTCAGCCATTCCTCACAGACGGGCCACAGCGTGTTCTTGTGATGGGCGATGGTCTCTTGTTGGCGTTGCTTTTCATGAGCCTTGGGATGGATGCTGGCCGCTACCAGCTCCGCCGCAATGCTTCGTGCCTTTCGTGCGTCAAGAAGCGACAGGTCGGGGAAGCGCCCCAAAGTATATGTACAGGCTTTGCCATCGAGTCGGTAGTCGAACCTCCACGTTTTCGTACCCGGCCAGTTTGCTCACGCTAAAGAAATTGCGCCCGTATTGCTTGGCGAAGATCCGAGTGACATTGCTCGACTCTGGGACAAGCTCGCGTGGGCCGGCGCTTCGGTGGGCCGCAGCGGCATGGCTGCGCAAGCGATCGGCGCATTCGACGTCGCGCTGTGGGATCTCAAGGCAAAGCGTGCGAACCTGTCGCTCGCGAAGTTGCTGGGCGCGCATCGCGACTCCGTGCGGTGCTACAACACCTCGGGCGGATTTCTGCATACGCCGCTCGATCAGTTGCTGACCAACACGGATCTCTCGCGTGAAAAGGGCATTGGCGGCATCAAACTGAAAGTCGGCCAGCCAGACAGCGCGATCGACATCCAGCGCGTCCAGACAGTGCGCAAACACCTTGGCGACGCGTTCCCGTTGATGGTCGATGCAAACCAGCAGTGGGACCGGCCGACCGCCCAACGGATGTGCCGCACTTTCGAGCAGTTCAATCTGATCTGGATCGAGGAGCCGCTCGACTGTTACGACGCGGAAGGCCATGCCGCTCTCGCAGCACAGTTCGATACGCCGATCGCCACGGGGGAAATGCTCACAAGCGTTTCCGAGCACTGGGAGTTCATCCGGCAGCGCGGTGCGGACTACCTGATGCCTGACGCTCCTCGCGTCGGCGGCATCACGCCGTTCCTGAAGGTGGCCGCACTTGCCGATCACGCCGGTCTGATGCTCGCGCCTCACTTCGCGATGGAACTCCACGTTCATCTCGCCGCCTGCTACTCGCGCGAGCCGTGGGTCGAACACTTCGAATGGCTCGAGCCGTTGTTCAACGAACGACTCGAGACGCGAAACGGCCGGATGATCGTGCCGACCCGTCCGGGCCTGGGCCTGACGCTCAGCGACCGCGTTGCGGGATGGACCGCCGAGGACGCGGAATTCGGTACTCGTGCTCAATCAATTCACGAGAACGTCTATTGCGAGTGATGGTGGCGCGTTTGCACGGGCTTGCGTGAATCGCCCAGTGGCCTGGCAGACGCGGCTGGCGCGCGAGTCCGCGCCATTACATCCGCAAAGTTGTTCCAGACTGAGACCACCGGAGAAGCGGTCCGAGCTTATTGAATCGAGCTCCTTAACGGTACGCTTTCATGGTATCGCGCGCGTCAATCCGACGGATCCGGCTGCACCGGATCATCTGAGCCAACTCACGGCGCAAGGCTTCCGAGGCGTCCGACTGAGTCCGGCAGGGGGGCGGAAGGCGACTGGATCAACGGTCCACTGATGCCGCCGTTGTGGTCGCGATGCGAGCAGCTCAAGGTGCCCATGACACTGCTCGAACCTGCGACGCGCCTGCCAGACATCACCTGCCTCATCGACCGCTACCCTGATCTAACCGTCGTAATCGACCACATGGCCGATACGCCGCTCGACCAGCCTCAACAATTGCAGTCGCTGCTGCAACTCGCGCGCTATCCGAACGTGTACGTCAAGATCTCGCATCTGTGGTCGCTATCAAAGCAGGCGTATCCGTATGCAGACTCCTTTTCGATGTTGAAGATGATCTACGACGCGTTCGGTGCCAGAAGACTGATCTGGGGCACCGATCACCCGGTCTGCCTACCGCACGTCAGTTATGGCCTGGCGGTCGCGCTGTACAGGGACTATCTGGACTTCATGCCCGCCGCCGATCGGAAAGAAATCTGGCATGGGACGGTGCAACGGATCTGGCCGTTTGGGATCTGGACAGCAATCCGCCCGGTGTTGAGGTTGTAGGCCAGGCCGGCGCGCTTCCCGAACATATCGAGCGCGGACAGTCGCGAATGACCGCTGGGCGTGACCGACGTTGCTCTGGTGCCGCCTCAAATGGCTATATATGGCCGGACAGCGGACCCCTGGCGGGCGTGCAAACTGGATCTCCCTTCAACTGAAAGGAGATTGTCATGGAGTCGCACACTGGTGCCGCCGGCTGGCGCGTGCCGTGGAATAAAGGCAAGCTCACGGGCCAGAAGCCGCCTTTGAAGCTGTCGGAAATTCGTGCGATTCTCGCCCGGCTGCAGATGTCCACGAACATTCGTGACTTAGCGATGTTCAATCTCGCAATCGATAGCAAGCTTCGGGCATGCGATCTCACGCGATTGCTCGTGCAGGACATCTGCCAAGGCTCGCACGTCGGTCCAATTCGAAATCACGGAGCAGAGCCGGCACAGTGTCGAAGCTTCGATCGAGGCGCGAGAGCTGAAGCCTGCCGACTATCTCTTTCCGGATCGGCTGAGCGCTTCGCCAGATCTTTTGACCCGGCAACAGGATCAGCTGGTCCATCGCTGGATTGCGTCCATCGGGCTCGACGACGCGGCAGTTGGCACGCACACCATGCGACAGATAAAGGCCTCACTGATTACATGGGGTAGTTTGCAGCAACTCAAGCAATTCGCGCTTGTAGAAGCGAGCCAACCCGTTCGTGCCGTGACCGCACGTATCCTCGCTTGCGGGGATAAGAAGCAAGCGGCCATTCGGAACGAGCTGCATCGCGCGCTCCATCAGTTCGGTCTCAGGCGGATAGCGTTCGTCGTCAGCGGAGTTAATGGCTAGAACCGCAGCCTTAATATCCTTCAGACCGGACTGCGGGTTATAGCCCCGCGAGGCGCCCCACTGATATAGGAAGTCGTTGGCGTCTAATGTGAACGGCTGGGCCAGTTTTGCTTCGACGTACTTGTCGGCCAGCTCGATCGTCGGTGCTGCCTTTTGGCAGGCAAGCGTTCCGCCGTTGGTAGCCAGCGCGAAAAAGGCGCTGATGTATCGCAACGAACCGGGCTGGCTGGTGTAATTCCCGTCCTGGTACTCTGGGTCGTTTCTGACCATCTCGATGAGCATGCGGCGCAGCATCCAGTTGCGACCGGACATCTCTGTCGGTTGGGACGCCATTGGCACTAGCGCATCCATGAAGTCCGGGTGCCGAACACCCCAGATCCACGCGTGCATGCCGCCCATCGAATTACCGATCAGCAGGCGCAAGTGCCGGATGTTCAGGTGCTCGGTCAGTAGCCTGTGCTGCGCGAGTACCATGTCGTCGTAGTTGTAGTTCGGGAATCGTGTGCGCAGTCCGTCGGACGGCTTGGACGATCCACCGGTCCCGATCGCGTCCGGAAGGATGATGAAATAATTGTTGGCATCGAGCGGCTGGCCGCAGCCAAACAGTTCCCCGGCGAAATCTTGTGTCAGCATGCTGGCTCCGGTCCCGGTCGTGCCGTGGAGGACGAGGACCGGTTCGCCAGATGGGTCGCCGATGGTTCGATAATGTAGCCGCAGCTCCGACATCACCTCACCAGTGTTAAAGCGGAAATCGCGGGCGATCCAGTCTCCTTCCTTCGGCACAGGGACGTCAGCCGTATTGCCATGACTTGTTTGCAGCATGATGCGCGTCCGACAAATCCGTCACTTGGAAAGCGGCCGGAGAGTCTGAAGCTCTCCTCCCTGCCTGGCTGACGCGTATGCTGCGTCCATGACTTGCATCATCAGTTCTGCGTCGCGCAGGGACGCGATTGGTCTTGCGCCAGTGCGGCATTCGGTGAGCACACGCTTGACGAACAACGGGTAGTAAATGTCAGTCTCGAGCTGGAGACGGCGGCTCCGCGTGCCGGCAGAAAGATTGTCTCTGTCGCGAACCTCGATCCGGTCGGGGCCGGATTTCGCGTACATACGATCACTTGCAAGGGTGAACGAGAATTCGCGCTGCTCATCAGCGGTACTGGGAAAGCTGTATCCCGTTTCCACCAAGCCGATCACACCGTCCTCGGTCTGCATGGTCAGCAGCGAATAGTCCTCAACGGCGCCTCGATGGGTTCTTGCGTTCATGATGGCGGAGACTCGGGCGACCTCTTTGCCAGTGAGCAATCGGAACAGGTCGATGAAGTGAGTAGCGACATTGATTGTCGATCCGCCTCCGGAATACGCCGGATCGAGTGCCCACCCGGCGCCTGCTGCTTCGTACCGACTCGGCGGACCTACAACGAAACGGAAGGACATGTAGTTAAAGTCCGACGGCAAGCGCCCCTCAGCATCTTCGAGTGAGCTGAGCAACTCGCTCATTCGAAAAATCAATGGTACTGCGCAATAAAGATTGGCTTCCTCGGTCAGTTCCCGCAGCCGCGTAACCTGCGACATGTTGATACCGCACGGTTTCTCCAACGCAAACGGAATGTTGCGCGCGATCACAGCCTCAGCCAGCGACGGCATTTCAGAATGCCGCCCGAACACGAATGCGAAATCGACTTCCTCGCGCTCAAGCAACTCATAGGCCGACGAGTACAGCCTGCTTCCGAATCGTGCGGCAATTGCTTCGCCTTTCACATGCTCTGCATCCGATACGGCAACCACCTGAATCCCGGGCGCTTCCAGCGCATTGAGATAAAGGGGGACGTGCCAGTGACTGACCTCCAGCAAAGCAACTCTCATACGTGTTCTCCTTACAGAATCATTTGCGACTTGGTTTTTCGAAATCGAATCGTGGCAACTGGTCAAACACCCTCACTCAACGCGCGTTGCCGGGTCGTCCGGTGCCGATTGCCCTTCGGGGCGGTAATCGAATCCCAGGAACTTCAGTGCATACAGAGCCTGCCCCTGATGCATCGGGCCCCCGTCTTGTGTGCGGCACCCACGCTCATGCGCGGCGCGGCGAAGCGGCGTCGGCTCGGTCGAGTTGATGATGTCGACGACAATGGTGCCGGGTGCCAGCCTCTCGGGATCAACCGGCATGGCATCGGATGGTTTCATCCCAAGCGGCGTAGCATTGATGACGACCTCGAATCCTTGCGGATCGGGTGGCCCCGACCGTACTGTGCAGCCGGTTTCGGCAGCAACAGCTGCCGCCAGATCGGCAGCCCGATGTTCATCGATATCGGAAATGGTTAGCTTGCTGGCGCCTGCGGAGGCGACTGCAAATGCGATCGCGCTTCCGGCGCCTCCTGAGCCGACGAGAAGTACGGACTTGTTCGCAGGGTGGTTACCTTTCCACTGCATTCCGAGAACGCAGCCAACGCCGTCGAATATCGCGCCAACCCAGCGTCCATCTGCTTCGCAGCGTATGACGTTGAGCGCGCCGACCTGACGGGCAGTCGGGTCTAGTTCGTCCACAAACGCGAGCATCCGTTGCTTGTGAGGCATGGTGACGAGCATGCCTGACAGATTACGCATCGTTCGTGCACCGCTGACGAAGTCCGGCAGGTCTTCAGCTTTGACCCAGAACGGAACGCAAGCCGCGTCCACGCGCTGTTCAGTGAAGAGCTGGTTCAACAACTGTGGCGACTTGGCTGCCGTCAGGGGATCGCCTACTAACCCATAGAGTCGCGTTCGTCCTGTGATATATGGATCCATTGCTGTCTGGTGTTCAATGTTGTCGACTGGTGCAGTCATATCTGACCGCTTGGTAATCTGGCGTTTCCCAAAGAGGCGTGCGGGGTCGTTCCTCGGAGAGTGCCCATTTGATAAATCTATCTCACTCGTTGATGCAACACATCCATTGCTGTTGCGGGGCTGTCTGCAATGGTTTGTCTACGTAAAAGACAAAGTGCCCGTCACTTCCAAGGTGCCGGTGGTACGTCGAGATCCCAGGTCCCGTATTCCGCTGGCTCATTGATCTCAATGACCTCCAGGTCGTCGGAGCGAGATATCACGTTGTGCGGCACGCCGGCGGGCTGTGATAGGCCGTCACCGGCGCTGAGCGTTACGTCGCCTTCTATACCGGCAAAACGAAAGGTCACGGATCCACGCAACACATACAGATAATGTGCGGTCATGTCGTGCCAATGCCAGCCCGTAGGTTCGGTGAACGGCTTAAGCGCGCGAATGTGCTTGGCTCCGATACGGCCATTGGTCACTTTTGCGAGCCCAAGGTCGCGGTATTCAGAGTCGGCACGCAGTCCCTCTTGATTCCAGGTCGCCCCTGAAGCACTGACGCGCGCGAACGCGGTCAAAGATTGCGCGAGTTCGCGCGGGCCGTCGTAACGGGGGGTATCTTCGTTATGCATATGAAATCTCTCTATGTGGCGTCGATATATTCGCGGGCACCGCGATCACTTCGTCTCTGCTCGGCTTATGCATCGTTGCACCACTGCGGTGGTAGCAACGAGTAGGGCCTTCGGGAAAGGTTACGATCGGACATGGCTTACGAAATCCTTCGTGTCGGAAGTTTGGGTTCTTCCTGCAATGGCCTCGCCGCGCAAGCGCTCATACTCTGCTTTCGGAACGGGAGCAGCATCGCGGTCGCCAAGCTCGTTAAGGCGGATCCGATACGTCTCACGTGTAGTGAACGCAGCGAACGCGGCAACGAGACAGATGCCGAACGTTAGAGAGCCGATCTTCAGCGGAATGTTGGCGGTGCCGGGGGGCGCGACGGCAACAAAGAGTGTGGGCGTCAGTGCCGCAAGCGTCGTCCCAACGTTTTGTCCGATGGCCATTCCCGTCACACGCACCCGCGTGCGGAATAGTTCTGGGAAAAGGCTTGGGAACACCCCGTTGAAGCCCTGGTAGGCGATGCCCCACATCAGCACTGAAAGAATTATCGTGAGCCAGAGATTATGGATGCTGATGGCGTACAGGTAACCAAAAGAGAGCAGCCCCGCGCTGAGTACGCCGGCAAGAACTGGCGGCCTGCGGCCGATTTTGTCGGAGAGATTTCCGACGAGGGGAATCAGTATGACCGAGAAGATGTTTCCAAGAACCGGAATCCAAAGAAAAACACCAATAGGAAAGCCGATACCGTAGGCCGGCTGGACTGCATACGCGGCGCCGAACACCGTAGCGAGAAGCGCGATGACCGCAACGAGCGCCATGCAGACTACACGCAAAACATCGTCCCAACTCTGTTGGAGGACCTCGACAACCGGTGAGGAAGGCACCTCGCCGTGAGCCTGCTCCTCGCGAAAGGCTGGAGTTTCGTCAACCTGCCGACGAATGATGTACCCCATGATGAGAACGACAAAGCTGAGGAGGAACGGAATGCGCCATCCCCAGGAAGCAAATTGATCCTTCGGTATGAAATGCGCCAGGGGCAAGAAGACCGCTGCCGCCAGGAGTTGCCCAGCTTGCACCCCTTGAAGGGTGAAGCTCGCAAAATAGCCACGCCGGCCGAACGGTGCATGCTCAAGGATCATGGAACTGGCGCCGGAAACCTCTCCCGCGACGGCAAACCCCTGAATGAGTCGGAGAACGACGAGCATCGCAGGGGCCCAGATGCCGACCTGCTGATACGTGGGCAAGAGTCCCACGCCCATCGTTGAAATACCCATTAAGAACATGCAGAAGATCAGCACCGTCTTTCGACCGTGTCGGTCGCCGACGTGGCCGAGCACCATCGCGCCTACGGGTCGGGCGACGTAGCCGACCCCGAAGGTCGCCAGTGATGCGATGATGGCAACCGTCGGGTTGCCCGAGGGGAAGAAGATCTGCGGGAAAAGCAACGACGCTGCGGTCGCGTAAATAAAGAAGTCGTAGTACTCGAGCGCTGAGCCAATCCAGCCGCTAGCTGCGGCTATCCTTGACTGGCGCTGACGATCAGCCTCAACCGGGGTGCTAACGTTCATACTTGTCTCCGTCGTAGATTTGACTTTTCGATGCCATTCTTTATAATTGTAACATCGTTCCAGTAAGAACCATATTACGCACATTATGAGAGTTGTCAAGGGAGCAGTTGACCGATCGCTTCAAGCGATCGAGTTGCTCGCACGTGAGGCGCGCTGGATGCGCATGTCCGATATCGCCGCTGAACTCGAGCTCGAGAAAGGGCCCGCCCATCGAGTGCTTGCGCAGCTTTGCGAGCAAGGTTGGGCTGAGCAAGATGAGCAGACTTCGCAGTACCGCTTGACATTGAAGCTGTCTTTGCTCGGTCAGCGATACCTGCACGGACTTGGACTGCCGGGCCTGGTGCAGCCAATCCTCGATGAAGTCGCAGCGCAGTGCCACGAACTCGTGCGGCTAACAGTGGTGAACGAAGGGACACTCGCCTGGTTCGCTGCGTCTCAAGGCGCAGCGCCTGGGCTGATGTATTCACCGTCCATGCATAGTTCCATCGCCTTGCACGCCACATCGGTCGGAAAGGTGTGGTTGGCGTCAATGTCAAACGACGAAGCAATCGGCCTCGCATTGCGTGGCGGGCTGGGCCGACCCAACGGCGCAGGGACATCTAAGGCGATCAATAGCGTTGATCACTTGATACCGGAGCTCGAATTGACGAGGCAACGTGGATATGGTCTGGTCGTGGAGGAGGCGGAGCCAGGTGTGGTCGCGATGGCCGTGACGGTGCGTTCGTTGATTGACGGGGCGGTAGTCGGGACGATAAGTATCGCTGGGCCGGTCCTCCGCATACCGCCGGAGCGTTACGACGCCTTTCATGCGTTACTGCGCGAAGCGTCCGCGAAACTGGGGGCCGTCTGGCCGCGACAGAGCGTCGATAGGGACGTCAACCAGGCGGCTTGAAATGGTGAGTTCATCCGGCAGAGGTCTCAGCAGATAGCCCTGTCAGGACGAGGCGACACACGGGCACCGTAAGAGAAGCCCGCACCGGGCCTTTCTTACGGTGCGGGCTTGCAAATGTCCGGGGATTGTCAGCTAGCGGTTGCACGGTGGACCAACAGTTGGTGGCCTCACTGTAGAAGTCGCGATTAGGAAAAGCTTCCGCCGGTGCTTAGAAGCGGTGAACAATCCCTACGCCTAGTGCGAACATACTGCGCGATGACGATGGAGTTGACTGGAAGCCGTCGCCTACCGTCGCAGTTGCGTCGATTTGACGGTTGACCGCGCCGGCTGCCGTGAATGTCGGCGTACCGAGCGTGCGGCCGTTCGCGCGTTGGAAGGCTTCCGATGCGTAGAAGCCGGTACGTTTCGACAGCGCGTAATACTGGGACAGCTTGAACTGGCGGTAGGACGCTGCGTTGTCGATGCCGTTCGCCTTGCTCGCCCACGTGTAACTGTAGCCGGCAGCAAAGTCCCATGCCGTCGTGGCCTTCCAGTGCAGCACGGTGCCAGCGGTATTGAAGACCTGCTCGTCGGTGAACTTGGACAACACTCCGGGGATGTACTGAACGTTTGTGTACGTCGCCGAGAGATCCCCACGCGCTGTTGAATACGTAGCCGAGGCCGAGCGCGAAGCGATTTTGCGCCTGCGCGCCTTGATAGCCGTTCGTTACCGCCGACACGCCCGACTGGCCAGCCGTGTTCATCGTCGAATCCGCGCCGTAGACGCCGCCGCCGACGGTTGAGTTGTTAATGCGCATGAAGGCAACGGTAGCGCCGACAGGGCCTTGCTGATACTGGATCGCAGCCGACCACGTTGAGCCGCGGTACACGCTGTCAGGCACGCCTGCGAACCTGTACTAACCGCTGACCGTCACACCGTAGAGCCGCGGCGACGTATAGACGATCGAGTTATTCGCCCGGTAGATTGTGTCCAGCGCGTCCACATCGCCCGGATGGGCGCCGAAATAGCCGGTCAGCCAGTTTGTCGGGCTGTACGGCGCCATCAACACGCGATAAGCCAATGCACTGAGTAATCAAAACGTTAGCCATCCTATGTTCATGAGATGGATTGGCATGTAATGCGCGCGCGACCCAAGCTGCGCCGATCGATGAACGAGCCCCGGCGTACGACGAGGCGATGAACTTGCGCACCTTTGAACCGGCGTCCGGCGCTGACGTACAGGTGTTCATCGACGTCGAGTTCTTGTTCTGTGCAAGCAGCGGTTACGCGGAGCGGGCGGCCGGCGGCGGTTTAAGACCGGACTTTGTGGACAAACCCCGATTCAGGGCCACTCTTGCTCGTCGCGGCCATCGATTCTCTGCGCAGGCGTTCATATTCGGCCTTCGGTACAGGAATAGCGTTGGGGTCGCCGAGATCTTCAAGGCGGATGCGGTAAGTTTCCCGAGTGGTGAATGCGGCAAACGCGGCAACGAGACAAACTCCGAACGTGAGAAAACCGATCTTCAAGGGGATGTTGGTGGACCCAGGGGGCGCGACAGCGACGAAAAGTGCGGGGATCACGGCCGACAAAGTCGTCCCGATATTCTGTCCGATGGCCATTCCCGTTACGCGCACCCGCGGTCGGAAGAGTTCTGGGAACAGGCTGGGGAACACTCCGTTGAAACCCTGGTAGGCAATGCCCCACATGAGCCCCGAGAAAATTAGCGAGAGCCAGAGGTTGTGAATGCTGATCGCGTAGAGGACGCCGAAGGAAAACACGCCGGCGCTTAAGGCGCCGACAAGTATTGGCGGCCTGCGGCCAATCTTGTCTGAGAGACTGCCGACGAAGGGAATCAGTATGACCGAGCAGACGTTACCGAGAACCGGTATCCAGAGATAGACTCCGGCAGGAAAGCCGATACCGTAGGCGGGCTGTACTGCGTACGTAGTGCCGAACACCGTTGCGAGAAATACGACGACGGCGGTGAGCGCCATGCAGACAACGCGCAAAACATCGGCCCAATTCTGTCGCAGGACTTCGGCGACCGGTGAGCCGGGAACCTGACCGTGAGCCCGCTCCTGAGCGAAAGTCGGGGTTTCGCGAACCTGGCGGCGGATGATGTAACCAACAATGATAACGACAACGCTGAATAGGAACGGAATGCGCCATCCCCAGGAAGCGAAATGGTCTTTCGGCATGAAATGCGCGAGGGGCAGGAAGACCCCAAACGCCAGAAGCTGCCCAGCTTGAGACCCTTGGATGGTGAAGCTTGTGAAGTAGCCGCGCCGACCGAACGGTGCGTGTTCGAGAATCATGGAGCTGGCACCGGACAGCTCCCCTGCAACGGCGAATCCTTGCACGAGCCGGAGAATGACGAGCAGCACCGGCGCCCAGATGCCGACCTGCTGATACGTGGGCAAGAGTCCCACGCCCATCGTCGAAATACCCATTAGGAACATGCAGAAAATCAACACCGTCTTCCGCCCGTGGCGATCGCCGACGTGGCCAAGCACCATTGCGCCTACTGGACGGGCGACGTAGCCAACACCGAAAGTTGCCAGTGATGCGATGATCGCCACCGTCGGATTCCCAACGGGGAAGAAAATCTGGGGAAAGACCAATGATGCTGCGGTCGCGTAGATGAGGAAATCGTAGTACTCAAGTGCTGAGCCAATCCAGCCGCTGGCCGCTGCTTTTTTTTCGACTGGCGCTCGCGATGCGGCTCAGTCACGATGCTTCGATCCATAACTTGTCTCCGTCTTGGATTGACTTTTCTACATCGACTCTCTATTGTTGTAACCACGTTCCATCAAGAACCATGTTACAACCGCTATGAGAGTTGTCAAGGCAGCTGTTCACCGCCCGCTCCGGGTCATCGAAGTGCCCGCACGTGAAGCGCGCCGGATGCTAACGTCCGCCATCGGCGCTCGACTCAAATCGGAGGACGGTCTAACCCAGCGCGTGCTTGCCCATGTGTGCGAGCAGGGCCGCGCTGAACAGGAGAAACACACATCGCAATACCGCCTGACTTTGAAGCTTTCCGTGCTTAGTCAGCGGTACTTGCGTGGGCTCGGCTTGCCGGGCCGGGTGCGGCCGGTTCTCGATGCGGCGGCTGCGCAGTGCCGGCAACTGGTTCGCCTAACCGTCGTATGCGACGCGGCGGCTTCAAAGCTAGGCGCGGTGTGCCCGCGTCAGAGGTTTGGGGCTAATGTCAGCGAGGCGGGTTGAAGATGACAGCCGCAACACAGGTCACCGAGACGATCGCCCGTCGGCGCGAGCAGGCAGCGCGTATTCTTGTGACAGCGCGCCAAAAAAACGCACTCGTCGAGCGGCTGCCCGTCCAGCTGCTGCCTGCGAATTTGGACGACGGTTTCGCAATCCAGCAAGAGGTTAGCCATCAACCAGGGCGGCGCATTGGCGCATGGAAGTGTGCGCTTCCGCAGCCGGGCAAAGTCATCGCGGCGCCGATCTACAACGCTGATATCCATCGAGGGGATGTATGTCGCATGAGCGGGCCTTCGCGTGTCGCTGTGAGGGCGGAGCCGGAACTGGCCTGCCTACTGAACCGCGACCTCCCGCCAAGGTGCGAAGCCTATAGCGAAGCCGAAGTGCTCGACGCGCTTGGGCACACGCATCTCGCGCTCGAACTGCTGGGCAGTCGGTATTCTCATCCCGAATTGCTTACGTTCCCTGAACTACTGGCGGATGGCCTGTTTAATGCCGGTCTTATCATTGGCCCCCGCGTTAATTTGCCCGACGGCGTGACACCGGCCGATTTACCAATCGAATTCACCGTCAGTTTGAGCCGCGCCGGAGAACGAACGGTCACGTTAGCTGGCCGCCATCCCGATCACGGCGTGCTGACGCCGATTGTGTGGCTAGCCAACTTCCTTCGTGTTCGCGGAATCGGCCTCTACGCGGGCCAAGCGGTAATCACCGGGTCTTACGCGGGTGTGCTGGAACTGTCCGTTGGCTGGGAACTGGGTGTTGCCTTCGGCGACCTCGGCACACTACCGATTACTTTTTTGTTTTGATAGGAGTACTAGATGCGTCTCGTTCGTTTCGGCCAGCCTGGTCAAGAGCACCCCGGTATCATCGATTCGCGCGGCGCCATCCGCGATCTGACCGGCATCGTGAACGACATTGACGGAACGACGGTAACACCAAGCGCCCTAGCAAAGCTCAGCGAACTTGATTTAGACCATCTTCCCGTCGTTGAAGCCGGGACGCGTCTCGGTTCCTGCGTTGGCAATGTCCGTAATCTAGTATGCATTGGTCTGAACTACTCGGATCATGCTGCGGAGACCGACACGCCGATCCCGCAGGAGCCAGTCGTGTTCAACAAGCATACGGGTTCCATCAGCGGCCCGAACGATCCGGTCGTCTTGCCCGCAGACGCGCAAAAGCTGGATTGGGAGGTGGAACTCGGGGTGGTGATCGGCAAACCGGCGTGGCAAATCGACGAAGCCTACGCGCTGGACCATGTGGCGGGTTATTGCCTCGCAAATGATGTTTCGGAACGCGCCTATCAGCTCGAACGCGAAGGCCAGTGGACCAAGGGTAAAAGCGGCTTCTCGTTCGCTCCGCTCGGACCGTGGCTCGTGACGCGTGATGAAGTTCCCGACCCGCAGTCGCTCGACCTGTGGCTCGACGTCAATGGCACGCGTCGTCAGACCGGCAACACAGGGACGATGATCTTCAACATCGCGCATATCGTGGCGTATCTCAGCCGCTTCATGCCTTTGATGGCTGGCGACCTGATCATTACGGGCACGCCTCCCGGCGTAGGACTCGGTCAGAAACCGCCAGTCTTTCTAAAAGCAGGGGACACGATGACACTCGGCGGCAGCGGACTCGGCGCGCAGACACAAAAGGTTGTTCCGTACGTGGACACTCTCGGCGCGGCATGGGGCCGCGGCGAGTATCCATCGGCATTCTGAGACAAATCGATCTGTTAAACGGAGGAGATATGAGCCTTGCTGGGACGGGCGTTGTCGCAATCTGGCATGACCTGCTGCCGGAAGCGAAAGATGAATTTTACGAGTGGCACAACCGGGAACACATGCCCGAACGCGCCGGGATCCCCGGGTTCAGGCGCGGTCGGCGCTTCATCGCATTGGATGCAGGTCCCGAGTACTTCAATCTTTACGAGGCCGACACCGTCGAGGTGCTTGGTGCGCAAGACTACCTTTCTCGGCTCAATACGCCGACACCGTGGACCAAGCAGGTGGTGCCCTCGTTTCGGAGCGTCGCACGCTCCATCTGCCACGTCGCCTATACAGACGGTGTCGGACAGGGCGCCTATCTTACGACAGTGCGTTTCGACGTGCCCTCGACGGTGCATACGGAAGTTGTGAGAGGTCTGCGTCAACGCGTCCTCCCGCCGCTGGTCGACATGGCCGGCATCACAGGAGTCCACCTTTGCCTAGCCGATGAGGCCGTCAGTAAGGTGGAGACAGCGGAGAAGCGCGCACGTTCTGAAGGCACCCAAGTGCCGACATGGATCGTGTTAATTGAAGGATGCCGCGCTGACCGCGTCCGTTCAGCGGTGGATATTTTTAATGCCGGACTGGTAGAACTTCCCGCCGTCGGGACGGCTACGCCGAGTTCTACGCTCTATCAACTCGAGTACACGCGCTGCAAGACACCGTGGAGCGCCGGGTGAAAAGTCGCTTGCCCTTCTAGGTAGATGGAACGGCATGGGTCATTAATCGATCCAGTAAATGAATTTGCCAATTTGCGTGCGAAAGTCATGATCTGCCCCGACTTGACGCACAAAACGCCGCGCGCTGCGCCCGGCGTGTCCAAGTACGAGACTCTTTGATGGCACGACCCAAACTTCTTCCCGACAACTTCACGCTGGCGCTCGTCGGCACCGTCGTCGTCGCGAGCTTTCTGCCCTGCCGCGGGGGCGCAGCGGTCGCATTCAACTGGATCACGAACATCGCCATCGGGCTGCTGTTCTTTCTGCACGGCGCGAAGCTTTCACGTGAGGCGATCATCGCTGGTGCGACGCACTGGCGGCTGCATCTCGTCGTGCTGCTCAGCACGTTCGCGCTCTTTCCGCTGCTCGGGCTCGCGCTCAAGCCCGCGCTGACGCCGCTCGTCACGCCGGCGCTCTACACCGGCATCCTGTTCCTGTGCACGCTGCCGTCGACGGTGCAATCCTCGATTGCGTTCACCTCGATGGCGAAGGGCAACGTGCCGGCCGCTGTATGCAGCGCATCCGCGTCGAGCCTGCTCGGTATTTTCATTACGCCGGCGCTCGTCGGGATCGTTGTGAGCAACCACGGCGCGACGGCCGACTCGCCGTGGCACACCGTCGGCAAGATCACGCTGCAACTGCTCGTGCCGTTCATCGCCGGGCAATTGTTGCGACCGGCCATCGGCAAGTGGATCGACAAGCATCGCGCGATGCTCAAGTTCGTCGATCAGGGTTCGATCCTGCTCGTCGTCTACGTCGCGTTCAGCGAGGCGGTGAACGAAGGCATCTGGCACTCGATGTCCCTCGCAACGCTGGCGGGGCTGCTCGCCGTCAATATTGTGTTGCTCGCGGCGGCGCTGTTCATTACCTCGTTCACGGCCAAGCGCCTCGGCTTTTCGCGCGCCGACCAGATCACGATCATCTTTTGTGGCTCAAAGAAAAGTCTCGCGTCCGGCATTCCGATGGCGAAAGTGATCTTCGCGTCGCACGCGGTCGGCGCGGTCGTGCTTCCGCTCATGCTCTTCCACCAGATTCAGCTGATGGTGTGCGCGGTGCTCGCGCAACGCTGGGGCGCACGCAAGACCGCGCCCGAGGTGGCGCGCGAGGGCAAAGGCGTCGGAGCGCCTGCTCGCCGCTGATTCGCGCCTGCCCGCAAGCGGCGCACGCTGCTTCGTCATCTTCCATCCAACGAATTACAGGAGAAAACATGCGTACGCTCAGCGCCGCACGCCGGAACGTCGTCGTCTTCAGAAAGCTGCGGGACGATCTGCTCGATCGCATCGCCATGAAGCACGACGTGACCGTCGGCGACCCGCGACGCGCCGATGAACTAGCGCGTTTTCGCGAAGCGCTCGGCAGCGCCGATGGTCTGATCGGTTCGAGTTTCAGGGTCGGCGCGGACGAACTGGCGCGCGCCCCGCGACTGAAGGTGATTTCGAGTATTTCGGTCGGCGTCGACAACTACGATCTCGCGCATCTGAAGCAACGCGAGATCACCCTCTGCCACACGCCCGGCGTGCTGACCGAGACGACCGCCGACACGGTGTTCGCGCTGATCATCGCGACATCGCGCCGGCTCGTCGAGCTGTCGAACCACGTGCGCGAAGGCCGCTGGACGCGCAACATCGGCGAAGATCTGTTCGGCTGGGACGTGCACGGCAAGACACTCGGCGTGCTCGGCTTCGGGCGCATCGGGCAGGCGGTGGCCCGGCGGGCGGCGCTCGGCTTCGGCATGTCGGTGCTCTTTCACGATCCCTTCGATGTGCCGGTTCCTGCGATGCTCGACGGGCACGCGGTGCGCGCATCTTTTCAGGACGTGCTGGCGCGCGCGGACATCGTCGCGCTGACGCTGCCGCTCTCGAATGAAACGCGCGGCCTGATGGACGCGCAAGCGTTCGCCGCAATGAAGCCCGGCGCGATCTTCGTGAATGGCTCGCGCGGTGCGATCGTGCGCGAGGAGGCCCTGCTCGCGGCCCTCGACAGCGGCCAACTTCGCGCCGCCGGACTCGACGTGTTCGCGGTCGAGCCGCTGTCGCAGGATTCGCCACTACGCACCCATCCGTTAGTCACGCCGCTTCCGCACATCGGCTCGGCAACGCACGAAACGCGGCGTGCGATGGCCGAACTCGCGACCGACAACCTACTGCGCGTGCTCGATGGCCAAGCGCCCATTGCCGCGTTCGATCTCTCGAAAGCCTGACCGATGAATGCCGACCATGCCTCATTCGATTCCGTCCCTGTGCGGCTGGCTCGCCGGCCAGCCGTTTACTTTCAAGATGGACGGGATCGCACAGCGGAAGGCAGCGCTAGTCGAGCAGGCGGCGGCCGCTGCCGGTTCGCCTCAAGTCCGCGGCTTAAGCCGCTGCCATAGGACCGGCTGCGGCTGACCTGACTACGCGGGGTTATTGTGAAGTCGTAGACGTCCCAACAGCCCCAGCTATCAACGCGAGTACACGCGCTGCTAGAGACCCTAGAGCGCCGGGTGAAAGTGGATTGCGTTTTTAAGGTAGACGGAACGGCAGTGTGGCATTACAGCCGGCTCATGCCCCCGAGCCCCCCGCGTTGACGTCGGTGCGGCGGGCGGCTTGCTCTCTAGCGGACGTCGAGACGACGAAACTGCGAGCGTCAGCTATGGGGTCGTCATGAGTCAGACGAGGGCAGGTCGATCAACGTTGGGGGGAAGTTAAAGGCGAGCGAC
Source organism: Paraburkholderia sp. BR13444 (assembly GCF_040948755.1). Lineage (NCBI taxonomy): Bacteria > Pseudomonadati > Pseudomonadota > Betaproteobacteria > Burkholderiales > Burkholderiaceae > Paraburkholderia > Paraburkholderia sp. BR13444. Next base: position 392,665 of record NZ_JBFPKM010000007.1, on the reverse strand, counting down.
GGGACCCGGTCGGACGCACGCTCGGGTGAGGGCAGGAGGGCGCGGCGCTACACTGCGGCAAAACAGTTGCGTTGGTGATGCGTGTACGCATGCTATTGAACGTGCCGGACCGGTGGGAAACACTCCGGCAGGCGCGGGGCGAGGGTAATTTTTTCAGTACCCGTGCGGTGACGGTATACATGACGGTATCGGCTTGACGGGCCTCAGAAAAAGCCTTTATATTCAACGACATTCAGGTGCAAAAGATAATAGAGTGGGTTATCGGCCAGCTCGACTCAGAAACGCATCGCGCTGCTTCCTCGGTACCGCGAGACTGCTTGTACTGTGCGTGCGGCGAGGGACGCAGACCGAAGACTAATCGCTCAGACTCTGCACATAGTCTCCCCAATCCTGCATCATCTTCTGTCTCTCCGAAAGAAACTCGGCCTTGTTATACGCGCGGCTCACCCGATTTCTTTCGACGTGGGCCAACTGACGTTCGATCGCGAGCGGCGTGAACCCCTGTTCATGTGCCCATGTGCTGAACGTACCGCGTGCGCCGTGTGCCCTGAAAAGGCGTTCGTGATTGAATCCACCTCGGACCAGGGCTGCATTAATGGTGGTAGCTGCCATCGGCCGCGATTCGTCTCTGACGTTTGGAAAGAGGTAGTCGTCAGCGCTCTTAGGTCGAGTAATTTCCCGGATCTTTTCCAAAATCTCAATTGCCTGCCTGCTGAGCGGCACCACATGCGGACGCTCCATCTTCATGCGCTCTTCGGGGATAGCCCATATCGCAGATTGCAAGTCTATCTCCCGCCACCTTGCACCTCGCAGCTCGGCGCTGCGCAGCGAGGTTAGTAGCAGTAAGTGCATCGCTAGGTGTGTGCGCTGAGTTCCGGTGACCGAAAAAGTAGCCAGTAGGTGCCTGAGTTCATGAGCGTCGAGCGCCCGGTTGTGGCGCGTAGGCGGGAGCATCACCACATCGGATGCCTTAAGTGCCGCAACGGGGTTCGCGTCCACGCGCCCGCTGATGATCGCGCGTCTGAATATAGCGTCGAGGTGTTGGCGAACACGTATGGCGATATGTGGCGCGCCTTCTTTCTTGCGTTCATCAACTGCAAGAGCTTTGCGTTTTGCAATCGACTGCAGCAGATCGTACACGTGCGACACCTTGATGTCGCGGACCGGCATAGTGCCGAGCGGTGAACCTTTCACGTAGCGTGCAAGGAAACGCGTGGCTTGAGCGTGATAATAGGCGGTCCATTTTCCCCGATTGTCCTCCAGCCATTCCTCGCACACGGGCCAGAGCGTGTTCTTCTGATGGGCAACAGTCTGCTGTTGAAGTTGCTTCTCGTATGCCTTCGGATGGATGCCAGATGCGACCAGCTTGGCTGCAGCGCTGCGACGTTGACGAGCGTCCGTTATCGAAAGATCGGGGAATCGGCCGAGAGTGTAACTGCAGTCCTTGCCATCCAACCGGTAGTCAAATTTCCAGACTTTCGAGCCCGAGACCCGCAAATACATGGAGTCTCGATCACGAAGTTTATAGGGCTTGCTCTGCGGTTTGGCGTTCTGCAGGAGAGGGAAGGTGAGCTTCATGGAGTTCTCCTTGGCGGACAACTACCATAAATTTTACCCGCAATTTACCCGCAAAACCGGCGGAAGCAGGCGGATTTCGTCGGCCTGAGTCGGACGTGCCGATCGCCGTCGGATGCGCCACCGCAGCGAATCCGTAGCGTCTGACCCATTCGCTGTAACCCTTAACCACAAAGGCTCCAGAGCGTTCTATGTACTGCTGGCGGGACGTTTGATAGACCGCCCGAAGCGCAAACCAGGGCACCTGCGGCAAGTCATGATGAACCAGATGATAGTTGTTGTTCAGAAACAGCAACCGCCACAGCCATCCCGCTTCGTTGATGACCGTGCGATGCGCGGGCTCCTGCGCAATCCGATGCTCATGAAACGAACGCACCGATGCAAGCGCGAGCGAGCCGTACCCAGCACCGACGATAAACACCCACGCCGGTATCCCGCACATCTGCTGCAACCACACAGTGAGTGCAACCAGCGCGGCGAGATGCGCGAGCCATGCGGGCAGGTCGCGCCAATCGCCGTCGCGAATCTTGTCGAGTGCCTGCGCACCGGTCGCGGCAATCGCAAACGCCGGCCCGACCAGCAAGCGACCCGTCAACGTATTGCGGAAAACCAGCAACGCACGCATCGCGATGCCCGCACGTTGCCACTCCGCTGCGCTAACGAAATAGCTTTCCGGATCGCTGCCGGGCTCGGTCAAGCGCGCATCGTCGTGATGGCGCAGATGCGACTCGCGATATACGTGATATGGGAACCACACCGCGAGCGGCGCAAAACCGAGCAGCGCGTTGACGAATCGCGAGCGCGTCGGATGACCGTGCAGCAGCTCGTGCTGCAACGACATGAACCACGCGCCGAAAATGGCCAGCAGCGCGGCCGTCAGTGGCAGACCCAGCAGACGCGCGTGTGCGGCGACGCCGAACCAGCCACCGTAGATCGCGACGATCAGCGCCCATGTCGGCCATTGCGTGCGCCAGGTCCGGCTTGCGGCCAGACGGTCGATATCGTTGCGCTGGGTGTCGTCGAGATAGATCGCCATCGTTGAATCGGTCCGAATGCGTGTTCGAACCCGCGGTTGAAATTCGCAGGTCCAGACCGATCGTACGGGGCGACGCTGTGCGCCCGAACCATTTTATTGAGCAATGCATCTGCTCAATCGTGGAAAAGCGGGCGTGGATAGCGTGTATCCGGTAAGCGTTCAATGATCGTCAGCGACGCGGCACGCGTGATCGAGCAGCCCTTCGGCCGTGCCACTGCCGCCATCGATGTCGATACCGCTGTTGACGATCAGCCAGCCATCCCGAGCCGCGGACGGTCCCGCGCCGGTCACGAGGATGGTTTGCGTGGCCATCGTCGCCGGATCGGGATTGTCGCGCGCGACGATCCTGAACGGGGCGTTTGCGCCGCCCAGCGAGCTCACGCGCATGATCCTGTAGCGCTCGCCATCGAGCGTCGCCCAGCGCCATTCGCCGGGCGCGTCGTGAGCGTGACCGGCGAGCGCGGCGCTGACTTCGCGCCGCATGCAATCGATGTGGATATGCAGCTGGTTTTGCGAGCGACGGTATTCGGAGTTGATTTCGAGGCCCAGCTGATCGTCGGGCAATTCGCGTTTGACCGCTTGCTGCACGAAATGGCGCGAATCCCACGCATCGCTCCAGTAGTCCTTCGCATCGGGCGCGAGGATCAGCGGACTTTCGATGCCGGTGATGCGATCGGTCGGCATCAGCAGAAACTGCGAGCGGCCCAGAATGTCCTTCAGGACGACATAGCGTTTGTCGAGATCGACGAGCGAGCATTGCCCCGGCGTGCCGGTGGCCTGCTGCGACGGCACGCAGCGGATGTCGACGATCTTCCACAGCGCGTCGGAATCGACCGTCGTGAGGCGCGCGCAGGCGCTGGCGGCCAGAGCGACCGCGAGCACGGCGGTCGAATGAACAATGCGGCGCGCGAGGCCGCGAGATGATAGGGCGGTGGCGAGGTTCGTCATCGTCGCTTAGGTGGGGTTCGGGCGGGGAAAGCGTTGGAATGCGGGCTGCAATGCGCAGGCATTAAAGCACAAACCACATGGCGCCGACGTGAAAACACGGGCTTCACAGCACCGGCGCCGGCAACGCTCCCAGTACCTGTTCGATCGCGACACCGATGGCCAGCAGCCGCCTGTCCGAGCCGAGCGGTCCATCGAGTTCGAGGCCAACCGGCAGCCCGCTCGCGCTGATGCCCGCCGGCAGCGACAGACCCGGAATGCCGGATGTGCTGGCCGGGTCGGTATTACGCAGGAACGCCTCCATCGTATCGATCGGCGGACCGCCGTCGATCGTGACCGTCGACGAACCGTTCAGATCGTCGATCGGCACCGCGACGAGCCGCGTCGTCGGAAACAGCAACGCATCGAGACCGGCATTCGCGAACGTCGCCGCGACGTAGTTCTGCAGCCGCGGCCGCCAGTAATTGAGGGCCGCCGAATAGTGCGAGCCGAGCACGTCGGCGAGCACGTCGTCGTAGATCGCGCGCACGTCCGGGCTCGCGATGCGCACGGCCAGATCGGCGACGGTCTGTACCGGCGCCTGATTCGCGACGAGCCACGCGAGCACGTCGTCGCGCGCTTCGTGAATAGCGAGCGGACCGCCGACCATGCCGTTCAGATGCTCCAACTCGGTCATCGCGACCGGCACGAATGTGACACCCGCGGCTTCGAGCTTTTGCAGCGCTGCGCGCGCGACGTCTTCGACCTGTCGTTCAAGAGCGTCCCACAGCGGCGCGGGCAAGCCGATGCGCAAGCCTTCGAGCGCAATCGCAGGCAACCCGCCGTCGCCGGTGATCACGCCGTCGAGCAGCGCCAGATCAGCGACGCTGCGTGCCATCGGGCCTACGGTGTCGCGCGTATGGCTGATCGGCACGACCGCATTCGGGTCGTGATAGCGCCGCTCTGCGCCGCCGTTGCCGACCGAAGGACGAAAGCCCGCGGTGCCGGTCAGCGCGGCCGGGATGCGGGTCGAGCCGCCCGTGTCGGTGCCGAGTCCGGCGGGCGCGATGCGCGCGGCGATCGCCACCGCGGTGCCGCCAGACGAGCCGCCCGGCATCAGCGACGGATCGTACGGGTTGCGCACCGGCCCCGCGTGCGCAGACAGGTTGGTGCTCGTGATGCCGAACGCGAGCTCGTGCATATTGGCCTTGCCGAGCACGATCGCACCCGCGTCGACGAGGCGTTGCACCGATGGCGCGTTGGTGTTCGGCACGAAGCCGGCGAGCGCCGGCGTGCCGGCCGTCGTCGGCAGGCCCGCGGTGTTGATGTTGTCCTTGACGACTATGGCGAGGCCGCAAAGCGGCAATCGCGCCCGCTCCGCCGGCGTCAATGCGTCGATGCGCTGCGCGGCGGCGAGCGCGCCGTGGAAGTCGAGCGTGGTGAGCGCGTTCAGCTGAGTGAGCGCGGCGGCGCGCGCGAGCAGGGTGGCGACGTAGTCGGCGGCTTTGAGCCGGCCGGATTGCAGCGCCTCGACCGCTTGTGCCGCGCTGAGCGCGAGTTGTGCATCGACGGTCCATGTCATTACGGGCGTCTCCGTATCGATGGATGCGTCGCGGGCGGCGCGAGGTTCGACTGCATCCGTCGAAGAAGCGGACAGGTCACGCGGGCAGACAGCGAACGCAAGGGTTCAGCTATTCTGGCACATCCGCCTGAAAGCCGATGCCGGGCGATGCACAACGCGAGTCGCGCTCGCTGCCATCGATATCGATGCGCTTTACCGGTGATTGTCGATCCACATGCGCCCCCAGTCGGACGCATAGGCGAGCGCATGCTCTTCGTCGAAGAAGTAGTCGAGCGCGTCGAACGAATAAGCTTTGCGCGTATTCTCGTCGCGCTGCTCGATCGTCAGATTGGCGGCGAATAATCCGTTGGGGAGCAGTTGCGTTGCCGCTTCGACCTCGTAGCCCTTGTAGCGGATGTGTGAGTTCATGATCTTGACTTGTCTGTGTGTCCGCGCGTGTCGTGCGGAATACCAATGCGTGCGGCGCGGCCCTGTCGTTGCCGAAGGTGTGTGAAGCGGCGGGCAGGGTCAAGCGTAGGGCGCGCTGCGCAGCGGGTGAACCAATCTTTCGTCGGAAGCAAATCAGCGCGGGGCGGGAGTGGAAATCAGAAGCCCGGATCGGATCAAAGTCGCTGTGTTCGGTGACTCTATTCGCGCGGGGTCGCGATGTCTGTTATGTGCCGCACGGTCGCTCGGCGCAAAGCGTGGCGCCGTGCGCGATGGCGGCGGCGTCACGGTGCCCGGGAGAGTATTTCAGACCGCGTGCAGGACGCGCGCGGAACGGCTGTCCGCGGGGATCGGGGTGGTGGTGCCTTGTGCGGATGCCCGGCTCGCGGCCGAATGGCTGGACGCGGTGGGTGCGCCGTGCGCACGCTGTGCATTGAACGCGAGCGCGAACTGTGCGGCTTGCTGGCCGACGGTCGCGAGTTGCTCGATCACTTTCGGATCGGAGCAGCTGTCGACGCTATCGAAGCGCGTCTCCAGCGTATTGATGCCGGCACCGAACGGCGTAGGCCAGCCACGCAGCGCATGCACGATCGAGCGCAGCGACGTCAGCACGGAGCCCGCCGCCTGCCAGCCGTAGGCGGTGACGATGCAGCCCACCGCGCGGCCATCCAGATACGGGCGCTCGTCGGCGCGCAATTCCTCGAGCGTGTCGAGCGCGTTTTTCACGAGCCCGGATACGCCGCCGTGATAGCCGGGTGTCGCAATGATCACCGCGTCCGCGCGACGCACAGCGTCGATCAGCTCGAGCTGTTCGTCGGTGCGGGCCGGCTGTTCCGGCGCGTAGTGCGGCAGGCTATGCAGGAAACTGCCGCCGAACAGGCGGGTTTGCGCGCCGGCGGCTTCGGCGCCGCGCAACGCGAAGGCCAGCGCGCGCTCGGTCGACGAGGCCGCGCGCGTCGTACCGCCAATACCGACGATGAGCGGCGGGCGGGAATGATCGGATCTGCTCAACGAAATGCTCCTTCGATTGCGATTCACGCTGCGGTTGACGGCGCGGTCGATGCGGGACTCATGCAGCGTCAGCAACGCACGTGCACGGCCGTGAACGGACCGGCCGGAGCGAACCGGACTTTGAAGTGTCATCTTAATGAGCGAGCGCTGCGCGGCTAAGCGACTTTTTGTTCTAACGATATAACCATGCGGCCACAGCTCGCCGGGTCGCTCTGCAATGCACGTGAGCACGCGGCCGATAAGCATATGGCGAATCGTTGGTTGGGCGCGTGCGGGCAAGACCCTAAGATGGACTCGTCTCCTCCATAAGTCTCCTTAGATATGGGACTCGGCCTCGCTACGCAAGTGGTGGGGCCTTTTTTTCGTGGGTCGCTGGCGGACGATGTACCATTGCGGCAATGCCGATTGCATGCGCGTGCGTGGTAGCCGCTTCACGATGACGCCGCTTTTTGCATGCTACGATGCCCGCAGTGATTTTCCGCGAGATCGAGCCCAGCATGGCAACCCTGTATGACACGCTCGGCGTGCCCGCGCACGCCACCGACGACGAAATCAAGCGGGCTTACCGGAAGGCCGCGATGAAGTGGCATCCGGATCGTAATCACGGTGCCGAGGACGTGGCGCGCGCGGCGTTCCAGGAAATCAAGGACGCGTACGCGATCCTGTCCGATGCCGAGCAGCGCAAGGTCTACGACACTGTCTACGCTGAGCAGATGCGCGAGTGGGAGGCGCAGCACACGCGTCGGCAACGCGCGCAGGCGAAGCGTGAGGCGGCGGCGCGCGCAGCCGACGAAGCCGCGTACGCGGAGATGGTGTCGATCGCGATCCGCTTTGCCGACCAGGGCCACAATCGCGACGTGCTGTTCGGCGTGCTGCTCGGACGGCAATGCGAACCCCAGCGCGCCGCGCAGATCGCCGACAGCGTCGCGGCGTTGCAGGCCGCGCGCCGTGACGAGGCGGATGCCTCGCAAAATGCCCAACGCGCAGGGAAGGCGGCGAAGGGCGCGGAAGCGGCGCAAGCCGAGGCGGCCGAGCCCGAACTGGCGAAAACCGCGCACGATACCGGCACGGCTTCAGAAACCGCTTCTCACGACACGCCGCATGTCAAACGCGCGAATCACGCGAAGCGCGACGAGACCGCGAGCGACATCCATCCGGCCGGCGCGCTTGGCAATCTGTGGTTCCAGTTCCTCAACAGCCTGAAATTCTGACGTGTCGCGACGACCCGGGTCGCCCGCGGCAATCTCATTCGAGGCGACGCCTGCCGCGTATACCCCTACGCCCCGGTCCGCGCGCTGGCGACTGCGGCCGGACAAGCTGAGCGCGCCGAATCGCCGGTACGGCGGCAGCATCGCTCGATCTGGCAAATATTGAAAAGGGTGCTGAAACTGGGGGCAGGACACTGTACACTGCCCATCGTTCGCAAAGTTGTGCTCTGTGCCCCGGACTCGAGATAGCTGGCGCGAATCCCGTGGCGCACATAAAAAAGACGCCGTAGTGTCATGGGGGCGCAAGACTGGAGCGGCACAATTCCGCCCAGAGGCTAAATAAGAAAACATCGGTACGGGGTAAGCGTGTCCAGAAAATATAAGGTGTTGTTTCTCTGCCGCGATAATTCGATCCGCAGCATCATTGCAGAAGCTTTACTTCGCGAACTGGCGGGGCACCGGTTCGAGGCGTTCAGCGCGGGCCCTGAACCGGCCGCGCGCCTTCATCCACTCGCGGTCGCGCAATTGCAGCCCGGCATTTCGGGGCGCGCGGTGCTGAGCCCCAAAAGCTGGCTGGAATTCACCGGTGAATGGGCGCCGCGCATGGATATCGTGATCGCGCTCGACGAATTCGTCGGCGGACTGCATGCGCCGGTATTTCCCGGCGCGCCGGCGTTCGTCTACTGGACCATTGCCGATCCGCTCGCGGGCGGCCACGGGTCCGCTGACGAGCAGGCCCGTCTCTTCGACAAGACCTTCTGGCAGATCGTGCGGCAGGTCAGCGCGTTTATCGAGTTGCCGCAATATGCGCAGTCTGCGTCGAATCACGCGAATCACGCGAATATCGCCGATCCGGCGAATGCCATCAATGCGGGGAATGCGGTGAATGCCGCGAATACCGTGAATATGCCAGGCGGTGGCGCAAAACCGGTGCGTGGCACGGCGGTTCGGTTCGAATCCGCAGCCATGGTGTCTGCGCCTTCGAGCGCGGCGGCCTGCACCTAGCGGTTATTCGGGCGCGCGAGCCGCGTGCCGGCGAACGGGTCATTCGACCAGTCCACCTGCTTTTTCGGTTGGGTTTTCGGTTGGGGTGCGGGCGCCGGCTTTGCGGCCAATTCGAAATGCTCAATGCTCTGGCCGGCACTAATGGCTTGCTTCAACCATTGCGGCATTTCGCCATTGCCATCCCAGCTGTCTCCGGTCGCATTGCGATAGCGCTCAGCTTTTTTGGCCAATGACTCGGTTGCCAGCGCCGCGGCGAGGTCTTCTGGCCTGATACCAAACTCTTCCATGCGATGGCGGAGATACGCAATCATGCTATCTCGCTTCCTTTCGTCCATAGGATATTTGTCCTTCTAAAACGTGCAGCGTACTGTCGAAGACAGATTGCGGGGAAAAAGCTGCGAAGCGTCGAGCCCGACCGAATGGGGCCGCCTCGCGGTGGGGTTGTCAATTGACGGAAATGCCATGTGCCGGGTTAAAAAACGTTGCTCCCGAATTGCAATACGGCCTCGGACAAAGACGGCCGCTGGAACAACCGACCCTCGAACTGAGAGTCTCGATCAGCAAATATTTCAGCATGTCGCAGTGCGGCGAACGAGTCCGGTAAGCCTGACGTTCGCTATGAAAAACTCTGAGTCTCGATGTAGTGATTGCGAATGGATGGAGTCATTCCACGCTGTCCGTCTTTCACCGGACTTTCGTCGATGTGCGGGTTCGCTTTTGTGCTTTGTAGCAACATCATAACGCAATGCGCGAGCAAAGCACGCTTAGTTCACATTGAATTTGTCAGTGAATGCGGTTTATCGAACGGTGCGGACAATCGGTCGCTCTGCTGGAAGCTCCTGGATTGAATTCCGGGGGGCGCGACCTATAAAAGAAAGACGAAAAGCTGCGCAACGCAGACTTACAACCGCCTTATGCGTACCGATTCCGCCGACGCTCCGGGAACGCGTCGAGCATCGGTTGCCAGCGCGGTAATTCTTCATTTGTTTAGTTCGGTGACCCGTCGCAGCAGTAGCGCATTGGCATCGACCCGTTCCTCGGCCCCATTGGGCAGGCTGGCTGTTCGCGGATCAATTCTTGTGGAGGACGAACCCTGCTGCGCCGGATCGAGGAGTCCGGAAATGAGAGCACGTATATTGATGATTGCCGCGACCGCCGTCCTGTTTCTGGTACCGAGAACAGCCACCGCGGAGGAACTGAGCGGCCAGGCGGACCCTGGAATGTCAGGTCGCGCGATGATGCAGTTCAATGCGAACGAATCGGCGCAGGCGACAACCGACATGTCCTACGGTCGGAGCTGGGACCCGCGCGAGCAGGGCGTGCGCAACGCGTCGTATGGCGGTGTTGCGGCGGGCGAGTCGCAGGCGGGTGGCCGGCGCAGCCAGTCCTGCTCGTTCAGCACTGAGTGCAAAACCTATTTCGGTCAATGACCGGTCTGCGAGCGGCGGCGGGGCGCGCCGGATGAACGCGCCCGCAGTGGGGCGCCGCGCGCCGCCGCAGTGCATGCGCTTCACCGCAAGCGCATGCCATTTCACGAGAAAGCCAATTCCCGCGGAACGTCAGCGCTGCGCTCGCCGAGGCGCGCGACGATATCGTCGACGCCGCGTGCCGTGTCGCGGTTTTCCGCCGGATCGTAGTAACCGCGGAACACTTCCAGCAGAGCGCGCCATGACCCATGCCAGCGCGTTTCCCGTAGACAGACGCCGGTCGGATCGGCAATACGCAATACGCCGCTGTCCGGATAAAAAGTGAGCGTGACGAGACGGCCATCGATGACGCAGGCGGCGGTGCAGGGGCGAGTCGTGACCATGTGTGGTGTCCTTTCGATATTCCAATGTTTGTGCGTTAAACGCCGACGCCAGCTTTAGCAAACGCTGTGCCTGCGATGCCACATGACTGTGACCTCGACGGCAAAATTCGCTCGATCAAACGTCCGTGTGCGCAGTATTCCAATGATTGACGACAATTTTTTGTATTCGTCGCGAAGTGATGCGCAATACCGTCAGTGTCATCCATTAGGGGTTTATGCTGAGTCGTTCGCCGATTGCCAATTCGTCCACAGTCGAAACAACGACCATCATATTTTTATGGCAAATGAATCGCCACTCGTCATAAAAGATTTGACGCAGCAAGCCCGATTAATCCGGAATTGCGATGCGCGATCCTTGTCTTGCCATTCCTTTACCCGTTTGCTAGCATCTCCGAGACAGTTTGAAATAGTCATAACGTAGGGCAATTTCCGGACCCGCTTAACTTGGGTCACCCGGTAGTCCATCTCCTTGCGAGGCACATGTTATGGCTAGCTCTCAACCCCTCTGCTGACGCTCCACGAACGCATGCGCAAAGCCGCGCCGCTCCTTGCGCGCGCTCACACGCTACCACGCGCTTTTCACGATCAAGCTCTGCGAGACAAATCGGCGCATCAGAAACGGAACCGTTATTGGTTTCAAAAGTGCATACCCCGTCTGATAAAAGCGATTAATAGTCCGTTTTCCTTTTTATTCGAAGCGACCGCAGTTGCCGCTGCTGCGCATAGTACGCGATCTGCGACAAACCATTTGCCGTAACAACGACGCAATCAAAAGGAGCATTTCATGGCTTCCAATACAACGGGCTCCGGGCTCATGCGGGCGAAGGCGATCACAGTTGCGTTAGCGGTTTTGGTTGCGGCGGCGGGTTCGGCGTTCGCGCAGGACGACGCGGCGTCCGCGCCGGAACAGCGGGCAATCGGCGCCGCCGCGCTGCTGCACGTTCAGGCGCGCGTCGTCGCGATCGATCCCGCGACGAACAGCGTGACGCTGCGCGGCCCCCACGGCGGCGACGAAACCTTCGACGTGAATCCGCAAGCCGCCGACGTCAGCAAGCTGCATATCGGCGACATGGTGACGATTGCGTACAAAAAGGCGCTACTGGTCGGCGTCGACAAACTCGCGCCGAGCGGAATTCGCCAGCGCATCGATACCGAAGTCACGCAGCCCGCGGCCAACGGTGTGGTTGCATCGGCGCGGCGCGTCGAAGTCGTGGCGACGGTGCGCAAGATCGATCGCAAGCAGCGCATGATCACGCTGCGCGGGCCGTCGCGCACCGAAACGCTCGACGTGGCGCCGGACATTCCGCTCGATAAACTGAAGGTCGGCGATTCGGTGCGCGCGGTGTTCGTGTCGGCTATCGCGACGTCGGTGTCGCGCAATGGCTCGGACGTCAAATAACGGCGCTCGGGAAGGCTTAAATAAACTACGCTGAAGCGTATCGAGGCGCGCGGCGTCGAACCGCAACCGGGGCTTCGTTGTCGCCCGCCGGCCATCGCGGCACAGGTTTCAGCAGGGTCATCGCGTCGCGCGCGAAGGAGCGGGGAATGGAACAGAGCGAAACGGAAACCACTGCGGAATCGGAGCGCAAAAGGCTCGTCCGCAGCAAGATCCACGTGGGCCTCGCGGCGCTCGGCACGTTGTCGTCGGTGTTCGGGATCGGCATAGCGATCATCGGCGGCATCAACTTCGACCGGACCAGGGTGCTGATCGGTGTCGGCATCATCGTCGTGTCGACCATTCTGTATGTGTCGATGCTTTTCGTTGCTGCCGATGACTAGCATCTTCGCTTCCCATTTGCGCTCGATCCCGCTGCCGATTCACTTTTGCTATCGCCCCCTCCGATAGTCGAATTGTTGGTGCATCGCACCGCCCGTATATTGACTTCAGCGATATACAACAACTCGACGGCGCGCCGCACGGCGGCCCACAGGAGCACAGCAATGAATCGGATCGATCTGGAGGGGCGCGCTGTCGTCATCACCGGCGGCGCGCGCGGCATCGGCTACGCGGTCGCGCAGCGGGCGTTGCAGTCGGGCGCGTCGGTGGCGTTGTGGGACGTCGATAGCGAACGGCTCGCGCGCAGCCAGCGCGAGCTGAGCGAACTCGGCAAGGTCAGCGCCGTCACGGTCGAGTTGACCGACGAAGCCGCGGTCCAGCAAGCCACCGCGCAAACGGTCGCCGAGCACCGCTCGATCGACGTGCTGATCAACTGCGCGGGCATCACCGGCGGCAACGGCACGACGTGGGAGCTCGAGCCGGACCTGTGGCGCCGCGTGATCGACGTGAATCTGATCGGCCCGTACCTGACCTGCCGCGCGGTCGTGCCGCAGATGCTGAAGCAGGGCTATGGCCGCATCGTCAATATCGCGTCGGTGGCGGGCAAGGAGGGCAATCCGAATGCTTCGCACTACAGCGCGTCGAAAGCGGGCTTGATCGGGCTCACCAAGTCGCTCGGCAAGGAACTCGCGACCAAAAACATCCTCGTCAATGCGGTCACGCCGGCCGCGGCCAAGACCGAGATCTTCGATTCGATGTCGCAGCAGCACATCGACTACATGCTGTCGAAGATTCCGATGAACCGTTTCCTGCTTCCGGAAGAAGCGGCGTCGCTCATCCTGTGGCTGTCTTCCGAAGACTGCGCGTTCAGCACCGGCTCGGTGTTCGATCTGTCCGGCGGCCGCGCCACTTATTAATCGCGCTGCTCGAGCATTGCACACGCGTCGAACGCGCGTTGTCGAGCCGCTTCGACGCCTCTCTCACGGAGCCCTTTCATGGCCATGCCTACCATCCGGCACGTGCGTGCCTTCATCGTTCGCGGCGGCGGCGCGGACTATCACGACCAGGCCGGCGGGCACTGGATCGACGATCACATCGCGACGCCGATGGCGCGTTATCCCGAGTACCGTCAGAGCCGCCAGTCATTCGGCATCAACGTACTCGGCACGTTAGTCGTCGAGATCGAGGCGAGCGACGGCACCGTGGGCTTCGCGGTGACGACCGGCGGCGAGATCGGCGCGTTCATCGTCGAGAAGCATCTCGCGCGTTTTCTCGAAGGGCAGCTCGTCACCGACATCGAGAAGATGTGGGATCAGATGTACTTCGCGACGTTGTACTACGGGCGCAAGGGCGTCGTGCTCAATACGATTTCCGGCGTCGATCTCGCGCTGTGGGATCTGCTCGCGAAGGTTCGCAAGGAGCCCGTGTATCAACTATTGGGCGGCCCGGTGCGCGACGAGCTGGTGTTCTATGCGACCGGCGCGCGGCCCGATCTCGCGAAGGAGATGGGCTTCATCGGCGGCAAGCTGCCGTTGCAGCACGGTCCCGCGGAAGGCGAAGACGGACTCAGGCAGAACCTCGAGAAGCTCGCCGACATGCGTTCGCGCGTCGGCGACGACTTCTGGCTGATGTACGACTGCTGGATGAGCCTCGACGTGCGCTACGCGACGCGGCTCGCGCAACGCGCGCACGAATACGGCCTCAAATGGCTCGAGGAATGTCTTCCTCCCGACGATTACTGGGGTTACGCCGAACTGCGCCGCAACGTGCCACGCGGCATGATGGTGTCGACCGGCGAGCACGAGGCGACGCGCTGGGGTTTCCGGATGCTGCTGGAGATGCAGTGCTGCGATCTGATCCAGCCCGACGTCGGCTGGTGCGGCGGCATCACTGAGCTAATCAAGATTTCTGCGCTCGCCGATGCGCACAACGTGATGGTGGTGCCGCACGGTTCGTCGGTGTACAGCTATCACTTCGTCGTCACGCGCCATAACTCGCCGTTCTCCGAGTTTCTGATGATGGCGCCGAAGGCCGACGAAGTCGTGCCGATGTTCAACCCGCTGCTGCTCGACGAGCCGGTGCCGGTGAACGGGCGCATGAAGGTGCCCGATACGCCGGGCTTTGGCGTGCGGCTCAATCCCGAATGCGCGCTGGAGCGGCCTTATCAGCATTGAACGAGTTGAATGCTTTGAACGTAGGCCGAACGGCGAACCCTGGCAAAGGAGACTAAGGTGCTGCTCAAGGATAAAGTCGTGATCGTCACCGGCGGCTCGCGCGGCATCGGACGCGCAATCGCGGTGGCCTGCGCCCGCGAAGGCGCGGACGTGGCGATCAACTACTGGGGTGACAACGACGCATCGTATGGCCGCCGCTCGGCGGTCGAGGAAGTGGTCGGCGAAATCGAGGCTTTGGGGCGGCGCGTGATCGCGGTGGAAGGCAACGTCGCGGCGCGCGATACCGGTCAGGAGCTGGTGCGCCGTACGGTCGACGCGTTCGGCAAGGTCGACGTGCTCGCGAGCAATGCCGGTATCTGTCCGTTCCACGCGTTTCTCGACATGCCGGCCGATATGCTCGAATCGACGGTCGCGGTCAATCTGAACGGCGCGTTCTTCGTCACGCAAGCGGCCGCGCAGCAGATGAAAAAGCAGGGCACCGGTGGCGCGATCGTCGCGACGAGCTCGATCAGCGCGTTGGTGGGCGGTGGCATGCAGACGCATTACACACCGACCAAGGCCGGCGTGCACTCGCTGATGCAGTCGTGCGCGATTGCGTTGGGGCCGTACGGCATCCGCTGCAACTCGGTGATGCCGGGCACGATCGCGACCGATCTGAACGCCGAAGATCTCGCCGACGAAGCAAAGAAGGCCTACTTCGAGAAGCGCATTCCGCTCGGTCGCCTCGGGCATCCCGACGACGTCGCCGATTGCGTCGTGTTTCTCGCGTCGGACCGCGCGCGCTATGTGACGGGCGCTGCGCTGCTCGTCGACGGCGGCCTGTTCGTGAACCTGCAATAAGCGACGCGCGATGCGGGCGTCAATTGACCGTGGCGGGCGCAGTCAGCGTGCCGGGTGCGATGGCGGGATTGTCGCGCGCGAGGTTGCGCGAGAAGCCGCGCAGCAGATCGATCAAGCGCAGCGCCGGCTCGGCGAGCGGCTCTTCCTTGCGCGTCAGAATGCCGAAACCCGCGAGGCTCTTGCCAATTTCCAGCGGCAGCGCGACGAGCAGCCCGCCGCGCACATGATCGCGCACGACCGATTCCGGCAGCATCGCGACCGCATCGTAGTTTTCGAGCAATTGCAGCGTCGCGAAGATCGACGCGCATTCGGTCAGATTGACTGGCGTGGCGAGCCCCGCGCGCGCGAGTTCTTCCTCGAACAGCACGCGCGCCGGACTCGTGATCGGCTGCGCCACCCACGGCCACGCAACCAGTTCGCGCAATGTGATGCGCGTGCTCCGCGCGAGCGGATGCACGGCGCGCACGACGAGCAGCAGCGTTTCGCGCGCGAGCGGCTCGAAACTGAAGTCGTTGTGCTGCAAAGGATTAGTCAGGCGCCCCAGCGCGAGATCGACCTCGCGGCGATGCAGCAATTGCACGACCTGGTCGCTCGTTTCTCCGAGGATGCGCACGTTGAGCAGCGGGCTTTCGGTCTTCAGCACGGCGACCGACATCGCCAGCAGATCGGGCGCGGCGCCCATGATCGCGCCGACGGTCAATTGCCCGTGACCGCCGCGGCGTTTGACGTCGAGATCTTCGGCGAAGCGTGTGAGTTCGGCAAGCGCGCGGCGCGCGTAAGCGAGCGTGACGACGCCGAGCGGCGTTGGCGTCATGCCGCGGGCGTTGCGCTCGAACAGCAGAAAGCCGAACGCTTCCTCGATATCGCCGAGCATGCGGCTCGCGCTCGGTTGCGCGACGTTGACGGCCTCGGCGGCCTGATGCAGGTTGCGGGTGTTGTCGAGCGCGACGAGCAGGGCGAGATGCTTGAACTTGAGACGATTGACCAGTGCGACGGCGGCTGAATGTTGGCTCATGGTGCCAGTAGAGGTGCCCGTGCGATTCGGTTTATGGATCGCCCAATCCCAACAACGGATTGAGAGGCTATCGATGCAGGAATTATAGTCGTTCGAAGAAGTCGACAGGAGACAGGCCGCAATGGAGACGATCGCTTTCCGGATGGTGCTGAACCCCGGCATGCGCGAAGAATACGAACGGCGTCATACGGAGATCTGGCCCGAGCTCGTTGACGCATTGCACAACGCCGGCGTGCGCGACTACCGCATTTTCTTCGACCCCGACACGCATCACCTTTTCGCGGTGCTTTCGCGCACCAGCGATCACACGATGGATCAGCTGCCGCAACTCGACGTGATGCGCAAATGGTGGGATTACATGGCCGACATCATGCAGACCGCGCCCGATCACACGCCGCTGTCGCAGACGCTCGAACCGGTCTTTCATCTCAGTCATTGAGGTGCCGCATGCAGGTTGTCGATTCGCATATCCATCTGTGGGATCTGAAAGCGCATTGCTATCCGTGGCTGGAGAACCCGGGCGTGTCGTTCGTCGGCGATGCGCGGGAGCTTAAGCATGACTATCTGCTCGAGCATCTGCTCGGTGAAGCGGGCGACATCGACGTGCTGAAGCTCGTGCACGTCGAAGCGAATCACGATCCGGCCGATCCCGTCGAAGAAACGCGCTGGTTGCAGTCGATCGCGGATCGCGACGCGTCGCGCGGCATGCCGAATGCGATCGTCGCCGCTGTCGATCTGTCCGCGCAGAACGCACCGGCGTTGCTCGAAGCGCATGCGTCGTTCGCGAATACGCGCGGCATCCGGCAGATTCTCAACGTGCACGACAACAAGCTGTTCGATTACGTCGGCCGTCACTATATGCGCGAGCCGCAGTGGCGCGAGCATTTCGCATTGCTGCGCCGGTTCGATCTGTCGTTCGACCTGCAAATCTATCCGTCGCAGATGGAAGAGGCGGCCGCGCTCGCGCGTGCGCATGCGGACACGCTGTTGATCGTCAATCATGCGGGCATGTTCGTCGATCGCAATAGCGTGGCCGGTTATCGCGCGTGGCGCGATGGCATGCGCTTGCTGGCGGCCTGTCCGAACATCGCGGTGAAGATCAGCGGACTCGCGATGTTCGATCATCACTGGACCGTCGAAAGCCTGCGCCCGTATGTGCTCGAAACGATCGATACGTTCGGCGTGGAACGCGCGATGTTCGCGTCGAACTTTCCGGTCGACCGGCTGTTCGGTTCGTATACGGATTTGTGGCACGCGTATGCGTCGATCGTGGCTGATGCGAGCGAGGCTGAGAAAGATGCGCTGTTTCGGCGTAACGCGGAACGGTATTACCGGATTTGACGCGCCGCCGCGTCGAGCAGAACACAGCCGAAAAAAAAGGAGACACGCAGTGCAGCCATCCCCATCCGCGGTGCCGCGACTCGAATTGCGGCACGCGAGCAAATCCTTCGGCCGGGTGCGCGCGCTGTCCGACGGCGACCTCGTGCTGTGGCCCGGCGAGGTGCATGCGCTGCTCGGCGAGAACGGCGCGGGCAAATCGACAGTCGTGAAAATTCTCGCCGGCGTGCATCAGCCCGATGCCGGCGAATTGCTGGTGAACGGCGAGCCGCGCCGCTTCGCGACGCCCGCCGAAGCCCGTGACGCCGGACTCGCGGTCATCTATCAGGAGCCGACGTTGTTCTTCGATCTGTCGATCGCGGAGAACATCTTCATGGGCCGGCAGCCGGTCGATCGCTTCGGCCGCATCCAGTACGACGCGATGCATCGCGAAGTGGACGGACTGCTCGCGTCGCTCGGCGTCGAGCTGCGCGCGGATCAACTGGTGCGGGGTCTGTCGATCGCGGATCAGCAGGTGATCGAAATCGCCAAGGCGTTGTCGCTGAACGCGAGCGTGCTGATCATGGACGAGCCGACGGCCGCGCTGTCGCTGCCTGAAGTCGAGCGGCTCTTCGCGATCGTGCGCAAGCTGCGCGAACGGGACGTCGCGATTCTGTTCATCACGCACCGGCTCGACGAAGTGTTCGCGCTGACGCAGCGCGTAACGATCATGCGCGACGGCGCGAAAGTGTTCGACGCACTGACCGCCGATCTGAGCACCGACGCGATCGTCGCAAAGATGGTCGGCCGCGATCTGGAAACGTTCTATCCGAAGGCCGATTGCACGCCTGGTGAAGTGCGTCTGTCGGTGCGCGGCTTGACGCGCATCGGCGTGTTCAAGGACGTCTCGTTCGACGTGCGTGCGGGCGAGATCGTCGCGCTCGCGGGTCTGGTCGGCGCGGGGCGCAGCGAGGTCGCGCGCGCGATCTTCGGTATCGATCCGCTCGATGCTGGCGAAGTGTGGCTGTCCGGCAAGCGGCTCGACGCCGGCAAGCCCGCGGCCGCGGTGCGTGCCGGGCTCGCGCTGGTGCCGGAGGATCGTCGCCAGCAAGGCTTGGCGCTGGAACTGAGCATCGCGCGCAATGCTTCGATGACGGTGCTCGGCCGGCTCGTGCGGCATGGTCTCATTTCGACGCGCAGCGAAACGCAGCTCGCGAACAAGTGGGGCACGCGGCTGCGCCTGAAAGCCGGCGACCCGAATGCGCCGGTCGGCACGCTGTCGGGCGGCAACCAGCAGAAGGTCGTGCTCGGCAAATGGCTCGCGACCGGCCCGAAAGTGCTGATCATCGACGAACCGACACGCGGCATCGACGTCGGCGCAAAAGCCGAGGTCTACAGCGCGCTGGCCGAACTCGTACGCGACGGCATGGCCGTGCTGATGATTTCGAGCGAGTTGCCCGAGGTGCTCGGCATGGCCGATCGCGTGCTCGTGATGCACGAAGGCCGCATCAGCGCGGAGATCGCGCGCGCCGACGCGAACGAGGAGCGGATCATGGGCGCCGCGCTCGGTCAGGGACTCTCACCCTTGGGACGTGCAGCATGATGCGCCATTCGACCCATCCCGCGCCGGTCCAGCAAGCGCTGCCGAAACGTTCGGCCGCTTCGTCGGGCGGTCTCGTCGCGAGCATCGCGAAGAGCCGCGAAACCACGTTGTTCGTCGTGCTGATCCTGCTGATCGCGGGGACCGGGCTTGCGAAGCCGCAGTTCCTAAACATGCAGAATCTGCGCGACGTGCTGCTGAACGTGTCGATCATCGGTCTGCTGACGGCGGGCATGACCGTCGTGATCCTGATGCGGCATATCGATCTGTCGGTCGGCTCGACGGTGGGTGTCAGCGCGTATGCGGTAGGGAGTTTGTATGTTGCGTTCCCGCATATGCCGGTGTTCGTCGCACTGGCCGCGGGACTCGCGATCGGGCTCGTCGCGGGCGGCATCAATGCGCTGCTGGTCGCGGTGGGGCGCGTGCCTTCGCTCGTCGCGACGCTGTCGACGCTGTACATCTTTCGCGGTGCCGATTACGCGTGGGTGCACGGCGGCCAGATCAACGCGACCAGTCTGCCCGACGCGTACTCGCGGCTCGCGACCGGCACGCTGTTCGGCATCCCGACGCTCGCGCTGATTGCGGTCGTCGTGCTTGCCGGCCTGTCGGTGTATCTGAAGCAGTTTCGCGGCGGTCGCGAGCACTACGCGATCGGCTCGAATCCGGAGGCCGCGCGGCTCGCGGGCGTCAACGTCGAGCGTCGCGTGATGTCGGGCTTTTTGTTGTCCGGCGCGATTGCGGGCTTTGCGGGCGCGTTGTGGCTCGCGCGCTTCGGCACCGTCGATGCGAGCACCGCGAAGGGCATCGAATTGCAGGTCGTCGCGGCGGCGGTGGTCGGCAGCGTCGCGATCACGGGCGGCGTCGGCACGATCCTCGGCGCGACGCTCGGTGCGCTCGTGCTCGGCGTGATCAGCATCGCGCTGGTCGTGCTGCACGTGTCGCCGTTCTGGGAGCAGGCGATCCAGGGCGCGCTGATCGTCGCCGCGATCGCCGCCGATACGCTGCTGGCCCGCTCCGTCGCGAAACGCATGATGAGGAAACGCGATCATGACTAAACCCGATTCCGCGCTGCTGACGCGCAAGCGCGAAACGCCGCTGCAATGGGAAGTGTTGCTGGTGATCGTGCTGGTCGTGTCGCTGGTGTTGGGGCGCTGGCTGTCGCCGGTGTTTTTGACCGGTGCGAACCTGAGCAACGTGTTCGCCGATCTGACCGAGATCGCGCTAATGGCGCTGCCAATGACGCTGATCATCGTCGCGGCCGAAATCGATCTGTCGGTCGCGTCGGTGCTGGGCGCATCGAGCGCGTTGATGGGCGTGCTGTGGCACATGGGTCTGCCGATGCCGGTCGTGATCGTGCTGGTTCTGATCGCCGGCGCGTTGGCGGGTCTGCTGAACGGCCTCGTGATCGTCAAGCTGAACCTGCCGTCGCTCGCGGTCACGATCGGTACGCTCGCGCTGTTTCGCGGTCTCGCGTATGTGCTGCTCGGCGATCAGGCAGTCGCGGATTTTCCGGCCGCGTATACGGCGTTCGGCATGAACACGCTTGGGCCCACGTTCATTCCGTTGCCGTTCGTGATCGTGATCGTCGCGGCCGTGCTTTTCACCGTGCTTTTGCAAGCCACCGCGTTCGGCCGCAGCCTCTATGCGATCGGCGCGAATCCGACCGCCGCCGCGTTCTCCGGCATCGAGGTCGCGAAGATCCGCTTGCGTCTGTTCGTGATGTCGGGTCTCGTCAGCGCGCTCGCGGGCATCGTCTATACGCTGCGCTTCACCAGTGCGCGCGGCGATAACGGCGAGGGCTTCGAGCTATCGGTGATCGCGGCGGTGCTGTTCGGCGGCGTCAGCATCTTCGGCGGACGCGGCTCGATGGTCGGCGTGCTGTTGTCGCTGCTGATCATCGGCGTGCTTAAGAACGCGTTGACGCTCGACGACGTATCGAGCGAAACGCTGACCATCGTAACCGGCGTGCTGCTGCTCGCGTCGGTGCTGATTCCGAACCTCGTCGCGCGCTGGCGTGCGGCGCGCGACCGGCGTTTCATCGCGAAGTCCGCAGCAGCGTCTTCTTCATCCTAGTGGTCACCGTTCGTACGAAGCTCCCAAGGACCGATAACCCGGACCCCTCTCTCTGTCCAACAACAACGCAGGAGACACTTCATGTTCAAACCTCTACGTCACACCGGCATGGCCGCGCTATGCGCGGCGTTGCTCGCGATCAGCTGCGGCGGCGCGTTCGCCGCGGACCTGAAAAGCGGGCTGAAGATCGCGTTCGTGCCGAAGCAGATCAACAACCCGTATGAAGTGATCGCCGACGACGGCGGCCTCTCCGCGATCAAGGAGTTCGGCGGCGTGGGCAAGGCGGTGGGGCCGTCGGATGCGGGAGCATCGTCGCAGGTGTCGTACATCAATACGCTGATCACGCAGCACCAGGACGCGATCGTGATTGCCGCGAACGATGCGAACGCGGTCGTGCCGTATCTGAAGAAAGCGATGGGGCAGGGCATCAAGGTCGTTACGTTCGACTCCGATACCGCGCCCGAAGGCCGCCAGTTGTTCGTCAATCAGGCGAACGCGGAGGGCATCGGCCGCGGTCAGGTGCAACTGGTCGCGAAGCTGATGGGCGGCGAGGGCGAGTTCGCGATCCTGTCGGCGACGCCGAACGCGACCAACCAGAACACGTGGATCAAGTGGATGCAGGAGGAACTGAAGAAACCGGAGTACTCGAAGATCAAGCTCGTCAAGATCGCGTACGGCAACGACGACGATCAGAAGTCCTTCGTCGAAACCCAGGGGCTGCTGCAGGCGTATCCGAACCTGAAGGCGATCGTCGCGCCGACGACGGTCGGCATCGCGGCGGCGGCGCGCTATATCTCGTCGTCGTCGAGCAAGGGCAAGGTGGCGGTGACGGGCCTCGGCACGCCGAACCAGATGCGCGCGTTCGTGAAGAACGGCACCGTGACCGCATTCCAGCTGTGGGACCCGAGCGAGCTCGGCTATCTGGCCGCGTACGCGGCGGCGTCGCTCGCGTCGGGCAAGATTTCGGGTAAGGAGGGCGAATCGTTCGACGCCGGCAAGCTCGGCAAGCGCACGATCGGCGCACAAGGCGAAATCATTCTCGGACCGCCGACCACGTTCGATGCGAGCAATATCGACAAGTACAACTTTTGAGCTTCGGCGACGCCGACTGTCCACTTGACCGCCGTTGGCGGCGCGTGGGCAGTTAGCGCATCAGTACGAGCTTTCGCGTGCGGTCTGCTCAGCGGCGGATCGCGAAACGCTGCGCATACGCGGCGGGCGATGATCCGCTTCCCCACACCTCGCCATCGATCAATTCCCTTGTCACATCCTTGCCAGGCACCCGCACGTTCACGCGCGCGGCGGCTTCGCGATACAGCTGCGTCTGGTTGATGCGCTCGGCGATCGCTTCGTAATGGTCGCGCGCATCGATGATCCCCCAGCGCTCGAACTGCGTAAGGAACCATGCGCCTTCGATTGGATGCGGATAGTTGACCGCACCGTCGTCGAAGAAACGCATCGGCAGCCGGCGCGGGTGCGCCGTGTCGACCTCGTGACCAAGCCGCGTCGCGATCAGCGATTCGTCGATACCGATGTAATCGGGCCGCGCAAGCCAGCGCGCGATCTCGTCGCGATGCCCGGCGCCGTCGAGCCAGCGGCACGCTTCGAGCACGGTCTGCACGAGCGCGCGCGTCGTGCGCGGATGCGCGTCGATGAAATCGCGTCGGCAGGCGAGCACTTTCTCCGGATGCTCGGGCCACACCTCGCTGGTATAAGCGATGGTTCTGCCGACGCCGTGCGCCTCGGCCATCGCATTCCACGGCTCGCCGACGCACAGACCGTCGAGCCGGTCTTCGGCGAGCGCCGCGACCATTTGCGGCGGCGGAATCGCGACGCTGTCGATGTCGCGCAACGGATCGACGCCTTGCGCCGCGAGCCAGTAGTACAGCCACATCGCGTGCGTGCCGGTCGGGAAGGTGTGCGCGAACACCGGCTTGCGGCCGAGCGTCGCGAGCGCCTCGCGCAAAGTCCCGTGCTTCGCGAGCGCCTCGGCGAGCCGATTCGACAGCGTGATCGCCTGGCCGTTGCGGTTCAGCACCATCAGCACGGCCATGTCGGTGCGCGGTCCGCCGAGGCCGAGCTGCACGCCATACACGAGCCCGTAAAGCGCGTGTGCGGCGTCGAGATCGCCCGAGATCAGCTTGTCGCGCACGGCGGCCCACGACGGCTGGCGGCACAGTTCGAGCGTGAGTCCGTGCGCATGGCCGAACTCGAGCAGCTTCGCGGCGATCAGCGGCGCCGCGTCGGACAACGCGACGAAGCCCAGCCGCAGATGGGTCTTTTCAGGCGGCTCGGCAGAGGCCGCCGCGGTGACGGAAGTGGCTGGATTCATGAGCGCATCATTTGAGCGAGCCGGCCGACGCGACGACCTCGCGCGCGACCTCGGCGAGTTTGACGCCCTGGTTCATCGCGCGTTTGCGCAGACTCGCGTAGGCGGCCGGTTCGGTAAGTTTCTGCTGATCCATCAGCAGGCGTTTCGCGCGATCGATCAGCTTGCGCTCGGCCAGTTCGTTTTCGGCCTGCGCCAGCCGCTCGCGCAATTGCGACTCCTGCGCGAAACGCGCTAGCGCGACTTCGAGAATCGGCGCGAGCCGCTCGGTCGCGAGGCCTTCGACCAGATACGCGGTGACGCCCGCGTTGACCGCTTCGCGGATCAGTTGCTGGTTCGCGTCGTGGCTGAACATCAGCACGGGGCGCGGCGCGGTCGCGTGCATCACGGCGAGTTGTTCGAGCGTATCGCGCGACGGCGACTCCGTATCGATGATGATCACATCGGGCCGCTCGTCCTGCACCGCGCGATGCAGCGCCTGCGGCGTCGCGGTGCCGGCCAGCATTTCGCAGCCGAGACAGGCGAGCGCGTCGCGCAGATCGCCGATGGGTTTGTCGGTGTCGGTGACAAGGAGAACGCGCAGCATGGAGTCAGGGAAAGGACATCTGACTACCGGTGAAGCAATGGATATGCCAGCCACCGCGCTACGGGGATTGGCGACGTGTGTGAACAGCGTTGCGCGTAAATGGCGGGGGCCGATTGGGATTTTCTTGCGGGCGAGGGCTGCGAATCATCCGCGAACGAGATGTGCGGCCACGTCGGTCGCGCTGCACCGGCACGGGGCATGCGGGACAGCGGACGCCCGATGCACCGAAGCGGCGCATCGCGTACGAAACGGTCGAAGGCTCAAAGGTTCAAAGCCTCAAAGCCTCAAAGCCAGCGCGAATAACTGCGTGGAGAAAACAGCAAGGTCACCGCCATCATCGCGGCGATGCAGCCGCCGAGCATGATCCACGCGGCGGCGAACCCGCCGCTCCAGCCGCGCACGATGCCGGCGACGAGCGGCGTGACGGCCGCGACGATAAAGCCGACGCCCTGCGTGAACGCGACCAGCGGGCCGGCCACGCGATGATCGCTCGAATGATCCATCGCGGTCACGAACGTCAGCGAAAACACGCCGCCGAGCCCTGCGCCCGCGATGCCGACCCATAGCAGCGGCGCGGCGTCGGGCTGTGCGATCAGGCCCAGAACGCCAGCCAGTTGCGCCGATAGCCCGAGCAGCAACCACGGTCGGCGATCGCGGAACGACGCGGCGGCCAGCGGCAACAGCAACGCCGACGTGGCCTGGAAGACCGTCATCGCGGCGAGCAGCGAGCCGCTCGCTGAGACGCTCATGCCGCGCTGCTGATAGAACGCCGGCAGCCACGCGACCAGACTCGTATAACCGCCGTTGACGATGCCGAAGTACAGGCCGAGCGTCCACGCGCGCTGAGTGGTCCACGGCGAGAACGCCGGCGCGGGCGCGGCAGAGGTGCGCACGGCGATGTGGACCACGGCGTGCCGCCGCGTCAACAGCCACCAGCCCGTGAGCGCGACGCAGGCTGGCAGCGCCCACACCGCGAGCCCCGAATGCCAGGAATGCATCGCGCGGCTGACCCACGGACTCAGACTCGCGCCGAGGCCGCCGCCGCCCATGATCGACGCGGAGAACACGCCCATCGCGAGTGGCACGCGGGCGTGGAAACGCTGCTTGATGACGGCGGGCAGCAGCGCCTGAATCGCGGCGACGCCGGCGCCCGCGAGCAGCGCCGTCGAGAGCAGCGTGAAGCCGCTCGACGCCAGCCAGCGCGCCGCGCATGCGAGCGCGATCGCGACGAGACCGAGCGCGACTCCGCGCGTTTCGCCGACGCCGCGCGTCAACGCCGCCGCGCCGAATGCGCCGACGCCCATCGCGACGACCGGCAGGCTGGTCAGCAATGACGCGCCGTAGAAGCTCAAGCCGGTCGCGTCGCGAATCGTCGTCATCAACGGGCTGATCGAGGTCAGCAATGGCCGCAGATTGATGCCGATCACGACGATCGCGCCGAGCCACGCGAGGTCGTGCCATGTGAGCGCGACGCGGGCGCGGTTTGCGGAGGTACTGTGGGGAGTAGCGCAGGTGGGCAAATTCATGGCGAGCCTGAGAGCCGGACTGCGGAAAACGTTGCAGTCTCCGTTTTGGTCAACCATAGTAACCAAATATGGTTAACCATTTGCGCGAATGTCCGGTATAAGCGGCGGCGTAGCCAGGCAGATTGGCGTCGTGCGCGGGGCATCGCTAGAATGCTGCGGCGTTGTTCCGTTGTTTGTTTTCCACCGTCCACGGTCACTGAAATCATGGCTGCGCGTTCCCCGCGTTCTTCCTCCGCCGAATCCGCTTCATCCGCTTCATCCGCGAGCGGCGACGCCTCGCCGAGCGTCGAAGAGCGCATTTATGCGTCGATTACCTCGGCCCTGCTGCAGGGGCGTTTGCGGCCCGGTGCGCAACTGGTCGAGCGCGATCTCGCGGCCGCGTTCGGCTGCACGCGCGGCGCGCTGCGCAAGGTGCTCGCGCGGCTAGGCTTCGAGGGCAAGCTCGTGCTCGAGGCGAATCGCGGCGCGTTCGTGCCGTCGCCGTCGGAGGAGGACATTCGCCAGGTGTATCGGGCGCGGCAGATCGTCGAGGCGGGCATCGTCGCATCGCTTTGCGGTGCGCTGAGCGCCGCGCATAAACGGCGCTTGCGCGCGCATGTTCGCAGCGAGGAAAAGGCGCTGCGCGCGGGCGCCATCGATGAATCCGTGCGCCTCGCCGGCCAGTTTCACGTGCTGCTGACGGAGCTGGCGGGCGGCACCGAGTTGCTTGGGCTGGTAGGGCAACTGGTCGCGAAGACCGAGCTGTACAAGGCGCTGTTCGATCCGTCGAAGGGTTCGAGTTGTTCCGCCGATGAGCATGCGCGGATCATCGACGCACTCGATGCCGGCGACCTGCAAGCCGCGTTGACGGCAATGCGCGAGCATCTGTCGGAGCTGGAGGAGCGGGTGGTCGAGCAGGTGCGCAAAAGCGCGGATGGGGAGGATCTGGGGGCCGTGTTCGGAGTTTAGCGAGACGCTGCGACGTGCGTGGGTCGCCGAAGCGGCGCGCCGCCAGATTCCAGTCAAGACGCCGCGCGTTCGTTCGAGCAGAACGCGGAGCCGAAGGTGGGGCGCGAGTCTGTAGAGCCTCGCGCTGACTCTCGAGGTTCGGGCGGGCTGCCCGCGTCACCTGCAATGGCATCGCAGGTACGCAGGGCGGCGCCGTCACCACTGCTTATCTACGCCGCGCACCCTGCGACGCCGGTCGTGGCGCACCGCCGCCGCTCGGGCGTTCGTCCTTGTGGCGGAAATTGATCCGCCCCTTGGTCAGGTCGTAGACCGACATTTCGAGCGTCACGCGATCGCCCGCGAGAATACGGATATGGTTCTTGCGCATGCGTCCGGACGCATAAGCGCCGACCACGACGCCGTTGTCGAGCGTCACGCGGTAGCGGCTATCCGGAAGCACTTCGTCGACGATACCGTCAAGTTCAATCAGTTCTTCTTTCGCCATGCATCACTCCTGGTCGATGGGACAAAGGGGAAATCGGCCGCAGGCATTGCGAGCGGCGCGACTGTGGATTCGTTGAAAAAGCAGCGGCGCCCGAACGCACGCTGCGCGACATGAGTGACGCGCCGATGACGCCGCTCAAAGATCGGTGACCGACTGACCGCTCACCTGGCCGTCGATCAGCCGTTCCGCATGCGCCATGCACGCGATGCGTGCCTTGCCCATGCCGTCGAACGGAAACAGATACTGCAGACGGAACACCCGGCCGTCGGCCGCCGGATTGGCACCGACGCGGCAGATGCGCACCGATGCGTCGTAACCGGCGCCAGGATTGCGCGTCGCTTGCGCGCCCGGCGGGCGGCGCGGATAAACGAGCGGGTGAATTTCGTAACCCTTGTAGGTCTTGACTGCTGAATTCATGAAAACGTGTCCTGTATTGCGTGGTCCGCGCGCCGCGTGCGGGGCGCTGCTTCCGGCAACGTCTGCTCGAGGCGTCGCGACGCGGACCGGCGGCGCAGCACCCGATGGGCGCGCCGCGATGAAAATGGTTGGCACAGGCCTGCTAGACCCGGCGGGCTCAATGACAATGGCTCGAGCGGTCGCGCGAAAACGCGGATTCGACCGAAAACGCTGAAGCGGCGCGCCAATTCGTGCGCCGGACGCATGATGCGGAACGACCGCTCGGTGTACTTCTCGCGGCGGCGAATGCGGACGGCGCATTGCCGGAGTGACGGGATCGCCGATAAGGGGCGGTCGAACTGTCGGGGGTGGTGCGGAGATGCCGGGTTGAGACTGCCTGGTGCTGCCAGTGCTATATGGGTGCGAGGTGCAACTATTGCAATATGATGCCTGAAATAGGGCTGATTGGATAGTGCAAACTTCAGTGCACGGCCGGAACGCCCGCCTGGCGGGGCTTTGCGGGCGTCAGCGCGACGTCTCGGCGACGCGCTTCTGCAATTCGCGCGCGGCCGCCAGCGGCAAGCGCGCATCGTCCCACCCGGCCAGCCATTCGACTTCCTTCGCCGTGAAGACCTGACCATAGTTGCGCAGTGCGTACTGCAGCGAATCGATGACGTGATTGCGAATGATCTCAGGCGTACGCGTGTCGTCGAGCACGGCGCGAAGCGCTTCGAGTGTGGCCATCGGTCGGCTCCGTTCGGTTGGATGTCGGTGGTTCAGCGTTTATCGCACGAAAAAAATGCGCTCGCGAGGTGGACAAAATTGCCGTCCGGCGGCGATTCGCGGCGCCAGCGCGAGGCCGCTACAATGGCGGCTTCCTGAATGGCGGACCGAGCGTGCGCGCCGAAGCCTGCTGCTGGCATCTGGCATCTGGCATCGTCGGCATTCGCGATCGCGCGCCGCCTCCTTCGAACCTCGCGTTTTTTCCTTGCGCAACCCGAACGTGTCTCCTGTCAAAGACCTGCTGTTAAAGCGCTACGCGCCGATTGCCGACGGCATCGCCGCGCTGCTCTATCCATGCGCCGAAGTGGTGATTCACGATCTGCGCGATCAGACCATCGCGTATCTGGCGAACAATCTGTCGCGGCTCGAGGTGGGCGCGCCGTCGGTGCTCGACGACGCGCACTTCGCGGCGCGCGGCCAGACCATCGGTCCCTACGAGAAACTGAACTGGGACGGGCGCCGCATGCGCTGCGTGAGCAACATCCTGCTCGACGACGATGGCAAGCCCGCCGGCATCCTATGCGTGAACTTCAACATCGCGGTGTTCGAAGACGTGCGCTCGACGCTCGATCTGTTCATCAAGGGCGGCACGATGACGGACGCGCCCGGCGACGATCTGTTCCGCGACGACTGGCAGGACCGCATCAACACGTATCTGCACACGTGGTTGCGCGACCGGCAGATCGGCATCAATGCGCTGACGCGCGAGCACAAGCGTGAAATCGTCGAAGCGCTGCACGCGCAGGGCGCGTTTCGTGGCCGCAGCTCGGCGAACTACGTGGCCGCGGTGCTGACGATGGGTCGCGCGACCGTCTACAAGATCCTGAAACACATGAAAGAGGGCGGCTGAGCTCAGGCGCGCGGTGCTTGAAAATGCTTCGATGACGCCCAAAATAAGGACATACGCGATGCGCTACCGACACTACAAAGGCGGCCTTTACGAACTGGTCTGCGAGGCCACGCTCGAATCGGATCCGACGGTCACGATGATCGTCTACAAGGCGGCCAATGGTACGATCTGGACCCGTCCAGCGACGGTGTTTTTCGAGCTGGTCGAGCAGGACGGCGTCAAGGTGCCGCGCTTCGCGCCGCTCGATGAGTTCAACAACGAAGCAAATGCGTCCCGCTCGGACTAACGCATGCTGCCTTAACGACAGGAAAAGGAAAACCGAATGCGTCTTTTGCTTGCCATCATTCTGCCGTGGTTGCAGTTTTTCACGATCGGCCGTCCGTTTGCGGGCATCATCTGCCTGATTCTGCAAATCACGGTGATCGGCTGGGTGCCGGCGGCCATCTGGTCGGTGTATGCGCTGAGCCAGTACAACACGGACAAGAAAATCGCCCGCGCGATGGGCAATGGGCGGTAACACGCGGCGTCTGAAGCGTCGGCGAGTGTGGGCGCATCGCGCTCACGCTCGCGCCATCATTCACCCCACCGGTATCACGACCGCATCCGGCACTTCGATCACCACGTCGGTTTCCGCGATCGCCACGCACGGCAGGATATAACCGTCCGCCCCTTCCTCACGGCTCACACCGGGCCATTCAATCGAATAGCGCACACGCCCGGACGTCATCCGGCACAAGCAGGTGCGGCACGTGCCGTTGCGGCACGAACGCGGCAAACGCAGATTCGCGAAAGCGGCGGCTTCGAGAATCGTCAGCGAATCGGGCGCTTCGAAGCTCTGGCCGAGCGGTTCGACGCGAACTACAGGCGGGCGGGTGGGGGCGGACATCGTCAGTTTGGTTACCTTGTGCGCGACACTTTACACGGGATCGGACGCCGCTTGATATTGCGCTGCAACATAGGCAAATCAGTCGTGTTGTCAAGAAAAAATCGGGGAAATCTTGCACCTGGCCCGAACTCGTCTAAAGTGAATCAAATCACCTCCGCGTGGCGCGAACTGACTATGCCGCGTTGAGATGACGGCCCGCGTCGACTGCATTGGACAAGGAGGAACGAGCGGCTGGCGCGATAGCGAGCAATCAGCGCGTGCATTACCCGAGCGCATCGTACGCGCACTCTTCCAGGTGACTCCCATGCAGATCCAATTTCCGAACGAAGCCCCTGAATATTCAGGTCGCGAACTTACCTTGGCGTTTCCGGCAATGGTCGATGGGCAGAGGGTGGAGTGCATGATCACCGCGGAAGCGCTCGAGGATCACTTCGGCGCCGCGTCCCCCCGGCAGGAGGACATGATCGTTGCGTTCGACACGCACCGGCCGCGCATCGAGGCCGCCACGCGCCGGCTGTTGTCGGAAACGCGCGCGCAGTGTCTCGTGCTCAGAAGCGGCTACGTGCGTTTTTATGAGGCGAACTGGCGTAACTGACTGCACGCGGCCAACCCCATCGCTTTCAAATGATCCGCCGCAGCGCCCGATCCTTGAACACCACATGGTGCGCGATGGCCGCGAGCGCATGCAGTCCGATCATCCAATAGAACACGTTGCCAAGCCACTCGTGTGCGTCCTTCAACAGCGGCCGCGCGATCGAATCCGCACGCACCAGCGTGAAGCTGATGTCCGTCCACGCGAGCGACACCGGCCGCCCGCCCGCGTTGACCATCAGGATACCGAGCAGCGGCTGCGCGAAGATGAACACATAGAGCGCGAGGTGCGCGGAGCGCGCGACAAAAGCGAGCAGCCGGTTGTTTTCGAGTTCCTCGGGCGCGCCGGCCCACAGTCTCCAAAGCAGCCGCAGCACGGCCAGCACGAGCACCAGCGTGCCCGCCCAGAAATGCACGCCGGTCCAGAACTCGCGGCCGTCGGAGCCGCGCGGTCCGCGGATCTCGATGGCCAGATAGGCCAGCGCGACCAGCAGAAAAATCATCCAGTGGAAGAAAATCGCGGGCCTCGTGTAGCGGTCCGTCGTGCGGTTATATGAGGACATGGCGGCTCCTGGGGGCGACCCGATCTATCGCGACCCGATCGATCGTCGTTCGAAACATCGGATGATAAACGTTCGCCCAACCCGACGACACTTTCGACCACGCAACCGAACCGCGCGACATCCTCACTCGCTGCCGAGATAGAAATACCGGAACAGGAAAATCGCCGCGATGATCCACACGACCAGCTTCACCTGGCGCGCCTGGCCCGTCAGCAGCTTGAGCGCCGCGTACGAGATGAAGCCGAACGCGACGCCGTTCGCGATCGAGTAGGTGAACGGCATCAGCAGCGCGGTCAGCGCGGCCGGCACGACTTCGGTCGCGTCGTCCCACGGCAGGTCGACCAGTTCGCGCAGCATCAGGCACGACACGTACAGCAGCGCGGGCGCGGTCGCATACGGCGGCACCACTTCGGCGAGCGGCGCGAAAAACAGCGCCGCGACGAACAACAAGGCGACCGTGATCGCGGTCGCGCCGGTACGGCCGCCGGCCTGCACGCCCGACGCGCTTTCGATATACGCGGTCGTCGACGACGTGCCGAGCATCGAGCCGGCGAGAATCGCGGTGCTGTCGGCGAGCAGCGCGCGATTCAGCCGATGCATCTTGCCTTCGACGAGCAGCCCCGCGCGGTTCGCGACGCCCATCAGCGTGCCGGTCGCATCGAACAGCTCGACGAGGAAGAACACCAGTACCACGTTCAGAATGCCGCTCGACAGCGCGGTGCGGATATCGAGCTGGAACAGCGTCGGCGCGATCGACGGCGGCATCGACAAGACGCCGTGAAACTGGTTGCCGCCAAAGAAAAAGCTCAGGATCGTCACGCCGACGATACCGATCAGGATCGCCCCGCGCACGCGCAGATGATCGAGCGTGACGATGCCGAAGAAGCCGATCGCCGCGAGTACGACGTGTGCGTCGTGCAGATTGCCGAGCGTGACGAGCGTGGCCGGATTGCCGACCACGACGCCGGCCGACTTCAGCGAAATGATCGCGAGAAAGAGGCCGATACCGCCGGTGATCGCGATCCGGATCGAATGCGGGATGCCCTTGACGATCACCTCGCGCACGCGGAACAGCGTAACGATCAGGAACAGGCAGCCGGAGATGAACACCGCGCCAAGCGCGGCCTCCCACGTGTAGCCCAGGCCCTTGACGACCGTGTACGCGAAGTACGCGTTCAGGCCCATGCCGGGCGCGAGCGCGATCGGGTAGTTCGCGTACAGGCCCATGATCAGCGACGCGAGCGCGGACACGATGCAGGTCGCGACGAACACCGCGCTCTTCGGCATGCCGGCGTCGCCGAGAATCGCCGGGTTCACGAAGATGATGTAGGCCATCGTCAGGAAGGTGGTCACGCCGGCCAGCACTTCGGTGCGCAGGTTGGTGTCGACGGCGTCGAAGCCGAAGTAGCGTTTGATCGAGTCCATGTGGCGGGTTTTCTCTTTCGTCGTTCGGAAAGTGTTTTTGTGATTGAGGCAGTCGCCGCGTAGCCCGGCAAAACGGGGCGCGCGGCGATGTTACGGCGGAATTGTAAACACCAACGGCGGCGCCTCGTCGCTTGCGGCTGCGCCGGCAGCCTTCTCGGGCCCGTCAGGCGGGCGGTTTGCCGGGCGACTGTGGCGCCGGCACATCACCGCGCGGCGCATGACGCGCGAGCCAGCGATCGAGTTCGCCAGCAAACGTCTTGCCATCCCGCGCGCTGAAGGCGGACGGACCGCCCGTGTCGACGCCGCTCGCGCGCAACTGGTCGAGCATCGAGCGCATGCGCAGCCGTTCTTCGATCGTGCCGGGCGTGAACCAGTTGCCGCGCGGATCGAGCGCGTGGGCATTTTTTGCCAGCACGGCGGCGGCGAGCGGGATGTCGCCGGTGATCACGAGGTCGCCCGCGGCGACGCGCTCGACAATCAGCTGATCGGCGGCGTCGAAGCCGGCCGGCACCTGGATCGCGCGGATCAGCGGCGACGGCGGCACGCGCAGGAACGCGTTGGCGACCAGCGTCAGCGGCATGCCGGTGCGGCGCGCCGCGCGATAAAGCATGTCCTTGACGACGGCCGGGCAGGCGTCGGCATCGACCCAGATTGGCATGGTGCGGATTCCGGCTAGGTGCGGCTGGTTTGCTGCGTGGGGTTGGAGGGACGGGATGATACCTTGCCGCGACGCAAAGGGTTTCCCTGCCGCCCGCGGCGGGCGGCATTCAGGCTGCGGGTGCGGCAGCGACTGCTTTTACTGCACTGTCGTCGGTTCGAGGCCTTGCCGCTCTGCGCGGCGTTGCGCGACGATCCGGCCGGCTTCCTGCGCGTTCTCCGGATAGTTGACCCAGTCGTTCGGATCGTAGCCGGCGGCAAGCCATTCGATGAGTTCGGCGCGGACCTGGGCGCGCGTTTTCGGCGCCGACGGGTCGTTGGGCTGCATCACCGCTTGTGCGTAGGCGGTGCTGATACTCACGGCGGCAACCAGCGCGCCGAGTCCAATGCGGGAGAACAGATTCATGACGGGCTCCTGCGGAGCGGAAAAACAGCCGGGCCTGGTCGTTTTTCGGTGCGCGCCGGGTGAGGCGGAAAAAAGCAGCGCACCATTTCTGCCGGCGGATCGAACCCGCCGCGAGCCGAGTTCCCCACGGAGCGCAAGCAACGCGGAAGCGGGCGGGTTTGGCTAAAACTTCAAAATTTCGGCGCTAGTCAATGCCAAATGGGCGTCCTGACAAAATCTCGTCCTATCACGTCGAAGGCTTGTTGAACCGTTCCATCACCGCGCTCACCAGGTCGACCGGCAGCGGAAACACGATCGTCGAGTTCTTGTCGGCGGCGATCGTCGTCAGCGTCTGCAGATAGCGCAGCTGCATCGCCTGCGGCTGGCGCGCCAGCGTCTGCGCTGCTTCGAGCAGTTGCCTCGACGCCTGCAACTCGCCTTCCGCGTGAATCACCTTGGCGCGCCGTTCGCGCTCGGCCTCAGCCTGACGCGCGATCGCGCGGATCATCGTTTCGTTGATATCGACGTGCTTGATCTCGACGATCGACACCTTGATGCCCCACGCATCGGTTTGCGCGTCGAGCACCTTCTGGATGTCGGTGTTCAGCTGCTCGCGCTCGGACAGCAGCTGGTCGAGGTCGTGCTTGCCGAGCACCGCGCGCAGGGTCGTTTGCGCCAGCTGGCTGGTCGCCTCGAAGTAGCGCGCGACCTGGATCACCGCCTTCTCCGGATCGACGACGCGAAAATACACGACCGCGTTCACCTTTACCGACACGTTGTCGCGCGTGATCACGTCCTGCGTCGGCACGTCGAACACGACGGTGCGCAGATCCATCCGCACCGCCTGCTGCACGATCGGAATGATCAGCACCAGTCCGGGCCCCTTGACCTTCCAGAAGCGGCCGAGCATGAACACGACGCCGCGCTCGTACTCGCGAAAAATCCGCACCGACGACGCGATCAGCACGGCCACGAGCAGGATCAGGATGCTGCCGAAACCGAATGTGAAGCCGATCATGAGGGTTCTCCTTGTCCTTGTATTGGGGCGGCCGGTTTGACGGGCACCACGGTCAGCGTGAGGCCGTTGCGCGCCGTGACGCGCACGCTCTGCCCCGGCGCGGCCGGCGTCGTGCTCGACACGCGCCAGCGCTCGCCGTGTACGCGCGCCCAGCCGCCTAGCGGGCCGCTGGCCGAGTGTTCGGGTTCGGGCAGCAAACCGCCGTCCAGCACCACGCCGACGCAGCCGATCAGCGCCTCCGAGCCCGTCACGACCGGCCGGCGCCGCGCGCGCAGCGCGAGCCGCGACACGCCGAGCACGAACGCGACGCTGAACACGACGACCGCGGCGATCAGCGGCAGCGGGATGCCGTAGCCGGGCACATCGGTATCCATCAGCATCATTGCGCCGACCACGAACGCGACCACGCCGCCGAAACCGAGCGAGCCGAAGGTCGGCAGGAACGCTTCGCCGATCAGAAAGGCGATGCCGAGAAAGATCAGCCCGAGGCCGACATAGCTGACGGGCAGCATCTGCATCGCGAACAGGCCGAGCAACAGGCTGATCGCGCCGACCACGCCGGGCAGCACGAAGCCCGGATTGGCGAATTCGAAGAACAGGCCGTACATGCCGAGCATCAGCAGAATCAGCGCGACGCTCGGATCGGTGATCACGGCGAGGAAGCGGCTGCGCCAGTCGGGTTCGAGAGTGATCAGCGGCGCATGCGCGGTCTGCAGCGTGACGCTGCCGGCGCTCGTGACGACTGTGCGGCCGTTCAGCTGGCGCAGCAGGTCGGGCACGTCGCGCGCGACGATATCGACGACGTGCTGCGCGAGCGCTTCTTCATCGGACAGGCTGACCGCTTCGCGGACCGCGCGCTCGGCCCAGTCGGCGTTGCGCCCGCGCATCTGCGCGAGGCCGCGGATGTAGGCGGCGGCATCGTGGACCTGCTTGCGCAGTTCGGTCGATTGGGTGTCGAGCGGCAGCGCGCTGGCGGCTTCGGATGATGCGCCGGGTGCCGCAGGCGCGGACGCGGACCCGGAAGCGCCGCCGGGCAGCGTGCGCATATCCGGCAGTCCCGGCGTGCCTGGAGTGCCCTGCGTTCCCGGTGTTCCAGGTGTGCCCGGCATTCCCGGCGGGCCGCCGCCACCGGGTGGCTCGTTGCCGCCGATGCCCATCTGGATCGGCGTCGCGGCGCCGAGGTTGGTGCCCGGCGCCATCGCCGCGATATGGCTCGCGTAGACGATGTAGGTGCCGGCGCTGGCGGCGCGCGCGCCACTCGGCGCGATGAAGGTCGCGACCGGTACCGGGGAGGCGAGGATCGCCTTGATGATCTGCCGCATCGACGTGTCGAGTCCGCCGGGCGTATCGAGTTGCAGCACCGCGAGCTGCGCGTGCTGGCTCTCCGCGCGCTGTAAACCCCGCACGATGAAATCGGCGGTGGCCGGCCCGATCGCGCCGTTCACCGGAATCACCTCGACGCTGTTCGAGGTCACGGCGCCGACGTTGGCCGGTGTCGCCGCATTGGCCGCTTGCAGCGGCGCCAGCGCTCCGCACGTCGCGAAGCCGAGCGCGCACAGCACGCCGAGCACGGCGATGCCGCGCATCAAACGGCCCGCGATGCCGCCGTGGATAAGCTGCATGCGCGGACCGGACTGCCGGAGCGGGAGACGCGGAGTCGTGTTCATCGCTGACGGCCGTCGCGCCAGCCGGTGGGAACCGGCGGCGCGGGCCCATACCTCGATCAAGGCTGGCCGGTTGCCGCTTAAAGATTAGTCCGATTCGGCGCGAAGCGTGAGATCGAGCCCCGTGGCCCGGGCCGGCCGATAGTCGGTCGGGCGCATGCCGGTCCATTTGCGGAACGCGCGATGAAACGCGCTCGGCTCGGCGAAGCCGACGGCGTTCGCAATATCGGCGATCGTGCGCTGTGTGCGCTGCAGTTCGGCAATCGCGATGTCGCGCCGCAGCGCGTCCTTGATCGACTGATACGTGTGGCCCTCCTGCTTCAGATGCCGCCGCATCGTCGCCTCGGCGACGTGCAGGCGCGCGGCCATCTGATCGGCCGCGGGCCAGCCGGACATCGGCAGCGCGCGCAGCGTCTTGCGCACGCGCGCGGCGAGCGAACCGGGATTGCGGTACTTGACGATGAAGCTGCCCGGCGCGTCGCGCAGAAACGGGCGCGCCGAGCGCGAAGTCTGGATCACCGGCAGTTCAAGAAATGCGGGGTCGAGATCGACGTACGACTCGGGCTCGTCGAAATGCATGTCTTCGCAGAACATCAGCCGGTATTCGTGCGCGGCCGGCGGCGCGGCGCAGCGAAAGCGCGCTTCGAGCAACGGAATGCGCCGGCCGACGAGCCAGCAGACGAGTCCGTACACGAGGATGAAATACGTCGCGTAAGCGAACATTGCCGGCTTGCGCGCGCCCGCGCGTTCGACGAACTTCAGGCGCACGCGCTCGGCCTCGGTGTCGATCGTCGCGCCGAGGTCGTCGAGCACCAGCCGCATGAAGCCGACCGCGCGCGCGAGCGCCTGCGCGCCGTTGCGCGCGCCGAGCGCCATCTGCGTCATCGCGATGAAGCTGCCGCTTTTCATCGGATGCGAGTCCTGGCCGAAGAACTCGTCGTCGAGCGCGCGCGCGATGCCGGCCCACAGCGCGCCGTATTGCGCCGATGACACGCGGCTTTTCGGCGACGCGAGCATCGGCGCGGCGATGCCGGCCGCCTCGGCGAACGCTCGCGCATCGAGCCCGCGCGCCGTTGCGAGCGCGAGCGTTTCCTCGACGAGACTGA
Organism: Paraburkholderia sp. BR13444; assembly: GCF_040948755.1. Taxonomy (NCBI): domain Bacteria; kingdom Pseudomonadati; phylum Pseudomonadota; class Betaproteobacteria; order Burkholderiales; family Burkholderiaceae; genus Paraburkholderia; species Paraburkholderia sp. BR13444. The sequence continues at coordinate 355,095 of NZ_JBFPKM010000007.1, read as the reverse complement.
CGGAGATCGTGCCTTTGTCGCTTTTCATCGGAATTCGGTTTATCTGGCAAAAGCGCTCAGCATCGGTGGGCACGTGGTTCGTGAACCCCTGAAATGACGAGGCCCCATGCACGCGCATGGTAGCAGTATGGCAAAAGCGCTCAGCAAATGTGAGCGGAGCGAGCATCGAGTGGCGCGAGCCGCTTGCCTACACTTGCCGCATCACCGAGATCGCCAGCACGGCCGTCAGCACCCACGAGGACGCAGTCATGGACAGCTTCTACACCGACGAACAACGGATGATCCGCGACGCCGCGCGCGACTTCGCGACCGACTGTCTCGCGCCGCATGCGGCGCAATGGGATCGCGACGCGCAACTGCCGGCCGAGGTCGTCGCGCAGATGGGCGAACTCGGTTTTCTGGGCATGATGGTGCCGGCCGAGTGGGGCGGCTCCTACACCGACTACGTTGCCTACGCGCTCGCGCTCGAAGAGATCGCAGCCGGCTGCGCGGCCTGCGCGACGCTGATGAGCGTGCACAACTCGGTCGGCTGCGCGCCGATCCTGAACTTCGGCAGCGCCGCGCAGAAGGACCGCTATTTGCGGGACCTCGCCACTGGCCGCACGATCGGCGCGTTCTGCCTGACCGAGCCGCAGGCGGGCTCCGAAGCGAACAATCTGCGCACCCGCGCGCAGCTGCACGACGGGCAGTGGATTCTGAACGGCAGCAAGCAGTTCGTGACCAACGGCGCGCGCGCCGGGCTCGCAATCGTGTTCGCGGTCACCGATCCCGAGCGCGGCAAGCGCGGCCTGTCGGCCTTCATCGTGCCGACCACGACGCCGGGCTTCGACGTCGGCCGGCCGGAGCACAAGCTCGGCATTCGCGCGTCCGACACCTGTCCGATCTCGCTCGATCACTGCGCGGTGCCCGAGGCCAACCTGCTCGGCGAACCGGGCGAGGGTCTGCGCATCGCGCTGTCGAATCTCGAAGGGGGGCGCATCGGCATCGCCGCGCAGGCGGTCGGCATCGCGCGCGCCGCGTTCGATGCCGCGCGCCGCTACGCGAGCGAGCGCGAACAGTTCGGCAAGCCGCTGAAGGACCATCAGACCATCGCCAACATGCTCGCCGACATGGCGACGCGCCTGAACGCCGCGCGCCTGCTCGTGCATCACGCGGCGCGGCTGCGCTCGGCGGGGCGGCCGTGTCTGTCGGAGGCGTCGCAGGCGAAGCTGTTCGCGTCGGAGCTGGCCGAGGAGATCTGCTCGAACGCGATCCAGATTCATGGCGGCTACGGCTATCTGGAGGACTATGCGGTGGAGCGCCACTATCGCGATGCGCGCATCACGCAGATTTACGAAGGGACGAGCGAGGTGCAGCGGATGGTGATCGCGCGCCATGTTTGAGGGCGGCGTTTGAGCGCACAATAGCCTGGCCGTGGATGCTCGCTTAGCCCACCACGGTGAAAAAAACCGAGCGCGCCCCGCGCCAACCTGGAGACGACGATGACAGCAGCGAAAGCCTTTCTCGAAGCGCGCGATCTGCTAGTGCGCCATCGCACCGACTACGAGCGCGCGTACCGCGAATTCACGTGGCCGGCGCTCGGCGAGTTCAATTGGGCGCTCGACTACTTCGACGCGATTGCGCGCGACAACGACAACCCCGCGCTGTGGATCGTCGACGATCCTTCCAGCGGCGGCCTGCGCCTGTCGTACGCGCAGATGTCGGAGCGCTCGTCGCGGATGGCGAACTTTCTGCGCGGCGCGGGCGTCGGTCGAGGCGACCGTGTGCTGCTGATGCTGCCGAACCGCGTCGAGCTATGGGACGTGATGCTCGCCGCGATGAAGCTCGGCGCGATCGTGCTGCCCGCCACCACGCAGCTATCCGCCGACGACGTGCGCGACCGCGTGCAGATCGGCGGCGCGAAGTTCGCCGTGGTCGACAGCGCGGAGCTGGGCAAATTCGATGCGCTAGACGTGCCGCTCACGCGCTTCTCGGTCGGCGCGCCGCGGGACGGCTGGATCGATGTCGCCGCCGCGTACGAGGCGGCGCCGGAATTCACGCCGGACGGCGTCACCCACGCGAGCGATCCGATGCTGCTGTACTTCACGTCCGGCACCACGTCGAAGCCGAAGCTCGTCGAGCATACGCACCAGAGCTATCCGGTCGGGCATCTGTCGACGATGTACTGGATCGGCCTGCAACCCGGCGACATCCATTGGAACATCAGCTCGCCGGGCTGGGCCAAGCACGCGTGGAGCTGCTTCTTCGCGCCGTGGAACGCGCAGGCCTGCGTGTTCGTGTTCAACGTCCCGCGCTTCGTGCCGAAAGACACACTCGCCGCGCTGGTGCGCTTCAATGTGACCACGCTGTGCGCGCCGCCGACCGTCTGGCGCATGCTCGTGCAGGAGCCGCTCGGCGACTATCCGGTGAAGCTGCGCGAGATCGTCGGCGCGGGCGAGCCGCTGAATCCGGAGGTCATCGAGCGCGTCAAGCACGCGTGGGACATCACGATCCGCGATGGCTACGGCCAGACCGAGACGACCTGCCAGATCGGCAATTCGCCGGGCCAGCCGGTCGTGGCCGGCTCGATGGGGCGTCCGCTGCCGGGCTACCGCGTCGAACTGCTCGATGCCGACGACCAACCCGTGACCGAAGGCGAAATCGCGCTGCCGCTCGCCGAACGGCCGCTCGGCCTGATGACCGGCTACGCGAACAATGCGAACGCGACCGCGCAGGCGATGCGCAACGGCTTCTATCGCACGTCGGATGTCGCGCTGCGTCGCGACGACGGCTACTACGTGTACGTCGGCCGCTCGGACGATGTGTTCAAGTCGTCCGACTATCGGCTGAGTCCGTTCGAACTCGAAAGCGTGCTGATCGAACACGAAGCGATCGGCGAGGCGGCCGTCGTGCCGAGCGCGGACGCGTTGCGCCTGTCGGTGCCGAAGGCGTTCGTCACCGTGCGTCAGGGCTATGAGGCCGGTCCCGAACTCGCGCGCGCGGTGTTCGCGTTCTCGCGCGAAAAACTCGCGCCATACAAGCGGATTCGTCGTCTGCAATTCAGCGAACTGCCGAAGACGATCTCCGGCAAGATCCGCCGCGTCGAGTTACGGCGCCGCGAAATGGAGCGCGCGGCCGAGCCTGCACGTCTGCCCGACGAGTACTGGGAAGAGGATTTCCCCGACTTGCGTTGACTGTCTTCATTCCTCGCCATTGCTGGTTTTGCCGCCCCGGTTTGAATCGCACGCGTCGAATTCGAGCTTCGGATTCAACGCGTCGGGGCCCCGTTTTTTCCTTTCTATCGCTGTCCGGCCGCCGCGCGGCCATCGCACAGGAGTTTCAGCATGAGCACCCTTGCTTCGAACGAGACCAGCCGCGACGTCGCCGGCGCCGTGGCCACCGTCAAACTGCTGATCGACGGCGAGTTCGTCGAATCGAAGACGACCGAGTGGCGCGACATCGTGAACCCGGCCACCCAGGCGGTCCTCGCGCGCGTGCCGTTCGCGACCGTCGCCGAAGTCGACGCGGCGGTGCGCAGCGCGCACGCCGCGTTCAAAACGTGGAAGGACGCGCCGATTGGCGCGCGCATGCGCATCATGCTGAAGTACCAGGCGCTGATTCGCGAGCATATGCCGCGCATCGCGAGGACGCTGTCAGCGGAGCAGGGCAAGACGATTCCCGATGCGGAGGGCGACATCTTCCGCGGTCTGGAAGTCGTCGAGCACGCGTGTTCTATCGGCACGTTGCAGCAGGGTGAATTCGCCGAGAACGTCGCTGGTGGCGTGGACACCTACACGCTGCGTCAGCCGCTCGGCGTCTGTGTCGGCATCACGCCGTTCAATTTCCCCGCGATGATCCCGCTGTGGATGTTCCCGATGGCCCTCGTGTGCGGCAATACCTTCGTGCTGAAGCCATCCGAGCAGGACCCGCTATCGACGATGCAGCTCGTCGAACTCGCGCTCGAAGCCGGCGTGCCGAAGGGCGTGCTGAACGTCGTGCACGGCGGCAAGGACGTGGTCGATGCGCTCTGCACGCATGAACTGGTAAAGGCGATTTCGTTCGTCGGCTCGACGGCGGTCGGCACGCACGTGTATCGCCTTGGCAGCGAACACGGCAAACGCGTGCAAGCGATGATGGGCGCGAAGAACCACGCGGTCGTGCTTCCCGACGCGAACCGCGAACAGACGCTGAACGCGCTCGCGGGCGCCGCGTTCGGCGCGGCCGGTCAGCGTTGCATGGCGACTTCGGTGGCGGTGCTGGTCGGCGCCGCGCGCGAGTGGCTGCCCGAGCTCGTCGCGAAGGCGAAGACGCTGAAGGTCAACGCGGGGCACGAGCCGGGCACTGATGTCGGGCCGGTCGTGTCGCGCGCGGCGAAGCAACGCATTCTCGGTCTGATCGACGCGGGCGTGAAGGAGGGCGCGACACTCGCGCTCGACGGCCGGGATGTGAACGTGCAGGGCTATGAGCAGGGTAACTTCATCGGCCCGACGGTATTCAACGACGTCACGACCGAGATGGAAATCTACCGCACCGAAATCTTCGGACCGGTGCTCGCGGTGGTCAACGTTGCGACGCTCGACGACGCGATCGCGCTCGTCAACGCGAACCCGTTCGGCAACGGCGTGGGCCTGTTTACGCAAAGCGGCGCGGCGGCGCGCAAGTTCCAGAGCGAGATCGATATCGGCCAGGTCGGCATCAACATTCCGATTCCGGTGCCGGTGCCGTTTTTCAGCTTCACCGGCTCGCGCGGCTCGAAACTCGGCGATCTCGGTCCGTACGGCAAGCAGGTCGTGCAGTTCTACACGCAGACGAAGACGGTCACCGCGCGCTGGTTCGACGACGACACCGTCAGCGACGGCGTCAACACGACGATCCGCCTGCGTTGAACGCATTGAACGCATTGAACGCATTGAACGCACATACGGAGACGACACCATGAAAATAGGCTTTATCGGACTCGGCAACATGGGCGCGCCGATGGCGCTGAACCTGCTGAAGGCGGGCCACGCGCTCAACGTGTTCGATCTCAGCGCACAGGCCGTGCGCACGCTCGTCGATGCGGGCGCGCAAGCGGCCGGCTCGCCGAAGGCCGCCGCGAGCGACGTCGAATGCGTGATCACGATGCTGCCCGCCGCGGCTCACGTGCGCAGCGTGCTCGTCGCGGACGACGGCATCCTCGCCGGCATTGCGCCGGGCGTGCCGATCATCGATTCGAGCACGATCGATCCCGCCAGCGTGAAGGCGTTTGCCGAACTTGCCGCGGCGCATGGCAACAGCTTCGTCGATGCGCCGGTGTCGGGCGGCACGGGCGGCGCGACGGCGGGCACGCTGACCTTCATGGTCGGCGGCAGCGCGAGCGCGTACGAGCAGGTCAAGCCCGTTCTGCTGGCGATGGGAAAAAACATCGTCCATTGCGGCGATACCGGCACCGGCCAGGTCGCGAAGATCTGCAACAACCTCGTGCTCGGCATCTCGATGGCGGGCGTCGCGGAGGCGATGTCGCTCGGCGAGGCGCTCGGCATCGACACGAAGGTGCTCGGCAGCATCATCAATACGTCGACCGGGCGTTGCTGGAGTTCGGACACGTATAACCCGATGCCGGGCGTGATCGAGACCGCGCCTTCGTCGCGCGGCTATACCGGCGGCTTCGGCACCGACCTGATGCTGAAAGACCTCGGCCTCGCCACCGATGCCGCGCGCGGTGTGCGTCAGCCGGTCTATCTCGGCGCGCTCGCGCAGCAGCTATATCAAACGATGAGCACGAACGGCGCGGGACGTCTGGACTTTTCGGCGGTAATCAAGCTGTATCGCTCGCGAGAGCGCGGCGGTGACGGCCAGGGAGGCACCCAATGATCGAGCTCGATTACGCGCACGACGGCGCCGTTGCGTTGATCACGTTGAAACGGCCGCCCGCGAACGCTTTCACGCCCGACGGTCTGCTGCAATTGCAGCGCATCGTCGAGCAGTTGAACGCCGATGCGCGCGTGCGCGCGCTGGTGATCACCGGCGACGGCCCGAAGTTCTTCAGCGCGGGCGCCGATCTGAACACCTTCGCCGACGGCGCTCGCGAAGTCGCGCGCGCCGCGGCGGCGCGTTTCGGCGCGGCGTTCGAAACGCTGCAAAACGCGCGGCCGGTCGCGATCGCGGCGCTCAACGGCTATGCGATGGGCGGCGGTCTCGAATGCGCGCTCGCATGCGATATCCGCATCGCCGAGCAGCATGCGGTGCTGGCGCTGCCAGAGACCGCGGTCGGCCTGCTGCCTTGCGGCTGCGGCACGCAGACGCTGCCGTGGCTGGTCGGCGAAGGCTGGGCCAAGCGGATGATCCTGACCGGCGAGCGCGTCGATGCGGCGAGCGCGCTGCGCATCGGCCTCGTCGAAGAAGTGGTGGAGCGCGGCGCCGCGCGTGAAGCCGCGCTGAAGATGGCGCAGCGGGTCACCGGTTCGAGTCCGCAGGCGGTCAGCTTCAGCAAGGAACTGATCCATCAGGCGCGGCATGGCGTGCCGCGCGCGGCGGCGCTCGCGCTCGAACGCGAGCGTTTCGTCGATCTGTTCGGTGGCGCCGATCAGCGCGAGGGCGTCAACGCGTTCCTCGAAAAACGCGCGCCGCGCTGGCAGACGAGCCATGCACCAAGGGAGACGCAGCGATGAGCACTTTGCAAAGCGTTGCGGTCGAAGCGCGCAATGCGCCGAATGCGCAAGCCGAAGCGGACGTGCTGTTTCGCGTCGTCAACCGTGTGGCGATCATCACGCTGAACCGCCCTGCTGCGCTCAACGCGCTGTCGCACGCAATGGTGCGCGAGCTCGCCGTGCTGGTCGAGCAATGCCGCACTGATCCCGGAATCGTCGCGCTGGTGCTGAAAGGCGCCGGCGACAAAGGCTTTTGCGCGGGCGGCGACGTGCGCGAGGTGCATCGGCTCGCAACGCAGGGCGACCCGCGCTGGCTCGCGTTCTTCGTCGACGAATACCGGCTCGACTACGCGTTGCACACGTTTCCGAAGCCAGTGGTCGCGCTGCTCGACGGTATCGCGATGGGCGGCGGCATGGGCCTCGGCCAGGCGGCGCGGCTGCGCATCGTGACCGAGCGCAGCCGCATCGCGATGCCGGAGACGCGCATCGGCTTCGTGCCCGATGTCGGCGCGAGCCGCTTTCTGAACGTGATGCCGGCCGAGCTTGCGCTGTATGTCGGGCTGACCGGCGCGACGCTGGCGGGCGCCGATGCGATGCGCCTGCAACTGGCCGACCTGTGCGTGCCGGCCGACTGGCTCGCGAGCTTCGAGGAACGTTTGCAGCGCATGCCGCACGACACATTGGACACCGGGCGCATCGACGCGCTGCGCGCCGTGTTCGAGCCGCCGTGCAACATCGTGCCGCACGCGCCGCTCGGCGCGCTGACGCAACTGATACTGCGCCACTTCGACCGGCGCTCGGGTGTCGAGCGCATCGTCGCGACGCTGCGTCAGGATCTCGAACGCGAACCGCCGCGCGAGGTGCGGCAATGGCTGCAAGCGACCTACGACGCACTGAGCGCCCATTCGCCGACGATGCTGCACGTGACGCGCGAAGCGCTGCTGCGGGGCCGGCAGATGACGCTCGCCGACTGCTTCCGGATGGAACTCGGCATCGTGAAGCGCTCGATCGACGAAGGCGATTTCCGCGAGGGTGTGCGTGCGCAATTGATCGACAAGGACCGCCGGCCGCGCTGGTCGCCGGCGACGCTCGCCGATGTGCAACCCGAGCGCGTGCGGCATTTCCTGAGCTCGCCGTGGCAAGGCGGCGCGCATCCGCTGGCGGCGCTGGGCGCGGGGCATGGCGACTGACTTGTGCGGCATCGCGCATGCCGCAAGGTGTGCGCGGTCAGCGGGGCCCGGCGTCCGCGCGCGAGCCTGGAGCGCGAGCGCCATTGGCTCTGCCTGTCATCACGTGTCCCAACGTCCCACCCAGCAGTCGCCCGATACTGATTGTGGTGTGGCGTACACAGACCACGCGCGTTAATTGACATCCACCCGGGCGCAATCTTAGATAGAGAGTTGAGCCCCGTCCCGACTGGCACAGCCTGCTCACAGCCCTCATCACGGGCGCTCTTCCGACCTACGGTGCGTTCACACGTCACCGTCTCCGATTTTCTCGATCTATCGTTTCTTCGATATCGACCAGCAATGGTGGACCCAAGAGACGTGGGACGAGTATCGCAACAGCTCCGCGGGCGACGGAGTCGGATGAAAGGTCTTTGCTCGTACCGTCGATCCATGCGTTGGGGCGCTGTTACGAAGTGTTGCAACTACAACTTTACCTGAGGGCCGGTTATCCGATTTACTATGCCGTGCCAGAGGACCTTCTGAAGGCCGAAATCTTGCGGTCTTGCGCGAAGGGAAAATCCGCCGAGCAGTGCTGGGAAGAAATGTGCACTTTCCTGCGGGACAAGATCTTTCGCGGCAAGCTGCCGGACGCCGGCAATCTGCAGAAGCAGTGCGTCTATGTGATCGACCGGACCAAGCCTCCTGCATGCTTCATCAATCACGATGCGGGGCTGCTGACGTTCGAGGGCATCGATCTCGACGGGGGCAGCCGGGAACTGCCGCTGCCGGCGAGCTACATGCTCGACGAACGCAGGGAGTGCTACCGTAAGCGAGTGCTTTCGTTCAAGCCCGCGGATGACGATGCCGCGCTGCGGAACCTTTTAAATGGCGCAAAGAACAAGGAACTTTTCCAGCATATCTTTCACGGCTCGAAAGGTGATCATCCTGAACCGGCTCACGGCAAGGATGACGCCAGCGACGCCGCGAAGGGCGCCGTCACGGTCAAGTGACGAAGCGCGGCGCAGTAGTATCGGGAACGGCGCATGCTAGGAATTTTCAGGTTGCTCCGACGCGGATCGTTTCGTCAGAAGCGATCCGCGCCATCATGAAGGCGCGTCGCGCCGTACGTTGGCTGTTTCGTTGCAACGCCAGCAGGCAACTCCACAGTCAAACCTAGCAGGAAGGCACCATGGACAAGAATCGTGTAGAAGGCACAGCGAAGGAGCTCAAGGGCTCGGTCAAGGAAGCGATTGGCAAGGTCACCGGCAATCGCGCGAAGCAGGCCGAAGGAGCGGCCGAGAAAATCGCCGGCAGGATCCAGGCGAGAATCGCCGAAGAAGCCGAAGAGGAACGTGAGCGCGTGAAGAGCTAGCGCGCCGCGGTTTCGTCGCGGTTTCGCCGCGGTTTCGTGCATCCCAGCGTTATCTATCCGGACAGCCCGGTTTCGGGCGCAGCAAAGTCAGGCACGCGAGCCGTGCACTGACGCACCACATGCGTAGCGCCTCGCACGCCGTCGGTGCTCGTCGCGTCGCGCCCTCGCGGCGCGGTGTTCGACACACGCATCGTGTAAATTTCTGTTACGGTCCAGAGTCAGCCGGCGCACTCTTTGCGTCGGTACCGCATCGCCCATTCGAGGACGCGTCATGCTGGGATTCGACGTCGGCGCGGCCAGGAAAGTCTGGACCGCGTCTCTGCTCGCGCTGCTGTTTTTCGTCATCTATGTCGCGTCGACGACGGTGCTCGTCATCGTGTTCGCGGTGTTCTTCAGCTATCTGATCTACCCGATGGTCGCGCTGGTCGAACGCGTGAGGCCGCGCCGCGTGCCGCGCGTCATGTCGATCGCGGTCGTGTTCGTCGTCGTCGTTGCGCTGCTCGCGGTGGTCGGCTCGGTGTTCGGAGTGGAATTGCAGGCTCAGGCGACGCGCCTCTTTTCGCAATTGCCCGGGCTGCTACGCACCGACGTGCCGAACCGTTTGCCGTTGCCGCATTTTCTCGAACCGCTGCGCGAGCGGATCGTCGATTTCCTGCGCAGCCAGATCGAGACCGGCTCCGACAAGGCGGTGCCGTTCGCGCGCAGCCTCGGGCTCGGCGTCGTGCATGCGGCGAGCAACCTGATCTATCTGGTGCTGATACCGATCCTGAGCTTCCTGCTGATCAAGGACGGCGAACGGATGCGCGACGCGTTTCTCGCGTTGCTGAACCGGCGGCATCGCGTGCTGTGGAACGAGATCGTCGACGATGTGAACGTGCTGCTGTCGAAGTACGTGCGCGCGCTGCTGTTCCTGTCGCTCGCCACGCTGTTTTGCTACGGCGTCGCGTTCTCGCTGCTTGGCGTGCCGTACGCATTTCTGCTCGCGGTCAGCGCGGGGCTGCTCGAATTCGTGCCGTTCGCGGGGCCGCTGGCCGCGGTCGCGATCACGCTGGTGGTCGCGGTGTTCAGCGGCTATCCGCACCTGTTGTGGCTGGTGATTTTCATCGGGCTGTACCGGCTGTTTCAGGACTACGTGCTCAATCCGTATCTGATGAGCGAAGGCGTCGAGGTCAGTCCGTTTCTGGTGATCGTCGGACTGCTCGCGGGCGACCAGCTCGGCGGCGTCGCGGGGATCTTTCTCGCGGTGCCCGTGATCGCGACGCTAAAAATCGTGATTGGCCGGGCGCGGGTGTTTTACGCAGCGTCGCACGAACAGGGCGAAGCCGCGCGGCGCGCGCTGACCGGCAGCACCGACGACGAGGCGTAGCGCGCGACCTTGCATCGTTATCCTTCTCCGGCGATGTGGGCTTCGATGCCAGCAGTGCGAGGCATCGTCGCGCCAGCGTCGCTGGCCGGCGCCGCTTCGCGCGGCGCAGCCTTCACACGCGAGACCCACAGCACCGCCGCGCACGCGACCGCCACCGCGGTCCAGCCGACGGTTCCATACCCGGCGATGCGGCCATCGGCCGACGTGCTCAGCATCAGCCCGCCGAGCCACGCGCCGGTGCCCGTGCCAAGCGCCTGCAGCGCGCTGTTCGCGCTCAGGAACGCACCGCGCCGGCTGGGCTCGGGGACCGTGGTCAGCAGCGCCTGCATCGGCACCATGCGGCCGTTCATCAAGACGAGGAAGCACGGGAAGAACAGCACGAGCGCGTAGAACGGCAGGTCCGGCAGATGCGTGACGAACAGCACCGGCACGAACGACAGCAGCGCCGCGCAGCGGAACACGCGCTGCGAGCCGAAGCGGTCGGCGAGCCTGCCGACGAGGCGCGACGTGAAGAAGGTCGCCGCACCGCCGCCCATATACAGCCACGACAGCTGACGCGGCGCGACGCCGTGATTGGCGACCAGCATCGGCGAGATGAACGGAATCACCAGCATGTGCGCGATCATCATCACGAACGTCAGCGCGAACGCATTCAGATGCCGCGGGTTGCTCAGCAGTCTCCACAGCTCGGGCAGCACTTCCGCGAGCGGCGGCTGCCTGCGGCTCAGATGCGCGGCCAGCGACGGCACCTGTCGCGAGGCCGCGAACCACACCAGCAGTGACAACGCGACCAGCAGGAAGAACGGCGCCGCCCAGCCGAACTGCGCGCCGAGCATCACGCCGGCCGGCACGCCGGCGATCGCCGCGAGCGAGAACGCGGTCATGATGGTGCCGGTCGCGGCGCCGCGCCGTTGCAGCGGGATCACGTCGCCGACGATCGCCATGATCACGGAGCCGAGCACGCCGCCCGAGATGCCGGCGAATGCGCGCGCGGCGAGCAGCAGCGCGAAGCTCGACGCGAGCGCGCAGGCAAGGTTCGACAGCACGAACAGCGCGTAGATGGCGAGCAGCAGACGGCGCCGATCGAAGCGGTCAATATAGGTCGCCGCGAACAGGCCCGACAGCCCCGAGCACCACGAATACGCGGACACCGCCGTCGCGAACGCGGCCGGCGCGATCTGGAACGCGCTCATGATCTGCGGGCCGAGCGGCATCATCACCATGAAGTCCATGATGACGGTGAACTGCGTGAGCGCGAGCACCCACAGCAGATGGCGTTCGTGCCGTGCAGTGATTGAGTACATCGATTGATTTCCCTTTGTTGTTGTTCGAAGTACGCCGCTGATGCCGCGCGCCACGTGAGCAGGAGCTCAGTCGTCGATCGTTTCGTGGACCGCGACGGCGCCCTGTTTCCAGTAGCTGGCCGCGCGAATCCGCGCTTTGTCGACGCCGCGCTCGCCGCACAGATGCTGGCGCACCGCGCGGATCGTCGCCGCCTCGCCGGCGGCCCACACGTAGCCTTCGCCGTTCTCCGGCAGCCAGGTGTCGCGCACCGCGTGCAACAGCGCTTCGCCGCGCGCGCCAGTCTGCGTGTCGGCTTCGCTGCGATAGCACCAGACGAGGTGCAGCTCGGCCTGCGTCGTGAACTCGATGCGCGCCGACGGATCGGCGACCTCGATTACCGCGGCGACGCGCGTGCCCGCCGGCAACTCTTCGAGACGTCGTGCGATCGCGGGCAGCGCGGTGTCGTCGCCGATCAGCAGATGCCAGTCGAAGCCGGTCGGAATCACCATTGAGCCGCGCGGGCCGCCGACGCCCAGATACTGGCCCACCTGCGCCTGCGCGGCCCATGTCGCCGCGGGCCCCGCGTCGTGCATCGCGAACTCGATGTCGAGCTCGCGGGCGTCGCGATCGAAACGGCGTGGCGTGAAATCGCGCGCAGTCGGCCGCTTGCCTTCGGGGAACACCGGGCCGTCGGGGCCGGCTTGCGGCAGCGTCGGTTTGTCGGCGCCCGGTTCGGGGAAGAACACCTTGATGTGGTCGTCGAACGACGCTGACACGAAGTCGTGCAGATCGTCGCCGGTGAAGGTCACGCGAATCAGGTGGGGTGTCAGCGCGCGCACCTGCTTGACTTGCAGCAGACGAAACTTCAGCGGATGCCGCACGCGATGCACGGCGAGGTCAGGGCGAGTGAGTTGTTCTTGCATGAGGTGGTGCTCCTGTTCGGTTTGGGAGGACGCGCGGGTTGTCTCGTGGACGAGTGCGCGTTGTCAGACGGTCGGCTCGCTGTCGTTGCCGGTCTTAGCTTTGTCGCCGTTGCTGCCGCCTTCGATTTCGTTGGCCGCGCGCATCAGGATCGCGGCGATGCGGCGCTGCTCGTCGGCCGGCGCGTTGTCGCGGCGCAGCAGCGCGTTCTTCAGCGTGCGGCGCGCTTCGTTCAGCTCCGGCACCCAGCCGCCTTCGCTGACGTCGGCCGGCTCTTCGCCGGCCAACGCGCGGCGCACCGAATCCATCTTGCGGGCGATATGCGAGAGCCGCGCGAACATTAGTTCGACGCGCTCGCGGTTCGCGGCCAGATATTCGCGGCCCGCATCCGCCAGCTCATAGCGCTTGCGGTTGCCTTCGAGCTGCACGGTGACGTAGCCGAGCTCTTCGAGATAGGTCAGTGCCGGGTAGACCATGCCGGGGCTCGGGCTATAGAAACCGTTCGAGCGTGTTTCGAGCGCCTTGATCAATTCGTAGCCGTGACTCGGCTGCGTGTCGATCAGCGATAGCAGCAGCAGTTGCAGATCGTCGGAGCTGAATTTGCGGCCACGCGGGAAGCCATCGCCGTCGCCGCCGAAACCGCCATATCCGCCCATGCCGCCGGGGCCGCCGGGGCCGCCATGACCGCCGAAGCGCGAGCCACGGCCGCCGAAGCGGTGCGCGTGATGACGGCCGAAGCCGTGAAGCAAAACGTGGAACAGGAAGCGTTGACGAGGGTCGGGGGAAGTGGCGGTGTCAGCAGCGTCGCGGCCTGCTGAGCCGCCCGCATGCAGCGACGGATGGCCGAAGCCCGCGTGACAACGGTTCTGCGCGCCGAGCGGGCCGGAAAAACGATGAGGATGACGCATCTGGGAGTCTCCCATGAATGTCGTAAGATGCATCGTAAGATATATATCTTAAGATAGTCTGTCAAACTCTTTTTTATCAGTGCGCTCACAGAACGCGCTCGGCTGGACCGAGTAGTGCGGGAGCAGGCCTGCGCAACCGGTAACCATCGGATTGCGCGATAGGTGACAAGACTTTGCGTCCGGCGTAAGGTCATTCAGCGACCAGCGCACCCTGAAGGACTGGGGCGCGCGTCATTTGGCGATGACACGAACGAATATGTGATGGAGCCTCTATGAGCGCGACCTGGACTGATATTCCGTACGACGCCTGGCGCGGCACATGCGCCGCGTTGCACCTCTACACGCAAATCGCCGGCAAGTACAAGCTCGCCCGAACTCCATGGCTGAACCATTCGTGGCACGCTACGTTGTACGTCAGCGCGCGTGGCCTGACGACGTCGCTTATCCCCGATGCGAGCGGCGTGGAGATCGAGTTCGACTTTCTCGAGCATCGCGTGGTCGGCAGCGCGGCCGATGGACGCAAGGCGCACTTCGCGCTCGTTCCGATGTCGGTTGCACAATTCCACGCCAACTTTTTGGATCTGGTTGCGCAACTCGGTGGCAAACCCGTGTTTCACGGCCGACCCAACGAGATCCCGAACCCCGTGCCGTTCCAGGACGACCATGCAGCGCGCCCCTACGACGCGGATGCCGTGAGCCGATTCTTTCAAGCGCTCGTCACGGTCTGCTGTGTGCTGGAGCGGTTTCGTACCGGCTATATCGGCAAGGTTAGCCCGGTCCATCTTTTCTGGGGCAGCTTCGATCTCGCCGTGACGCGTTTTTCTGGACGCCGCGCGCCGCTCCACCCCGGCGGCGTTCCGGCGCTACCCGATGAAGTGACGCGCGAAGCCTACAGCCACGAAGTATCGTCGGCCGGATTTTGGCCGGGGGGACCGGCGACACCTTTCCCGGCGTTTTACTCTTACGCTTACCCGTCGCCTGACGGCTTTGCCAAGGCAACACCCTTGCCGGCCGGCGCCTATTTCGACGACAAGCTCGGCGAATTCATCCTTCCGTACGAAACCGTCCGCACGTCGAACGATCCCGAGCGAGCGCTGCTGGCTTTTCTCGAGAGCACCTATCAAGCCGCCGCGGATCTCGGCGGCTGGGACCGGGCGGCGCTCGAATGTCGTGGAGGCGAACCGCTCAGGCCGCGACCGGTGGATCACCATTGAGCGAACCCAACTCACCAGATCTGCGAGACCCTTTGCTCTTTGCGAATCCTCTGGTAGGATCTCGCTCCTACGTAGGGGAGTCGCCAAGCTGGCCTAAGGCACCGGATTTTGATTCCGGCATTCGAAGGTTCGAATCCTTCTTCCCCTGCCATCACTCTCCCTCAAACCCTGGATCTATCCAGGTGTCAGTTTCTTTCTAGCTGACATCGCGCACTTCGCTCTCTGTGCGACGACTCCATCCCACATGCAATCGAGCCTTCACACTCGATGCGTCCCATTTTCAGACATTCCGCCAACGTCGATCCTCTGTGAGCGTCCGATTTTGCGACACTTCGCAGCTGCAAATGACACCTCGCTTTCCTCCCTGAACGCCAGCTGAGGAGGGCTTCGTTACTTTCTTCTCCTTTGGCATGGACACTGCCTAGTCGTTGATCGCCGCGCGCAAAAAGACCGGTCCGATGTTGCGTGCATTTCCTGGCCATACATGAACGGAGGAGACTGATCCAGCGATATATAAGATGCGCCAACAGGAGACTTGATGACATCAAGTCACTAAACAAATGACATCCATGCTCTCGCGAAATCGCCGCGCCACACCGAGAATTCTTCCCATCACGGCATCCGCCGTCATCGAGGAGAAGAGCATGTTTGCAATTACCGGTGTGACAGGACAGGTGGGCGGCGCGGCGGCACGCGCGTTACTCGATGCGGGGCACGCGGTGCGTGCCGTGCTGCGCGACGAAAGCAAAGCGGCACCGTGGCGCGAGCGCGGCGCCGAAGTGGCGATGGCGTCGTTCGATGACGCCGACGCGCTCACCGCCGCGTTTCGCGGCACGGCCGGCGTGTTCGTCATGATCGCGCCGAACTTCGCGCCGCTGCCCGGTTATCCGAACGCGCATGCGGCGGCCGCGGTGCTGAAGGAGGCGCTGTCGAAGGCGCGGCCGGGGAGGGTGGCGGCGTTGTCGTCGGTGGGCGGGCAGCGCGAAACGGGGCTCGGCCTGATCACGCAGGTGCATATTCTCGAGCAGGCGCTCGCTGATCTGTCGATCCCAACCGCGATCCTGCGGCCGGCCTGGTTCATGGAGAACTCGCTGTGGGACATCGCCCCGGCGCGCACATCCGGCGTGATGCCGAGCTTTCTGCAGCCGCTCGAACGTGCGTTTCCAATGGTCGCGACCGCGGATATCGGCTACGTCGTTGCGCAGACGCTCACGCAGTCCTGGCAGGGGCGGCGCGTGATCGAGATCGAGGGGCCGCGGCGCTATACGCAGCGCGAGATCGCCGAGATGCTCGGCGACCTGCTCGAACGCCCGGTCGAAGCGCGCACGGTGCCGCGCGAGCAGTGGCAAGCGCAGTTTCAGGCCCAAGGCACCGAGTGGCCCGCACCGCGGATCGAGATGCTCGACGGCTTCAATTCGGGGTGGATCGACTTCGAGGATGGCGTGAACGAGCGGGTGGTCGGGACGACCTCTTATCGGGCGGTGCTGGAGCAGTTGGTGAGGCGGGAAGGATAAGCCGGGTCTCGTGCGGGGCCGCGCTCGAGGCTGCAGGACCGTATGAAGCCGCCCCGCAACCGGGCCCCGCGCGCGTGCTAATCTTGCTCCCTTCGCGGACGTCCCGCGTCAGAGCAGACACCATGACGGAAGCCTTCGATCCGGACGGCATCGAGCAAGCGGTCTTCGTGGTCGGCGAGCGCCATGCGACGCTGGACGAGCCGTGGCGCGCGTATCGGCGCGCGCATCTGATTCACGTCAGCGAAGGCGTGCTGACGGTGCGCACGAAGTCCGGCCGCTGGGTCGTGCCGCCCGCCCGCGCGCTGTGGATCGCCGCGAATACGTTGCACTGCCTGCACGCGAGGCGGCCCGTGCAGTTGTATTCGCTCTACGTCGCGACCGATTCCGCGATGGACGACCCCGCCGACCCCGCCGCCGACCCCGCCGCCGACCCCGCGCCGCTACCCACGCAAACCGGCGCGCTCATCCCCGACACGCTGGTGCAGGCGCTGCTCGCCGCCGCGGCCGATCTGCCGCACGATCGCCCTCCCGACGAACCCGCCCGCCGTCTGCTGCAGGTGCTGCTGGATCGCGTCGCCGGCTTGCCCGCCGCGCCGCTCGGCCTGAACTGGCCGGGCGATCCGCGCGCGCAGCGCATCGCCGAGGCGCTCAGCGCGAATCCGGCGCAATCGCTGGTGCTCGAGGAACTCGCCGCGGCTGCCGGCGTGACCGCGCGCACGGCCGCGCGTCTGTTCGCGAAGGAAACGGGGCAGACCTTCGGGCAATGGCGCCAGCAGTTGCGTCTGCTAGCCGCGCTCGAACATCTCGGCGCAGGTGAGAGCGTCACGCAGGTGGCGCTCGAAGTCGGCTATAACGACGTGTCGTCGTTTATCGCGGTGTTTCGCGATGCGTTCGGCGACACGCCGGCGCGCTATTTCCGCTGACGCAAGCTCGCCGCCACTGCGCAGCCACCGCGCGAGCGACGCCGTCGCGCGAAACCGAAGCTGCGTCAATGCGCGCCGGCCGCATCCGGGCCGCCGCCGCCCTTGGCTGGCCGCGTAATCCAGATCAGCGGAATGATCAGCACGAAGATGATCGCCGACACAAAGAAGATGTCGTTCAGGCCCATCATCGCGGCCTGGGTGTTCACGGTGAAATCGAACAGCGCATGCGCCGATTGCGGACTCAGATGCAGCACCGACTCCGTGTTGTCGATCTGCTGCGCGAACAACGGGTTGTCGACCGACGCCTGTTCGGTGAGCCGCACGTGATGCAGGATCGTGCGGTTGTTCCATGCGGTACCCGCGATCGACGTGCCTACCGCGCCGCAGAACACGCGCACGAAATTCGACAGACCCGCCGCCGCCGGAATCCGGCTCTGCGGCTGGCCGGACAGGATGATCGCCGTCAGCGGCACGAAGAACAGCGCCATCGGAATGCCTTGCAGCAGCGTCGGCAGCACGAGGTGCCACGTGTCGACCTCGATCACGTACTTCGAGCGCATGTAGAACACGATCGCGAAGCCGACGAACGCGACCGTCGAGATCACGCGTGCGTCCGAATGCGGCAGCACGCGGCCGAGTATCGGCGCGAGAATGATCGCGAAGATGCCGAGCGGTGCGGTGACGAGACCGGCGTCGATCGATCGGTAGTTCAGATACTCCTGCATCCATTGCGGCAGCAGCACCAGATTGCCGAAAAACACCCCGTATGCAACCGAAATCGCGATCGTGCCGCCAAGAAAATTGCGCTGCTGAAAGAGCCGCAGATCGACGATCGGATGCTCCTCGGTCAGCTCCCAGACGAGGAAAAACGCAAAGCTGATCAGCGCGACGAGGCCGAGAATCGAGATCACCGGCGACGAGAACCAGTCGAGATCCTTGCCCTTGTCGAGCATGATCTGCAGCGACGCGACCCACGTGATCAGCAGGCCGAGACCGACCACGTCGATCGGCGGTCTGCGGGTCGGCGATTCGCGATTGCGGTAGATCATCCACGTGACGCCGGCCGCGAACAGGCCGACCGGGATGTTGATGTAGAAGATCCACGACCAGCTATAACTATCGGTGATCCAGCCGCCGAGCGCCGGACCCGCGATCGGACCGACGGTGGCGGTCATCGCCCACAGCGCGAGCGCGGTCGACGATTTCTCTTTCGGATACGAGCCGAGCAGGATCGCCTGCGACAACGGAATCAGAGGGCCGGCCACGGCGCCCTGGAATACCCGCGCGAGCAGCAGGATCGGCAGCGTCGGCGCGACGCCGCACAGCCAGGACGCAAGCGTGAACGACAGGATCGCGCCGACGAACAGCTTGACCTGGCCGATGCGCTGCGTGAGCCAGCCGGTCAGCGGAATCGCCACTGCGTTGGAGGCCGCGAACACGGTGATCACCCATGTGCCTTCGTCGACCGAGACGCCGAGGTTGCCCGAAATGGTCGGAATCGCGACGTTGGCGATCGACGTATCCAGCACGTTCATGAAGGTGGCGAGCGCCACCGCGATCGTCGCGAGAACCAGCCGGCCGCCTTCGAGAGGCGCGGGCGGCGGCGGTGGCGCGGGGGGCTGAGGCGGCGGCGACGCGGCATCAGGCGCGGCGTTGGGCTGGCTCAAACGGTGTTCTCCGGATTGTTTTGCCTCGGGCCGCGCGCCACGGCGGCGGCTCCGTCGATGCGCAAAAGCATACCCGCATTCGCCCGCCGGCGTCGGCCACAGCAGCGGCCACAGCAGCGGCCGATGCGGCTCCCGGCGACGCGAACGCGGCACGCGGCGTATGCTCGCGGCTAAGGCTGAGCCACCAAGGCCAGAACCACTAAACCACGGAAAAAAGGACACCACCATGAGTTGGCAGCAATTCGAACACGGCTGGCGGCGCGCGCCGAATACGGCACCGCAGGACGCGCCCGCGACGAGCCTCGTCGTGCTGATGCACGGCGTCGGCAGCAACGCGCGCGATCTGATGCCGCTCGCCGATATCTGGAGCGAGGAGCTGCCCGGCACGGCCTTCGTGTCGCTCGACGGCACCGACCCGTTCGACGGCGGCTTCGGCGGCCGCCAGTGGTTCAGCCTGCGCGACGTCGACGGGGCGAACCGCGAGGCGCGCGTCGCCGCCGCCTATCCGGCGCTGCGCCGGGTGCTCGATGGTGAGCTCGCGCATTGGCAGTTGTCTTTCGATCGGCTTGCGCTGGTCGGTTTTTCGCAAGGTTCGATCATGGCGCTGCATCACGTCGCGTCGAGCGCGGAGGGCGCGGCGGGCGTCGTCGCGTATTCGGGGCGGCTCGCCTCGCCGATCGTTTCGTCGAACCGCGCGACGCCGCTCACGCTGGTCCACGGCGAGGACGACGAGGTGATCCCGGTGCGCGAACTCGAATTCGCGGCCGACGCTTTCAGCGCCGCCGGCTATCCGGTCGACGCCTACATGCTGCCCGGCGTCGGCCACACGATCACCGCCGACGGTGTCGCGCTCGGCCGTGACGCGCTGGAACGCGCGCTGGGCAAGCTGTCGCGCGATTGACACAACTCTGATAGAAAGCGGGCCTAAAGATTCTGATGAGCTTGCCGTCATACGGGCAATAGCTTGAAAATCACCCCCGCCGCGCGGGAAGCGCAACGCCCAGCGGGCGTGTCGCGCGGCTTCGGGGACCCGGGGGCGCATTTCCAGACCGCCCAAGAAGGCGGATAACGACACATCAGAGCCTGCATATGGCCAGACCGACGCCGCATTACCCGCTCTTTGAGCGACTGTTCCGCTACTCCGTGGCGGTGGATCTCGGCACGGCCAACACCCTTATCTATACCGACGACGGCGGCGTCGTGCTGAACCAGCCGTCCGTCGTGTGTTTCGAGACGCAGCCCTCGAGCGGGGCGAAACGGATCGCCGCGATCGGCGCCGAGGCGCACCAGCTGCTCGGCCGCGCGCCGCGCAATCTCGAAACGGTGCGGCCGATGCGCCACGGCGTCATCGCCAACTTCACGGCCGCCGAACACATGATTAAGCAATTCGTCGACATGGCGCGGCCGCGCTCGCTGTTCAGCCGGCGCGCGGCATTCACGCTGTGCGTGCCGGCCGCGGCGACCCATGTCGAGCGCCGCGCGATCCGCGAAGCGGCCGAGGCGGCCGGCGCGTGGAAGGTCAGCCTGATCGGCGAATCGCTCGCGGCCGCGCTCGGCGCGGGCCTGCCGGTGCGCGATGCGACCGGCTCGATGGTGGTCGACATCGGCGGCGGCACCACCGAGGTCGGCGTGATCGCGCTGGGCGGCACCGCGTATAGCGGCTCGGTGCGCGTCGGCGGCGACAATTTCGATGCGGCGATCATCAGCTACGTGCGCAATCTGTACGGTGTGCTGCTCGGCGAGCAGACCGCCGAGCACGTGAAGAGAGCCATCGCCTCGGCCGTGCACGACGTGCCGCTCGAGCAGATCAACGCAACCGGCCGCAGCGTCGACGACGGGCTACCGCGCACGGTGCAGCTGAGCAACCGCGATATTTCGGAGGCGATCGAAGCGCCGCTGAGTCAGGTGATCGGCGCGGTGAAGCGCGGGCTCGAATCGGCCCCCGCCGAACTCATCACGGACATCGCGTACAAGGGCATCGTGCTGACCGGTGGCGGTGCGCTGCTCCGCAATCTGGGGCGGCGTTTGAGTGAGGAAACCGGCCTCGACGTGCACGTCGCCGACGAACCGCTGACCTGCGCGGTGCGCGGCGCTGGGGCGGCGGCAGCGGCGGGGTGGGTGGATGAGGCTGGGGACGCGTGAGCGGTGGGCGGGGGCTTGGTTGTCTGCTAAATTGCGTAGCACTGGCTGACATCGAATCTTCCGCGCGCGGCGACGACCAGTGGATTACGCGTTCAGAAGGCGCTTCAATTCGTCGAGAAACGATGCAGTCCTATGAGTCCACAACTTAGGGTCAAACTGCGAGCCATTTGCTTCTTCGAAAGCAGCGTCCAGATGGTAGGAATCTGCCTTCCAGAAACTCTCGATTTCAACAAGGATGCCCTTGATGCTTCCTGTTGACCTATCCCCTTTATAGCAACCTACGATAGCTTCGATGGTGCTGCCCCAGTACGAGCAATCCTCGTTGAGATACACACCAAAAAGCTGATTGAGTTCGGGATACAGAGGATTTTCATTCATAAGCGCTTCTCACCGATCGACGAAAGCCGTCATGAACGTAATACGGCATGCCATTGTATGTCTCACCCTTGAGACAGCCAGAACCTTTAATGTCCCGCCGAGGCGGGTCTATGTTCGCGTGCTTACGGGCTGGTGGGTGTGGTCGGTGGCCAAAGCCTTGGATCGTCGCACATCCATTCACAGCTATCCTTGCAAATCGGACTTAATTCTATTTCGATCTGATTGACACGAGTCTTGCCATCGGGAAGTTTTTGCGCAAACACCTCGCTCAGAGTTTTAGGCTCTACATATATGTCCGGACTCGGGATTCCAAGTTTCCTTAGATATCCTTTCACCACCTCACCACGGCGATCCTGCAAGATATCCAGATCGCGCTCGCCGATATATGCGCCAGCGATTACGATTGCCTGAATCCGCACATCTGGCCATTTCTGCGCCTCTTTCACAGCCTTTTCGATTGACAGCCGGTTATCCTTCGTGAGTGCAGTGCTGTTGAACGGCAGTTGCAGTTCTACATGCTCCACGAAGCGACATCCAGTGCTGGATGGCTTATGCTTCGCCACGGCGTCGATTGATTGCTCTGCGAAGGCTGGTCCGCAAAGACCTGCGCATAAGCCAAGCACGGCGACAAGTGTGCGGTATCGAAAGCTCATTTCTTTTCCTCTACGTCTTTATCGAATGTCGCTATATATCCGGTTATGCTATCTGCGTTTCTAATCGCCTCTTCTCGATGGTTCGCCGCCCATATTCGCGCCCCGGATTCCGTATCGAGATAGATCTCGTCTCGCGAATCAAACGTGTCCCTGAAGTGCGTACATTCGTGGATTATTGTTTTTATTTTGCACGGTTTCCACAATTTACCGAATGGGCTGCTGCAAAACGCGGAATAGATTGCGATGACCCGATTTTCCGAATCAGGCTTGCACACCGCAGCATGGTTCTTACCCGAATCCGGCTTGGGTACACACGACAGCATCCTATTCGTATCACTGTCGAATCGTACGATCTTCTCCGGCGCCAGTTGCTCCATTGCGGCGAGCAATCGCGGCAGCCCAGCGCTCAGTACCATTTTTGTGGTCTCGTCCGCGCGGGCAAAGAAAGTTTTCACGCGCTCCTGCTCCTTCTCGTCCCAACGCGCAAGACCCTCAATGCGTCTCTTGATTAACTCGGCACCGATATCACGTGCCCGCATGACCTCCTTTCTGAATTCCTTGTTGCTCATGTTTGGACAGATAGGCGTCGTATTGATTACGACATTGGATATTGACCCAGGAGTGGTATTGGTAATGGCTGTGCCGACCTCGGTCCATTCTTCATTCTCGTCGGTTTTGAAGTATTGGCTATTCTTGGTCAGAAATTCATTTGTCATGTGTTCACCAGTGGTAAAAGACTTACCTGCTGTCTACCGCTATTGCCCGGCAACTTCGATGGAAACCTGGTTTGCGTTATCTGTCGAAACACGCTGGGTACGCCCTTGGGAATCGGTGACACCTTTCGCGATAACCCTCGAACCGACGCTAATCCTGTAGCGCACCCCCGCCTGTCGCTTGCCGGTGGAGTCTCTTAGCTCGAACTGCTCATTGAACCGTTTGGGGGAGCGTCCGCGACAGTTGCACGCCCATGCGCAACCCAGCGCTTCGGCCATGGCGTAGCCGGATTTCATCTTGCGAACCCTGTCAAACGGAAAGAACTCGCCGGTTTCGGCGTTCAGGGCCTGTGCGTGCGGCATCGGCGGGAACTTTGAGTAGATCGAATAGGTGATACGGCAAAGGTCGCATTCTTCCTCGACTGTCCAATCCGTTCCACTGCTTTGCTGTTTCAGTAGCTCCATTGCACTCCTCAAGAGTTTTCAGGTGATACCTCGCGAATTAACCATCGAAGCGGACCACGGTCAACCGCATTAATTCGGGATAAGTCCGTTTTGACAACTATTTACGATTTCGTTGATCGCAACGAGACATTAAAATCATCCATCGCCCATTCTGTGCCGCTGTGGTCGCCTGCTAGCTTGGCAGTCCCAATAGCTACAGGAGTTCGGAATGTCGTATCAACAGGATCCGGATGGCGTGCGCGTGGTGCTCAGTGCGCCGCAACTGGCCGCGGTGCTCTCCCGCCAGTCGATCAGCCCCTCGGAGATGCTTTCCAATCGTCTATGGGGCGGTTTGCAGGTTGTCGGCGGAGTGCTTGAAATGATCGGAGCGGCAGCGCTTTGTGTGCTGCCGGAACCGACGATGACGAGCAAGGCCGGATGTGTTGTGTTCGGCGTACATGGCTCAGATACCGCGTCGGCGGGTTTGCGCCAAATCTGGACGGGCCAAGACACGGCCACATTGATCCAACAGGGCACAACGAAGCTGGCTGCGGCGATGAAAGCCAGTCCTGATATAGCGAACAATATCGGCTTGTCGGTTGATATCGTCGTGCCGTTCAGCTTTGCCGGTTCGATCAGGGCGGTACGCGCCGCCAGCGTTACGATGGGCCGGATCAATCTGATTGAGCATGAGGCCCAAGTTGGCAGCCGGGTTGGTGGGCATACAATCGCAAAGCATGTAGGACGAACCGAGGCACAATTGCGCGCCAGGCTGGCTGCCGAAAGTCGCATTGACATCGCATCCTCGTTTACGGATATACGCGCCGCTGAAAGTGCAATTTCAAAGGTTATGCAACTCAACTCTTCGAGGGTGAAGGTATGGGCAGCCAGAAATGACATACGTCTATGCCTGATTCATGACGTAGGATCACCTGTAGGCTATGGAGTGACTCGATCAACAGGGAAACTTGTGCCGTTGAGCAAGGTAAAGATGTTTATAAAGCGTGAATCCCATAACGGCATGCCGTACTACATTCTCACGGCGTATCTTGAGCTCTGATGCCAAACTTTGTGCCACGGGAGAAATTAATGGAAGTAATTGTAAGTCACCATATCGATTGCGGCGAGCGCGATGAAAATGGAATGTATGAATATTATTACGAGTACGATATTTATGAATTTGGCAAGGGGAATGTTAGTTATATGGCAAGAGCCTATGTGGACGAACCAGGCGACGCACATTTCCTAAAGATGAAAGGAGACGGCGATCACGATTGGCGAACAATCACGGAGCGGGACAAAGATGATTCCCTGTTTAAAGAGGCCGTCAAGTATCTAAGAAGTATCGGGAAATCCAACATACGATGTTTTATGGGGCGCGCTGGTTATGTGGATCTTTAGGAAACGGCCGACTGATGAAGCGCGCTCCAGGTGAGTGGTCCTCCTTTGTCGCCACGCGTGGATGGATTGATGCCGTCCGGCGCTTGCTCGCGCGGCGATGCTAGCGGAAGAGCTGAACACAGCGGCCTCGTCCAGAGCAAGCGATGTAGCGCATTCGTTCTTCCACATGGTGCGTCTTTCTTCCGAGGGCGCTCTATAAGCGCTTGGAAGGGGGCACCTTGCGGACGCCTGCCCGCCGTGTCGCCGACGCTTATGTGACAATACGCATCGCGTCCCATTTTCGGAGCCGCCGATACGCTCGTTTCCCAATGCCCGTTGCCCGCCCAGCACGCATCCGCGCCCCGAAGCCGCGCCGCCTTTACACCACCCGTGAATCAATCCGTCTTCACTTCGCCTCTGTCGTCCTCACCATCCTTCATCGACCTACGTAGCGGCTTGCGCATGCCTTACATCGAGGCCGGCGCCGGCGAACCGCTGCTGTTCGTGCACGGCTCGTTGTGCGACTACCGCTACTGGCAGCCGCAATTGGCCGGTCTGTCGAAGCGCTATCGCTGCATCGCAGTCAGTCTCACGCATTACTGGCCAGTCACCGACAGTGCGGCGGACCTGCCGTTCAGCTGGAGCAGCCACGCCGATGAAGTCGCGGAGTTCATCGCTGGTTTCGGCGCAGGGCCCGCGCATGTGGTCGGGCATTCGCGCGGCGGTTGCGTCGCCTATCATTGCGCGCGACGCCATCCCGAACACGTGCGTACGCTGACGCTCGCCGATCCGGGCGGCCCGCTGCAGATCGCCGGACGTCCGCCCGCGAGCCTGCCGGAGCCGGTCAACGCATTGCGCGCGAAAGCGGCTCTACTGATAGAAAGCGGCGAGGTCGAAGCAGGCTTGCAACTATTCGTCGATTCGGTGAGCCGCCCCGGCTTCTGGGCGATGAGCACGCCGGGATTTCGCCGCATGGCGACCGACAACGCGCACACGCTCGCGCGGCAATTCCGCGATCCGCTGCCCACCTACGTGCCCGAGGACGCGGCCGACGTGCGTTGCCCGGTGCTGCTGATCGACGGCGAGAAGAGTCCCGACATGTTCCACCGCACGGTGACGGCGCTGCAGGGATGGTTGCCCGATGCGCGCCGCGAAACGGTACGCGGTGCCTCGCACGGCATGAACCTCGCGCATCCGTCCGCGTTCAATCGTTACGTGGATGAATTCATTCAGGCGGTGAGCGCGCGCTGAGGAAGTGAAGCGAGGCTCAACGGCGATCGGCCGGCGCGCGTCGCCGCCGATCGCCCGTTGACTGCATCAAGCCTTGCGATGCGCATCCTTGTCGAGCGCGCGTTCGGCCGCTTCGCCGACGAGCCCGTGATAGTACAGATGCACGCCGATCGCGAGCGAATCGTTGCGGATTTCGTGGAACACCTTCCACGCCCTCACCGGGTCTGTGAACAGCAGATAGTGCGCTTCCCGCGCGATCAGATCCGCGACTTCATGCAGGCCGTGTCCATGCAGCACGTCGACGAGCGTGTCGAGACTGCGATGGGTGCGCGCGTCGGTGCGCGGATAGAGCATATGCAGCACCGCGACGTCCTGCGTCTTCAGCGCCGCCGACAACGCGACGACGATGTCCTGATGATTCAGCGCGGTGACCGTGTGGCCTTCGGTATGGACGTGATCCGGAAACAGCGTTTCGAGAGAGGCATTCATTTGTATTCGTCCTGCGTTTCTGTGTGATCAAAAAAGCCCGCTTCGAATCGCGGGCCGCAAGCATCAATGCACACAACGAGTATCGCAGACGGACCCAGCCCGACGCAGTCTGCTGGCAGCAAAACATTGTTGCAGCTGGTGTTCCGACTTTCGAACAACTTTCATCGGCAGCGCGATGCCAGCGCCCCATGCCAACAATGAATGTTGCGCACGCGGAGATGGTCTGTTGCGAGCAATCGACGCAATCAACGACACGCCGGCCCGTAGAATGCGCAGCGGAACCTGAGCATGCCTGTACTGGTTCGAGAGCGCCGAGGTCGCGCCTCGCCGTACGACCGCGATGCATGCCGGAACGACTGCGGTATCAAGCAAAAGGAACACGTAGATGAACTCGAAGTCACACGCAACGCTGAGCTTTTCCGACAGCGACCAGACCATCGATCTGCCGATCTATCAGGGTTCGCTCGGCCCCGACGTCATCGACATCCGCAAGCTGTACGGCCAGACCGGCAAATTCACGTACGACCCGGGCTTCATGTCGACGGCGGCGTGCAACTCCGAAATCACGTATATCGACGGCGACAAGGGCGAACTGCTGTACCGCGGCTATTCGATCGACAACCTCGCGCAGAACGCCGACTTCCTCGAAACCTGCTACCTGCTGCTGAAGGGCGAACTGCCGAACGCGCAGCAGAAAGCCGAGTTCGAGAACACCGTCAAGCAGCACACGATGGTGCACGAGCAGATGCAGTTCTTCTTCCGCGGCTTCCGTCGCGATGCGCACCCGATGGCGATTCTCGTCGCTGCAGTCGGCGCGCTGTCGGCGTTCTACCACGACTCGCTCGACATCACGAGCCAGCAGCATCGCGACCTATCGGCGATCCGCATGATCGCGAAGCTGCCCACGCTGGTCGCGATGGCTTACAAGTACAGCATCGATCAGCCGTTCGTGTATCCGAAAAACGACCTGTCGTACAGCGCGAACTTCATGCGCATGATGTTCGCGAATCCGGCCGAGGAGTACGTGGTCAACGACGTGCTGGTGCGCGCGCTCGACCGCATCCTGATCCTGCACGCGGACCACGAGCAGAACGCGTCGACGTCGACCGTGCGTCTCGCCGGTTCGTCGGGTGCGAATCCGTTCGCGTGTATCGCGGCGGGTATCGCGTGTCTGTGGGGACCGGCGCACGGCGGTGCGAACGAAGCCGCACTGAACATGCTGGAAGAAATCGGCTCGGTCGACAACATTCCCGAGTTCATCAAGCAGGTGAAGGACAAGAACTCGGGCGTGAAGCTGATGGGCTTCGGTCACCGCGTGTACAAGAACTATGATCCGCGCGCGAAGCTGATGCGCGAAACCTGCCACGAAGTGCTCGAAGAGCTGGGCCTGCACGACGACCCGCTGTTCAAGCTGGCGATGGAACTCGAAAAGATCGCGCTCGAAGACGAATACTTCGTGTCGCGCAAGCTGTACCCGAACGTCGACTTCTACTCGGGTATCGTGCAGCGCGCGCTGGGCATTCCGACGTCGATGTTCACGTGTATCTTCGCGATGGCGCGTACGGTCGGCTGGATCGCGCAGTGGAACGAAATGATCGCCGATCCTGAGCAGAAGATTGGTCGTCCGCGTCAGCTGTTCGTCGGCGAGACGCTGCGCGAGGCGAAACCCATTGCAAAGCGGTAACAGGCCGGATAGACGTCCAACAACGCGTTTAACGACGGTCTCGAACCCACGGCTCAAGAGGCCGTGGGTTTTTTTTGCGTTCGGCGCATCCCGCCGCCTGCACGTCCTGTGCCACCGAAAACGGCGTCAAAAAAATGGCGCAAAAAGCCGAAACTCCTACGCGATAACTTCGTCTGACGCCCTCAGAGCCTCTACAATCGGATGGGCCGGCCGGCCGACCGGGGCTGGCCAACCAGGGGCGGCCAAGCCGGCCAACCCGGCGGCGAATCCGAGGCGAGACCCGAAGTGCAACTGAAAGCAGCAGCGAATTCATAGGAGCGACCTTGAAACAGCAGCCAGAAGCCCTCGGCGGGCTGACCCACTCGGGCGGCGTCGATCATCGCGATCCCGAGCAGGACGGCGTCTTCATCCCGACGGAAAACCTCAACGTCGCGAGCGCCACGCAGCACGTGCTCAAGTCGGGCGACACCTTCATCGTCAACGATCCGCTCGGCGATATCACCGGTCACGACGACGGCCTGTTCGTCAACGACACCCGCGTGATGTCGCAACTGCGGCTGACCTTCGGCGGGCGCGCGCCGTCGCTGCTGTCGGGCAGCGTCAGCAGCGACAACACCACGTTCACCGCGCATCTGACCAACCGCCCGCTGCCGCCGCTCGGCGGCGACAGCACGCCCGAAGGCGTGATCCACGTCCAGCGTGTGCGCGTGCTGTCGGGCACCGTGCTCAACGAGGCGATCGAGCTCACGAACTACGGCACGCGCGATGCGACCGTGCCGCTGTCGATTTCGTTTTCCAGCGATTTCCGCGACATGTTCGAAGTGCGCGGCCTGAAGCGCGACAAACAGGGTCGCGTGCAGCCCGCGCGGGTCGAGAATCAGCAGGTGCTGCTCGGCTATGTCGGTCTCGACGACGTCGCGCGCAACGTGCAGATCGCGTTCTCCCCGCAGCCGGACACGCTGTTCGCCGACCGCGCCGACTACACCGTCAAGCTGCCCGCGCAGGCATGCGTGTCGATCTATCTGTCGGTGGCCGTGCACGTCGTGCCGATGAGCAGCAGGCCCGGCGCCGACGTGTCGCAGCCCGTGCACGCGCTGAGCGAAGCGCATCTGTCGCAGATCGACGCGGAACGCCCGCGCGTCGGCCGTGCGGCGGTGCGCGCGGCCCTGGTGGATGCCCACCTGGTGATGCGCGAGCGACGCCGCGCGAGCGCGCGCGTGCGTACGAGCAACCCGCTGTTCAACGCATGGATCGACCGTTCGTTCGCCGACCTCGAACTGCTGACGACGGATCTCGCGACCGGCCCGTACCCGTACGCGGGCATCCCATGGTTTTCGACCCCGTTCGGCCGCGACGCGGTGATCACGTCGCTGCAAACGTTGTGGCTGCAGCCGCATCTCGCGGCCGGCGTGCTGCGCTTTCTCGCCGAGCATCAGGCGCGCGAGAACTCGCCGTTTCGCGACGCCGCGCCGGGCAAGATCATGCACGAGATGCGCAAGGGCGAAATGGCCGCGGCCGGCGAAGTGCCGTTCGCGCTGTACTACGGCGGTGTCGACACCACGCCGCTGTTCATCGTGCTGGCCGGCGCCTACGCGGCCCGCACGGGCGACGTCGCGTTGATCGATGAATTGTGGCCCGCGCTCGAACGCGCGGCGCAGTGGGTCGCGGGCGTATGCGACAAGAACCGGCACGGACTGCTCGATTACCAGCGCGAATCGGATGGCGGACTCGCGAATCAGGGCTGGAAAGATAGTCACGACTCGGTGTTTCATGCGGACGGGCGCTTCCCCGACGGCCCGATCGCGCTCGTCGAAGTGCAGGCCTATGCGAGCGCCGCATTCGACACGATGGCGCGCTTCGCGAAGCTGCGCGGTCTGCGCGACGCGGCCGCGCAGTATGCAGAGCGCGCGAAGAAGATCCGTCGCTGCGTCGAAGAAAAGTACTGGATGGACGAGGCCGGCTTTTACGGCATCGCGCTCGACGGTCATGGCGAGCTGTGTCGCGTGATGGCATCGAACGCGGGGCATCTGCTGGCGTTCGGCCTGCCCACGCGCGAGCGCGGCGAAGCGTTGGTGCGCGCGCTCGACTCGACGCTGTTTCATACCGGCTGGGGCGTGCGCACGCTGGCGGCGAGCCAGGCGCGCTTCAATCCGATGGCGTATCACAACGGCTCGGTTTGGCCGCATGACAACGCGCTATGCGCGCGCGGGCTGTCGCGCTATGGCGCCAAGGGGTCGGCCGTGAAACTGCTGCAGGCGCTGTTCGAGGCCGCGGTCAATTTCGACATGCGCTTGCCGGAACTGTTCTGCGGCTTCCCGCGACGCCGCGGCGAGCCGCCCACGGCCTATCCAGTCGCGTGTTTGCCGCAGGCATGGGCGGCCGGTTCGCCGTTCATGATGCTCGAGGCGTGTCTGGGCATCATGATCGACGCCGAGCGCCGCGAAGTGCTGATCGAACAGCCGATGCTTCCCGAAGGTATCGACTGGCTCGAGGTCAGCGATCTGCGGGTCGGGGATTCGTCGGTGTCGATCACGTTCCGCCGGATCGGCGAGAAGGTGGTGGCGTCGGCGGAGCAGGGCGATGTGAGGGTGGTGGCGCTGCTTTGACGCCGCCGACCGTCGCGGGCATCGATGTCGGCGGGGACCGGAAGGGCAACCATCTGGTCATCCTGCGCGGCACTCGGATACTGTGCAAACTCGGCAACGCGACCGCCGAACAGATGCTCGAGCGGTGTCGCGCGCACGAGGTGGCGGCGGTCGGCATCGATGCGCCGTGTCGTTGGCGAACGGGGGCCGCGGGAAGGCTTGCCGAGAAGGCACTCGCGCGGCAGCGCATCTTTTCGTTTGCGACACCGGCTCGCGAACTGGCGATGGCCAGCAAAAGCGGCTTCTATGCATGGATGTTCAACGGCGAGCGCGTCTACGACGCATTCGCCGCGCACTTTGCGCTTTTCGACGGCGGCGAAAAAGTCACGGGTCGCGTGTGCTTCGAAACGTTTCCTCACGCGATCACATGCGCTTTTCTCGGGACGGACGTCGCATCCGCGAAGCAAAAGGGCCCGCAGCGCCGGGCTATTCTCGAACGGGAAGGCATCGCGACTGCACCGCTGACATCGATCGACCATGTCGACGCGGCCCTATGCGCGTTGGCGGCACGTTATCTGCTGGAAGGCAGAGTCGATACATACGGTGACGAGTCGGGCGGATTCATCGTGGTGCCTGGACTTTGACGCTCACATTCTCGGAGGACGGGTGCACCTGGCACGACGTATTGGAGTATTGCTGCTATCCCTGGCGGCGTTGGGTTCGACCGCGGCGGCGGCGAACGACATTCAGTGTGCAACCACACAGCAACCCGCTGAGCGCGTCATTTGCGATCACGCGATCCTGAACAACGAGTACGACGACATCTTCGCGCAGCAACAGGCACTGCTCGGCAGCGGCAAACTGTCGTCCGCGCAGCTGGCGCAGTGGCGGCACGCGCGCAACGCGTGTATCGACGTGCACTGCGTGGATGGCGTATTCGACAAGTGGAAGACGCTGGCGCGGGCGCTCGAAGCCGGTCCTCAGGCGGCCGCATCTGTCGTGGTGCCTTCGCAAACCACGATGGCGCCCGTCGGACCCAATCCGCAAGCGCCTGCTGTCGCGTCCGCGCCTGAAGTGCCGCAGGCGTCCCCGGCCTCGCCGACATCGGAGGCTTCTCTGGTGCGTCAAGGCAGTGCCGCCGGTGTGGCGCTTCCGCAACCGGTCGCGCCGGTGGCTTCCGCGCCCGTGGCTGCCTCTGCGGCGCCCAGTGCGACCAGCAGCATGACAGGTCTGCCCGGCATGGGGGGCGGCCTGATCGTGGTCCTGCTCGTTGCGCTCGGGGCCGGTATGTACTTCGCGCTTCGGAACCGGAGGAGAGCTTGAGCCGATTATCGGACGAGGAAACCGTAAGTTAGCGGGTCACGTTCGTCCACGATCCAGGTTGCGAAGCCGCAAACATAGGCGCTGCCCTCGACCTCGGGGATGACCGCCTTGAAGTCGCCGACGGTCGTCTCGCTGAGTACGCGCCCCTTGAAGACAGTACCGATGATGGACTCGTTGACCAGCGTCTCGTTCATGGCCAGTTCGCCGCGCAGATAGAGCTGCGCGACGCGCCCGCCCGTCCCTGAGCCGGTGGGCGAACGGTCCACCTCACGGTCGGCGAATACGCAACAGTTGGCTTGCGTGGAGCCTTCGTGCCGCGGCGCATTGGCAATGATGGTGCCGTAGATGTGGTTGATTTCCGGGATCTCCGGGTGCTCGACCGGGTACGCGTGATTTGCAGCTTGTTTGACCTCGGCGCCAAACCTGATGAGTTCCTCGACAGAAGACTCGCGGACTGCGAGACCGTGCGGCGCTCCGTCCGCATAGAAGTAGAACGCACCACCGAACGCGATGTCCCCCTTTACCGTGCCAAACGACGGCGTCTGAACCGTGACATCCGGTTTCCAGATGAACGATGGAACGTTCACGAAACGTACGTTGCCGGCGTGTTCACCATCCCATTGCACGAAGGCCTCGATGAAACCACAAGGAGCGTCGATGCCAATGCGGGTCTCGGGAATCTGGCGCTGAACCCACCCCAACTCGACCGCCGCGGTGGACAGCGCGATCACGCCGTGCCCGCAGTGGTCGCTATAACCCTCGTTGTGGACGAAGATGATCCCGAAGTCTGCCGTGGGGCTAACGGGTTCGGTCAGGTATCCGCCGTACATGTCTGCATGACCACGCGGTTCGAACATCAGCGCGGTACGAATTTCGTCGGCGTTCTCTTTCAGCCACGCGCGACGCTTGACGATGGTGTCGCCGGGAAGACGAGGCAGGCCGCTCGTCACGATACGGAACGCTTCGCCGCCGGTATGAACCTCGACTGTTGAAATAGTGCGGGTGATTTTCATGGGTGTTTTGGGGTTACTCGATTGAACGTCACTGCCCGTACGGCACCGGAAGGCCGTTTCTGATCACATAGACTGTCGTGGGTGCGCCCTTCAGATCGCCGTTTTCGTCGAACGAGTAGGTGCCTGCCACGCCCTTGTAGTCGGTCTTTGCCAACTGGGCGGTCAGCTTTGCCTTGTCGGTCGTGGTGCCTGCTTTGACCATCGCATCGGCCAGCAGTTTTACGCCGTCGTAATAGCTGACCGCATAGACCTGCGTGTCGGTGTTGAAGGCGGTCTTGTATTTCTGCAGAAACTCACGGCCGGCTGGGGTCTTGTCGAGCGCAATGCCGCCCTGGGCGCAATACACGATGGAGGCCGCGTCACCGGCGACCTTCCCCATGTCGGCCGAGCAAATGCCATCGCCGCCAAGCAGCTTGGCACGCAGTCCGCGTGCGCGCATCTGCTTGGCCATCGGCGCGCCCTGAGCAGCGTATCCGCCGAAAAAGACGACATCCGGATTCTTGGCCTTGATGCTGGTCAGAATGCCGAGGAAGTCAGTCGCCGACGAGTTCGTGAACTGCTGGTCCACGATCTGAATTCCGTTTGCCTTGGCCTCTTTGATGAACTGCTCGGCCACGCCTTGCCCATAGGCCGTGCGGTCGTCGATCACCGCGGCGGTCTTGGCCTTCAATGTCTTGGCCGCAAACTGGCCCATCGTCCCGCCTAGCTGCTCGTCGCTCGCGCCGATACGGAAGATGTTCTTGAAGCCTTGCTTCGTCAGCGCCGGATTGGACGCAACCGGCAGCATCGGTACGCCGCCCGTGTTATAGACGCGCGATGCCGGAATCGCCACGCCCGAGTTGTACGGGCCCAGCACGGCGATCACGCCGCTGTCGACGAGTTTCTGCGCGACCTGAACGCCGATCTTCGGGTCCGCCTGATCGTCCTCGGAGTCCAGTTTGAACGTTACCTTCTGGCCAGCAACCGTGACGCCGCTCTTGTTGAGTTCGTCGATAGCGAGGCGGGCGCCGTTCTCGTTGTCCTTTCCGTTCGGCGCCTGCGGGCCCGTGAGGGGAGCCGAGTGACCGAGGGTGACCACCGATTGAGCGTTGACGGATGCGGAGATGCCGGCGGCTGTTAGGACAGCCATTGTTGTGACGAGGGGGCGCATAAAGTCTCCAGGTGTTGGACCGGGCTGATCAGATTAGCTCCGCTTCGGCGTGGGATCGCATTCGGGAAAACGCCAGGGTTTGCGAAGAGAAATGACGCTGTCGCTTCGCTGCTGCATTAAAGTTCTGGTTCCGGCAGTTGCTCAATCCATTGTGATTTTCATCATGGACATCTGACAGGAGGGAGTCGTGAAACTGACCGATTTCGAGGCACTGACTTTTGACTGCTACGGCACCTTGATCGACTGGGAGAGTGGCATCTTTGAAGCCTTGCAGCCTCTGCTGGAGCGAGCCAGGACGCCGCTCACGCGCGACCAGGTTCTGGAAGCCCACGCTCGCCACGAGTCGTCGCAGCAGATATTCACGCCCGCGAAGCGCTATCAGGAACTGCTGTCCATCGTGTATAAGCGCATGGCAGAGGAATGGGGTCTGCCCTACACCCACGAGGAATGCGTGGCGTACGGTCGCTCGATCCGAAACTGGCCAGCATTCCCCGATTCGGCGGCCGCGCTGCAATATCTGAAGCAGCACTACAAGCTTGTCATCCTGTCGAACATCGACAACGAAAGTTTCACCTACAGCAACGCCAGGCTGCAGGTTGAGTTCGACGCGATCATCACGGCGGAGGACGTCGGCTCCTACAAACCGTCGCCGCGCAACTTCGAGTACATGCTTCAGAAGCTCGATCAGTGGGGCATCAGGAAGGGAAAAATCCTTCACACCGCAGAAAGCCTTTTTCATGACCACAAGCCCGCAAACGAGTTCGGGCTGGCGTCGTGCTGGATTTACCGTCGTCATTCGCAGCCGGGCTTCGGCGCGACGATGGACCCGGGCTCAAAGCCGAACATCGACTTCCGCTTCAACAGCATGGCTGACTTCGTCGACGCGCATCGGGAAGCGCTGGTGGAATGAGCTGACGGTTGTACGCCGCAGTTGTCCTGTTCGTTGCGCTGACGTCTCTGGCTGCAGAGGCGGTAAGCGAAACCGACCTGCTGCCACCGGACCAGGCATTTCCGCTGGCGGTCAAGCTCAGTGCGCCTCAGCAGGTCACCCTCGACTTCAGGACGCTGGCTACTACCTTTATCGGGACCGATTCGACTTCGCGGTGGACGGCGCGTCGATAAAGCCGGACCAGATGCCGCCAAGGGAAGTTAAAAACGACCCGACGTTCGGCATGGTTACGGTCTACCACCGGCCGGTGCAAATCCAGCTTGCGTTGCCTCGTCCAGTCTCGACGAACGTGGTTCTATCCGTCACTTCCCGCTGAGGCTGGTCCTCGACCGTGCGAGCTTACGTTGTCCCGGGAAGTGGACTCGAAACAAGGACCGCAGCGGCTACCAGCGCGCCTGCCAGAACAACCGACTCGACATGCAGGACAACGGCGAACCGCTCCAACGGCTTTGGTGTGAATTCAGTTCGCGTGTCTTTCAGAGATGAGAGTAGCCCGGGCATTTCGAAGAACCGGTTGTGCCCTCCAAGCACGGCGGCAATGAGTACGAGAGCAAGCTTGACCAGCAGAACTTGTCCGTATGTGGACGCCCACAGGTGCTCAAGTGCATTGACTCCGCGCCAGCCGCTATACGCGCCAGTGATGACCAGGATGGCTAGCGCGAAAGTCGCGGCGTCAGAAAGCGACTGAACGAACATCGCCGCTTTCGCACGCTCGGCGGTGGGCGCAATAGATATGCGAGGCACGACGATGTACGTTGTAACAAGAACGAGGCCTACCCACACGCTGATGGCAAGCAGATGCACCCAGTCCACCCACACCGGCAAACTAAAAACGCCAGCATCCACAGGGTGTCCGCCGTGACTGCGCGCTAGTGCAACGCCGGCGATGGCCAGCCAGATAGCGGGCTTGAAATGAATCGGGCGTCGACGTTGTGCGAACGACAGAATCACCACCACGAGCATCAACCCTGCGCCTGCCAGCCAGGCATGGCCAAAGTCGGTTTCCACCAGCATTGAACGGATAGCGGGACCTGCCTCGCCGAGCGTCGATTCGCTCATCAACGCGCAATGAATCCAGAATGCGAACGCACTGGACATCAGCGTGGCAAAGGAAGCGATGCGCACGGTGACAAGCAGGCGTCCGCTGACGCTGCTCTGCCATCGCGAAGTGCTGCGGGACAGCCAGCTGTCACTCAACAGGGCACCGACAAGAACAGCAAAGCCGATGTTCTGCAACGCTACGAACGCGAGCCGCGAAATGCCGAGGAAGCCGTCGTTCATCACTTCACCGCAAATGTGTAGGTGCCTTTGGTCTTGTGGGCATCGTGCGTCATGACCGCCCATTGGACGGTGTACGAGCCGGAAGCCAGCTTCGGGACTGCAACGATGAGCACGCGTGGGTTCGACGAATCGACCTGGGCCTTGTCCTTTGTCGCAGACGCCCCCGATGCATCGACCACCTTGATTGTGCTGAACGACGACTCGAGGTCTTCATTGAAAGTCAGACGCAGCAGTTCCGGCGACGTATCGACTGCGCTGCCGGCCGCTGGCATGGCACTCTCCAGCTTGCCGTGGGCAAACGTGAGAGTGGGTGAGAGCACGACGGCGGTGGTCGCTGCTGCACTGAGCAACAGTTTGCGGAGATTGGTATTCACGATTGTTTCCTCCCAAAATCAAATCGGGGCGTAGCCTGTGCCGCGCCGCTGACGCCCCATTGAATTGCTCACTGCTTCTGCAACTTCGTCACGGTGAGCGCGCCGTCGATTTCTTCGGCCACGAAGTCAATCTTGTCGCCCACCTTCACCTGTGAAAGCATGGCCGGGTCCTTGACCTTGAACACCATGGTCATGGCTTCCATGTCCAGGTTTTTCAGCGGTCCGTGTTTGATGGTCAGTTTTCCGGCGGAGGTATCCACTTTCTTCACCTCGCCATGCGACATGGTGTTCGTCGCTTCCGCGACCTGTTGAGCGCCGCTTGCCATGTTCATGTTGCCCGCGTCACCTGCGGCAAACGCGGTCGCCGAGACGGCGACGGCGCAGCCCAAAAAAATCGAAGCAATCGCTTTCTTCATCATGTTCTCTCCCACAGTTGGATTTACAAATATCGGCCGGAGCCACGTCCGGCTCGCCACGAAATCAGCTATCCGGCAGTTCGCCGGTGTACTCGTACGCCACGGTTCCCTTCGGGTGTTTGAACCAGCCCGGGTCGCGATAATCGCTGCGGCCGAGGCCCTCCCGCACCTTGACGACGCTGAACATGCCGCCCATTTCCAGCGCGCCGAACGGTCCTGTTCCCGTCATCATTGGCAACGTGTTGTCGGGTAGCGGCATTTCCATCTCCCCCATTGAGCCGCCTGCACTGCCCATCGCCATGTAATCGGGCACGAGCTTGTTGATGCGCTTCGCGAGGTCTTTTTGCGGGACGCCAATGAGATTCGGTACCTGGTGGCCCATCGCATTCATCGTGTGGTGCGACTTGTGGCAGTGAAACGCCCAGTCGCCGGGGCGGTTCGCGGTGAACTCGATGGCGCGCATCTGACCGACTGCAACATCGGCGGTTACTTCCGGCCAGCGTGCGGAAGGCGGAATCCACCCGCCATCGGTTCCTGCGACCTCGAAGCTGTACCCATGAAGATGGATGGGATGATTGGTCATCGTCAGGTTGCCGAAGCGAATGCGTACGCGGTCTCCCGCGCGTACCGGCAGTGGGTCGATGCCGGGAAAGACCCGTGCGTTCCACGTCCACATATTGAAGTCGGTCATTTCGTTGACTCGTGGCGTGAAGCTGCCCGGGTCGATGTCGTAGGCGGACATCAGGAACACGAAGTCGCGGTCTACCGGCATGACACTTCGGTCCTTGGGATGCACGATGAACGTACCCATCATCCCCATCGCCATCTGCACCATCTCATCCGCGTGCGGGTGATACATGAACGTGCCGTGCTTCTCAAGCTGGAACTCATAGACGAACGTCTTGCCTGGCGGAATGTGAGGCTGCGTCAGCCCGCCAACGCCATCCATTCCTGATGGCACCAGCATCCCGTGCCAGTGAACCGTGGTGTGTTCGGGCAGTTTGTTGGTCACGAAGATGCGGACCTTGTCGCCTTCGACCGCTTCGATGGTGGGGCCTGGTGCCTGGCCGTTGTATCCCCAAAGATTCGCCTTCATGCCGGGTGCCATTTCACGGACCACCGGCTCGGCAATGAGGTGGAATTCCTTCCAGCCGTTTTTCATGCGCCACGGCAGTGTCCAGCCGTTCAGTGTCGCCACGGGCGTATAGGGGCGTCCATTGGGCGGTACCAGCGGTGGCTGTGTGGCGGTCTTTTCCATCGTGGGCGCTTCTGGAAGTGACGCTGCGCCAACCTTGCTGACCAACGCCGCGCCGAGGAACGCTGCCCCCGAGCCGCCGAGAAAACTTCGACGTGAAACCATCTTCATTCACCTTTTGAATTCGTCGGCGACGCCGGTTGCATGGTGGGGGCCGACAATGGCGACTCCTGTGCCGGGGCCGACGGCGTTTGTGCGGCAGGGGAATCCGTTGCGTCGCTATGCGGGGCATCCGGTGCCCGAGTCATGGCGAGCGGCGGAAGACGGCCCCCAAGCGACTGCTGCAAGTCCGTTTCCGCGAGCCAGAAGTCTTTCAGCGCGTCGATGTACCCGTTGACGGCAGCGACCTGCTCGCGCGAGTCGGCAAGCAGCTCGAACACGCTTGCGAGCATGCCGTTGTAACGCAGCAGCATTTCGTCCGAGATGGTTTTGCGCACGGGCACCACCTCGTCGCGGTAGTGCTTCGCGACGTCATAACTCGTCACGTAGGCCGAGTACGACTCGCGTACTTCGGAGCGCGCATCAATCGCCGTCTGGGCGAGGCGGTTTGCGGACTGCATGTAGATGGCTTCAGCACGCGCGACCTTTGCGCTGCCCCAATCGAAGATTGGAATCTCGACGCTGATTTCGTAGCCGTGCTCATGTCCCTTGTCGGTCTCGAAATTGTTGAGATAGCCGACGTCGAGCGCATTGATAAACCGGGTTGCCTTGCTAAGACCCAGAGAGCTGGCGACGCTTTGCGTGCGATGCTTCGCCGCCTGAATGTCCAGCCGGTTCTGCATCGCGAAGCTCTCGAGGTCGTTGAGTTGCGGCCTGTCGCTTGGCAGGTCGGGCAGGCGCTCCGGCAACCTGAACTGGGTTCCTGAACCCCAGAGGCCCATGATGCGGGTTAGCTTCTCGCGAGCGACGACTGACTGCTGCCTCGCCTTTGCCACCTCCGCGACCGACTCCGCGTAGAAGGCCTGCTCGCGCGCATAGTCGAGCTTGCTGAAATTGCCTGCCTGGCGCATCCGTAAGGCGAGTTCTGCCCCAGCCTCGGCAGAGTCCTTGACCTGAGCGGAGTAAAGGGCTGCCTGCTCCGCAGCCACAGCACTCACGTAGGCCTTTCGGGTGTCGGCGGCGACGGCGAGCATCGCGCTGGCAGTTTCGAGCCTGGTCTCCTCGAACCGTTGACTCTCGATGTGTGTTGCGACCGGCAGCGTGAGAATCCCCAGGACGCCTATGGAAAAGGCCCGGCTGATGCCGAAGCCATCGCTCCAGTGAGTCCGGCTGAAAGCAAAGCCCGGATTGGGCAGGCGGCCCGCCTGAACAAGGTCGGCCTCGGAAATGCCGAGCTCGCCGTACGATGCCTGAAGGCCCCGGTTGTTCAGCAACGCGACCTGGACGGCATCATCCATGCCGAGCGGCTTAGCCAGCAGTTCCTGTGTCCGCCTGAAGACTGCCTCTCGGTCCTCGTCGGTTTTCACGTAGACGGCTTCTTTGCCAAGGCGCTCCGACGCGGTTGACGATACGGTGTTGAAGCCACCGTCCTTCGAGAAGGTCGTGCAGCCGGCCAGGAACAGCATCGCGAGGGCGACGGAGGTCGCGCGGCGGCACGCGAGTGGTCGCATCATTCCGACTCACCCCCGTGTTCGTGTTGCTTCCCGGCGG
This sequence comes from Paraburkholderia sp. BR13444, assembly GCF_040948755.1. NCBI lineage: Bacteria > Pseudomonadati > Pseudomonadota > Betaproteobacteria > Burkholderiales > Burkholderiaceae > Paraburkholderia > Paraburkholderia sp. BR13444. The sequence goes on along the minus strand of NZ_JBFPKM010000007.1, from coordinate 315,040 downwards.
AAGCATCACCTGATTGCTGACCTTGCTTCATTCCAGCCGTGCGGCGATCGGGTGTAACTGCGCGGTTTAATGACTGCCAGCTGGTTGCTTCGCCGTCCTGGTACGACTTGTAGCCGTCGAACGCGGAATGCACGGTGACGGCCGGCACCGATGCCGCTGCATCTGTCGGGTCAGGAAGAGTCGTTGCGTGCGCGAGCAACGGCAGTACTGCGCTCGCGCCCAAAAGCGCCGCAGAAATCATTCGCATGAATTGTTCTCGTCGTGAATCATCCGGCGTCCGTGAAAGACCCCAGAAGAGCTTGCTGGTCGCAGCAAATAGCCGCGAGTACGAGGATTAGACGAGAATCAGGCGGGGAGGACGTTCGATGCCGCCGGTCAGGAACGACGCGACACGCGCAGCTGGAGGCAGGGGAACGGGAAAATTAAGCAGGTCAGCCGAAGCGGAAACCGCAGGCACGACCGGTATTGCTGCAGCGACACAGCAGGAGGCGCAGGTTAAACACCCGTGAGGATGATGTACGCCGCTGTGGTCGTGACCATGATGGCCATCAACGTCGGATACCAGCGCATGTCCGTCGACTGGGTTGGCCAGGTGAACATGGTGAGTGGTCGCTTCATCATCGACCGTCTCGGAGGCAGCACAAATCATCGAGACGGCCGCAAACGACTGAACCGGAAGGCTCAGTGCCAGCAGCACGACGAGAATAAATTTGCGCCAGTAGGACATAACGCGAGAGTCTAGCACGGGCTCGCGACCTCGGTAACCGTGCGAAGGCGTCATAGCGTAACTGAAGGCTGGCTTCGAGCGGTCTCCCCGCTCACGGCTATGGACGTTCCAGGTCAGTGTGGCCGTTGCGCCTTCACTTGACATTCCCACCGTGGGAATGTTCATGCTGTAAGCGGTCACATATCACGTGGAGATGAAAATGGAATTCAAGGTTTCGGACATGTCGTGCGGTGGATGTGCAAACGCAATCAGCAAGGCAATTGCAAAGCTGGACCCGGCGGCAAAGGTTCAGATTGACGTCGCAGCCAAAACAGTGAAGGTGGAATCTGCGTTGAATCTGGGCCAGATTTCCCACGCAATCGAGCACGCTAACTTCCACCCAGTGGTCATAGCGCCGTAAAGACCAGTGAGAGTCTCGGATGCGCCCCTTCTGTTAGCGCTGGGTCTGGTTGCGTATGAGCGATTGGTTGTCGGGCGTCGCCATCAAATGGTGCGGTTCGTTTCCGACGGCCACGGTATCGACAACCTTCAGAATGGCCTCGTCTATCAGGCTGACATTCGCGTCCGCCGAATTGAGAACGATGACGTTTTCAGCCGCGGCGGCCGACGGAACGGACGCAGGCCCCTGCGGGCCTGTGGCTGACTCCCAGCGACAAATTTCTTCTAGTGGGCATGACGGGTGCTGACTACGTCGTTGTTATCGACGGCGCGCCCGGTAAATTGTGAAGACCATCCACATCGACAAGGGGCTCACAATTTCCGTTCGCTCGCTGACGAACGTCGGCACCATCACGGGCTGCTGTCTGCGCCGGACGATATGGAACTGACACCAGACCGGCGATACCTGTGGCTTACGTTCCGCTTTAGCCGTTACGTCGGTGTCGCTGACATGAACACGCTGAAGTTCATGAGCACCATCAAGGTCGGCATGTCACCTCACCGCATCTATTTTTACAATCGCGCACCATTGTCATAGGAGCGCAATTCACGGAGTTCGTGATGCACATTCTCAGCGCACTGGGTCATGCCCTGTGGATGTCCTTCACCATGTTATGGCAGATTTTCTGGGGGCTCAGCCTCGGCTTCCTGTTTTCCGCCGTGATTGAGGTGACGGTCTCGAAGTCCGAGATGTCGAAGCTGCTTCCGGACGCCTCCTTGCGTTCGCTGACGCGTGCCAGCCTGTTGGGCGCAGCGTCGTCATCGTGCTCCTATGCAGCCGTTGCCATGGCGCGCTCCATGGTGCGTAAAGGGGCCGACTTTACCGCTGCCATGGCATTCCAGTTCGCTGCGACCAATTTAGTGCTTGAGCTGGGCGTGCTGATGTGGGTACTGATTGCCTGGCAGTTCGCGGCCGCCGAGTTCGTCGGTGGCACCCTCATGATTGGTGTACTCGTCCTGCTGTTTCGATTCTTCCTGCGCGATTCCCTGCGAAAGCAGGCTATCGACCAGGCGAACAAAGGTGTCTCCGGCAGCATGGAAGGGCATGCTGCCATGTCGATGGGTGAACAGAAGGGAACGTGGAAAGAGCGACTCACATCGAGGGACGGCTGGAAGGCAATCAGTCACAGCTATGTGATGAACTGGACCATGCTATGGCGTGATATTGGCATCGGGCTACTTGTTGCCGGTGCCATAGCCGCCTGGGTGCCGGATAGCTTCTGGCAGAAGTTCTTCCTGGTAAATCATCCGACCGTCGTAATGATTTGGGGCGCTTTCATCGGCCCGCTCATCGCAGTTGCCTCGTTCACCTGTTCCGTCGGAAACGTACCGTTGGCAGCGGTTCTATGGAAAGGAGGCATCAGCTTTGGTGGCGTCGCCTCGTTCATATTCGGTGACCTCATCATCCTTCCCATCCTGAACATCTACCGGAAGTATTACGGCGGAAAGATGACTGTGTTCATGGCCATCACTTTTTATATCGCCATGGTCGTGGCAGCGCTGATCGTAGAGGCGGTGTTCCAGTTGGCTGGCTTGATTCCGCGCGAACACCGGACAGCGATGGTCGATGCGACTATTTCCTTCAACTACACCACGATACTCAACATCGGTTTCGGTGTCGTGTTCATGATATTGACGTTTGTGTTCTTCAGGACAGGTGGTCCCGAAATGATGCGGATGATGGAGCGCGGCGAACATGACCATCACGGTGCCGGACATCGAGCAGGCTCCCACGAACATCATCCGCCTGGGCATAGCCGCGGCTGAACTACGGAAAGGACCCGGAGTTGAAGAAGCTGGCGAAAAACATCATTACGGCGCAGAAAGATGAAATTGCGTTCATGCAAAGGTGGCAGGCCACGCACGGAGGTGAGTGATTTCGCGTGCCCACGCTGGCGTCATTTCGGTATAGACACGAGCCATCGACATAGCGAGGCTGTGGAAGATAACGGCCATGATGATGCTCGACGAGGCGGCAGTTGCCGTGATTCTTAGAAACCTTGTTGATAACGCCGTGCGTTATGTTCCCGTCGGTGGCAAGGTTGATATCTCGGTGTTGTGTCTGGAAACCGAAGTGATGTTTGAGGTTCTTGATTCTGGTCGGGGTATCCCACAGGCCGAACTGGAACGGGTGCTTGAACCTTTCTACCGTTTGGACTAGCGGCGTTGAAGCTGCCTGATGACAGACCGTCAAGGGAGCCTGAAGGACTACACGGGTCTACAAAGTCGCCGCTCCGACTCCTATGCAAATAGATGTTGGTTTTTTTTCAACGACGTGAGCAGGAATCGTTTGCGACTCACCAAGAGCGTCTTCGCGCCGTTGAAACACTGCTACCCAGTGGTAACATTTGTTGTCATCTCTTACCCCGGCGCCGCGCCACCTCAACATGCCAGACAGCTTCGATCAGCTCGTCGCCCTGATCCGGGCGCGCTTCCCCGAACTGAGCCCACAGTTCCAGATGGGGGCGGGCTTCCTGCTCGATCATCCGGACGAGGTCGCCGTGTCGTCGATGCGCAAGGTGGCCGAGCGCGCGCAGGTGCAGCCGGCGTCGCTGGTGCGGCTGTCGCAGCAACTGGGCTTTCCCGGTTGGAACGAATTGCGCGATCTGTTCGTCGCGCGCGTGCGCACGCGGCCGGAGCCGTTGACGAGCCGGGCGCGCTCGATGGTCAAATCGAAAGATGCGCTCGCGAACGACCTGCTCGTCGCGCAACAGCACAATCTCGAAACGACCGCCGCGCATAACGGTCGCGTGATCGTCGAGGCCGCGCGGGTATTGCGGCGCGCGCCGCACGTTCACGTGGCGGGCTTCCGCTCGTGTTATCCGGTGGCGTTCGGCCTCGTCTATGGCTACCGGCTGTTTCGGCCGTCGGTATCGCTGCTCAACGGCGAGGCCGGCACGCTCGAAATGCAGCTGCGCACCATCGAGCGAGACAGCGCGACCATCGTCATCAGCTTCGCGCCGTATTCGGTCGAAGCCGCGCGCGTCGCCGAGGCCGCGCTCGAAAAAGGCAGCAAGCTGATCGCCATCACCGACAGCGCGGTGTCGCCGATCGCGCTGAACGCCGACAAGGTGCTGATTTTCTCGCACGAAAGCCCGTCGTTCTTTCCGTCGCTGGTGGCCGCCACCGCGATCACCGAAGCGCTGGTCGCGCATCTGCTGGCGCTCGAAGGCGCGGATGCGCTCGAGCAGCTCGCGCTCGCCGAACAATCGCTGCATGCGAAGGGCGCGTACGTGCCTTGAACGATTGCGTGAGGGCACGCCGCGCTCCACCTGGTGCCGTCCAACAACGTTTGACAACAAATGTTGTATGGGCGTATAAATACGTACCGATTGTTGAATATCGGTGCGGCCCGTGGCGTCGATGCAGCGACGATCCGCACGATTCCGACGACGAAAACACCTTAGCGACCGTGCTGTTCGGCATCGGCAGTGCGGGCGTGTCGATGAGGCGTATCGCCAGCGGCAATGCGTGTTCGACGCTTTCATCGCGTGCGCGGCGCCCGAGCCGGCCTGCGTCTCAGTCCGCACCTCCATCAGCAGGAGCTGAACATCATGACCAACGTTTTTCATCGTTCTCCGAAGCAGTCCTTGCCGGTGGCCGTCGCGGGCGACGGCATCGAAATCATCGACTCCACGGGCAAGCGCTATATCGACGCGTCGGGCGGCGCCGCCGTGTCGTGCCTCGGCCACAGCAACCAGCGCGTGATCGACGCGATCAAGCGGCAGGCGCAACAGCTGCCGTACGCGCACACGTCGTTCTTCACGACGGAGCCGGCCGAGGAACTGGCCGACCGGCTCGTGGCGAGCGCGCCGGCCGGACTCGAGCACGTGTACTTCGTGTCGGGCGGCTCGGAGGCGATCGAGGCGGCGCTGAAGCTCGCGCGTCAGTATTTCGTCGAGAAGGGCGAGACACAGCGGCGTCATTTCATTGCGCGTCGGCAGAGCTATCACGGCAACACGCTCGGCGCGCTCGCGATTGGCGGCAATGCATGGCGCCGCGAACCGTTCCTGCCGATCCTGATCGAAGCGCATCACGTGAGCCCGTGCTACGCGTATCGCGAACAGCGCCCGGACGAAACCGAAGAAGCGTTCGCGCAGCGTCTGGCCGATGAACTCGAGCAGAAGATTCTCGAACTCGGCGCGGACACGGTCGCCGCATTCGTCGCGGAAACGGTGGTCGGCGCCACGGCGGGCGCGGTGCCGCCGGTGCGCGAATACTTCCGCAAAATCCGCGCGGTGTGCGACCGCTACGGCGTGCTGCTGATTCTCGACGAGATCATGTCGGGCATGGGCCGCACCGGTTATCTGTTCGCGTGCGACGAAGACGGCGTGGCGCCGGATATGCTGACGATCGCCAAGGGCCTTGGCGCGGGTTATCAGCCGATCGGCGCAACCCTGGTCAGCGACCGCATCTATCAGACGATCGTCGGCGGCTCCGGCTTCTTTCAGCATGGCCATACCTATATCGGCCATGCGACCGCGTGCGCGGCCGCGCTCGAAGTGCAGCGCGTGATCGCGGAAGACAATCTGCTGGCGAACGTGCAGGCGCGTGGCGAGCAGTTGCGCGGCCGGCTGCGCGAGCTCTATGCGCAGCACCCGCATATCGGCGACGTGCGCGGGCGCGGCTTGTTCGTCGGCGTCGAACTTGTGAAGGATCGCGGTACCAAAGAGCCGTTCGACGCCAAACTGAAACTGCACGCAACGATCAAACGCGAAGCGTTCGCGCGCGGCCTGATGGTGTATCCGATGGGCGGCACCGTCGACGGCAAGAGCGGCGACCATGTGCTGATCGCGCCGCCGTTCATCTGCACGGCGCGCGACATCGACGAAATCGTCAGCCGCCTCGACGATGCGATCGGCGCGTCGCTCGCCGCCGTCTAAGCTGTTCGGAACCATTGCCCTTAGCGAGAACCATGATGACCGAGCGCTTGCCTCACTTCGAGATATCCACCGCCACGCCCGAGCAGAAGGCGGTGCTCGATGAAATCCTGTCCGGCCCGCGCGGCAACCTGAACGGGCCGTTCCTCGGCTGGATCCATAGCCCGGAACTTGCGCAGCACGCACAACGCCTCGGCGCGTTTTGCCGCTACCAGACCGGGCTGCCGCTGCGGCTGTCGGAACTCGCGATTCTGGTCACCGCTTCGCGCTGGCAGGCCCAGGCGGAGTGGCACATCCACTATCCGATCGCGCTGCAGGCGGGCGTGGCCGCTGCGGACGCCGAGACGATCCGCCAAGGGCGCCGCCCCGAGTTCGCCGATGCCGACGACGCACTGATCTACGACTTCGCGAGCGAACTGTATGAGAGTAAGCGCGTGTCGGACGCGACGTATGGGCAGGCGGTCCGGCGGTTCGGGCATCGGGTCGTGATCAACCTGGTCGGCCTGCTCGGCTACTACGCGCTGGTCGCGATGACGCTGAACGTGTTCGACATGCGCGCAGTGGGACAGCAAAGCCTGCCGTTTCCCGAATAGCGTTTTTACCAACGAGCGGCCGCGCAGCAGCGCCGCTCGCGCCAACGAAAAAAAGCCCCGGTTGCCGAACTTCGCAACCGGGGCTTTTTACTGCGTGCTGCCTTAACTGCCAGCGTGCTCAGTTATCACGCTTAGTTAAGACGCTTGGTTACCACCTTTTAGTTACCGCGATACGTCGAAAACAGACGTTGCTGCACCGTCGCCGGCGCGCCTGCTTCCGACGAACTGGCCTTCGCGCCGCCGACATCCTGCGTACCCTCCGCCGAAGCGGTGACGATCGTCGAGTCCTGCGGCACGGCCTTCGGATACGTGGTGTCGTTCTGGTTCAGAAGGCCCGCTTTTTGCGCGGCTACGAGTTCGGCGCGCACCTGAGCGCGCGTGATCGTACCGTTTGCCTGCTGGGCGAACGACACCGCCGGAACGATAAGAGCGGATGCGACGACAACTGCGGAAAGAAGCGATTTCATAACGACCTCCAATTGATTGTGTGGTGAACCGGTTTGAATTGCATTTCCCGATCCGTTGAACGCAGTCTATTTCTTACGAGGTCGGCAAAAAAGCGGCTTTCCGGTGAAATATTGTTGCGGGTTTTGAGATAGTAAAAAGGGCGTTTTTCCGCGCCGAAACACGGAAGCGCCTATGATGAAATCCGGTCCACGCCCGCGCCTGCAAGCCGCGCGGCACCTGCGACCGATGCCCAGGCGCGGACACATCCGGGCGGACCGCCGCGGCGGGCATCATCTTCGGTCGAGCAGCGTGCGCGGCAAGGCATCAACAGGAGAGAGCAATGAAGCGCAAGGCATCGGCAGTCTGGCAAGGCGGCCTGCAGAACGGCAAGGGCTCGATTTCCACCGACAGCGGCGTCCTGAAGGACACCCAATACTCGTTCGCGACGCGCTTCGCGGACGGCATCGGCACGAATCCGGAAGAGCTGATCGCGGCTGCGCATGCGGGGTGTTTCTCGATGGCGTTGTCGGCGGAGCTGGGCAAGGCCAACATCACGCCGGAGCGGATCGGCACCACGGCCACCGTCACGCTCGACAAGGACGGCGGCGGCTTCACGATCACCGCGGTGCATCTCGACGTCACCGTAAAGATTCCGGGCGCAGACAAGGCCGCGTTCGACAAGGCCACGGCCGACGCGAAGGCCGGTTGCCCGGTGTCGAAGGTACTGAATGCAACGATTACGATGGATGCAAAGCTGGAGACCTAAGCCTTTGCTGTCACTTTCAGCGCAACCAAGCCGGCGAACGGCGATGCCCGCCGCCGGCTTTTTCATCGCGGTAGTCGGAATGAACGGATGACCCCGACGCCAATAGGCCTACGGAAGCCGTCCTTGATTTATTGAACATCCAGTCATAATATCCACAGACCGACGCGAACGTAGCAACGAGGTCATCGCAATTGAGTCATTCCAGGCAAGCCGCGAAAAAAGCCGGCGAAACATCTCAGCGTGGCCGTCCGCGCGAGTTCGACACGGACACCGTGCTGGCGAACGCAAGCCAGGTGTTCTGGGATCACGGCTACCACGCGACGTCGATCGACGATCTGTGCAAGGCCACCGGTCTGCTGCGCGGGAGCCTGTACGGCGTGTTCGGCGACAAGCACGGCATCATGCTCGCCGCGCTCGATCATTACTCGGAAGGCGCGGTTGCACGGCTTGCGCAGCGGCTGAGCGCGACGGCTGATCCAGAGCAGGCGCTGCGCGACGCGCTACTGCACTACGCGCGGGTGTCGTGCGCGTTGAGCGGCCGGCGCAGCTGTTTCATCACGAATACGACGCTCGAAATGCAGCCCGATGACGAAGTGCTGCGCGCGCGCGTCGCCGCGATTCAGCGGCGCATGGCGACCTTGCTCGCAGCGGCGGTGATCCGCGGGCAGGCGAGCGGCGCATTCGATTCGACACTCGACGAAAAAGCCGTCGGCGATTTCCTGTTATGCGTGATGCAAGGCCTGCGGGTGATGGGACGGGTCGCGCATGAGCAAGATGCGCTGATCGCTATCGTCGACGTGGCGATGCGCGCGCTGGTGTAGCACCTCGTTTGCGAACACCGGCGCAAAAATTTTTTAACCATTTCTTGAACGATCGGTCATGAAAAGAGAAGCGATCAAGTCCGCTCCGGCGGAATTCGGTGGATCCGCGAGCGGCGCGGCGAGTGCAGCAGGGGCCGTAACCGGCCCTGGACCAGCGATGGCAGGCATGGCTGTCGCCGCCAAAGCGGCGGCGCCCGGCTTCCCGCGTCAGGCGCTCGCGCTCGCGGTGCTGTTCGTCGGCGCCTTTCTCGCGCCGCTCGATTACTTCATCGTCAACCTGGCGCTGCCGTCGATTCACACGGGCCTGAACGCGAGCGACGCGCAGCTGCAACTCGTCGTATCGGCCTATGCGTCGGCCTACGCGGTGCTGCTGATCACGGGCGGCCGCCTCGGCGATCTGTTCGGACGCCGTCGCATGTTCATGACGGGCATGGCGGCTTTCGTGATCGCGTCGGCGTTGTGCGGCTTCGCGACCAGCGGCCATATGCTGGTGATCTCGCGCATCGTGCAAGGCATCGCGGCCGCGGTGATGGCGCCGCAAGTGCTCGCGACGATTCGCGCGGTCGTACCGTTGCATCAGCAGACGCGCGTGATGAGTCTGTATGGCTTCGTGTTCGGCTTGTCGTCGATCGTCGGGCAGCTCGGCGGCGGCGCGCTTATCACGTATCACCCGTTTGGGCTCGACTGGCGCGTGATCTTTCTGATCAACATCCCGATCGGCATTGCGGCGTTCATCGGCACATGGAAGTTCGTGCCGGAGAACCAGCCGGCCACGCATACCGGCGTCGATCTGAAGGGCGTTGCGCTGCTGTCGGCGGTGCTGCTGCTGGTCATCTATCCGATGACGCACGGCCGCGAAGCCGGCTGGCCCGCGTGGACCTTCGTGATGTTCGCGCTCGCGGTGCCGGTGTTCGCGCTGTTCGTCGCGACCGAACGGCGCGTCGAGCGCGGCGGTGGCCATCCGCTCGTCGATCTGCAACTGTTCCGCAATCGCGCGTTCGCGCTCGGTCTGGTGCTCGCGTTCCTGTTCTATTGCAACAGCGCGTTCTTCCTGACCTACGGCATCTTCCTGCAGACCGGCCTGCACTGGACGCCGCTCGCGTCGGGCATCGCGATCATGCCGTTCGCGCTCGGCTTCGTGATCGGCCCACTGACGTCGCCGGCCGTGGTCAAGCGCATCGGCGCGCATGTGCTGACGCTTGGTTTCTCGATGATGACGCTCGGCTTCACCGTGACCGGCTGGTCCGCGACTCGATCCGCGACGCCCGATCTGCTGTTCTACTGCGGGCTGGTGTGCGCGGGTGTCGGACATGGTCTGCTGTTGCCGTCGATCATGCGCATCGTGCTGCAGGAGGTGGTGCCCGAGAAGGCGGGGCTGGCATCGGGCGTGGTGTCGTCGACGTTGCAGATCGGCTCCGCGTTCGGCACCGCGGCGGTGAGCGGCGCGTTCTTCGGGGCGCTCGGTGGCAGCGCGGCACCCGCGTCTTATGCACACGCGTTTCAGTTGAGCCTTGCTATCAATGCCGCGCTGATGTTCGTGTGTATCGGCCTGAGCGTGCTGCTGGTGCGTCATCAGCAAAGCGTACGGCGCTCAGTCGCTCCAGCGGTTTGAAATTTAGCCGTTGGTAATCGTTTTCATTTGTTGGCTCGCTCAGAAAAATCGTTCAATTTGAACGAAGCGGTATAACGAACTACGTGGCATTTACCGGCGATCTACTCGTTCACAGGTAATTCTGATTTAGATCAAACAGGTCTTTCTGATTAACGGCTCACCGTTATCGCGTCAGGTTTTCTAATCAGAGGAAACCGGCCTCGTATTTTCTACCGACCTGCAAACCGCCGGCAGTAACTGTTGCATTTGTGCGGTAGCGCACATAGGGTTAGCCGCAATCTTTTGGCGGAGAATTTTTTGGGAATGCCGGGAACTTTAACCGTTTGGCATCAACCTCGGTTCCAGTGAAAACGGTATCAATAAAAAGCGCTTGCCGCGTTTAAATTCGATTGTTAATCTGTCTAAACTTTAGAGTACCCATTCAACAGGTCGAAGTCGTTAAAGCCGGGCTCAACTTAAAAACGCTCAAGATAGGGGGGCCAAAGATGCTGACCGCTACCATTGACGCATTCCAGACAACATCCGCCGCCTTCAACGTGGGCGACGTCGTCAAGTTAAAAGAAGGGGGCCCGCGCATGACCGTGACGTATGCAGGTCCGGTCGCACGCAATCCGGGCGACTGGCTGATCTGCGAGTGGTTCGACGAACACGGCGAACTGCGTCATGAAACCTTTGCCGCGCAAGCCGTGCGTGCGGAACCGCGCTCCATTCCGGCGGGCTCGGTACAGTGGAGTCGCATCGGGCGCGCGGCCTGAGTGACGCACTTGCGCTTCAATCAAACCGTTTCCTGTTATTCGTTTATTGCGCGTATTGCGCGAGCCGCCCGAATCGTTTCAGCGCTCGGGCCGGTCGCGCGCGGCCTCGCGTCGCCGCACGCGCAGCGTCAGTGCCGACGAAAACGCGCGCAAAGTCGACATCTTGCGAGTCTCGACGACGTCGCTCGCCAGGCTCTCCGCCGGATTCGGCTGTAGCGCCCAATACAGCGCGAGCACCCAACCAAGCACGGTCCAGCCGAGGCAGGCGTTAAATAGCGCGAGCGTCAGCACGTCACGACGCTTGCGCCGGTCCGCGATGATCGCCGGTAGAAAATACAGCGCTAGCGCGAACGCCGCGCCGATGGCCTGAACGGCCACGTTGCCACTCATAAAAGCTCCTGATGCGCGATGCATGTAGTGATTGTCGCGCGAATGGCCACCGCCCGCCGCGCACCCTGCGCGTTCCAGTCCCCACCCAATCACCGCAAGGGGTTCAGCCCGACACGCATCGGGACTATGATGATCGTTTCGACCGAACAGTACTTCACGGACCCGATCATGATCACCGACACGACCCAGCAGGCCCACCTCAACCCGGACACGCTACGAGCATTCGTCGAGCGCAAGTGGAACGACGAGATCGTGCCCGCACTGACAGACTACATCGCGGTGCCGGCGAAGAGCCCGGCCTTCGATCCCGACTGGGCGAAGCATGGTTACCTCGAGCGCGTGATCACCGACGCCGCGAAATGGGCCGAGCAGCAACCGGTGCGCGGCCTGAAGCTCGAAGTGATCCGCCTGCCGGGCCGCACGCCGGTGATCTTCTTCGAGACCGCCGCGACGCGCTCGGGCAGCACCGAAACCATCGTGCTGTACGGCCACCTCGACAAGCAGCCCGAGTTCGATGGCTGGCGCAACGACCTCGGTCCGTGGACGCCGAAGCTCGAGGACGGCAAGCTGTACGGCCGCGGCGGCGCGGACGACGGCTACGCGATCTACGCGAGCCTGACGGCGCTCGCCGCGCTCGATGCGCAAGGTGTCGAGCGTCCGCGCTGTGTCGGGCTGATCGAAACCTGCGAGGAGTCGGGCAGCTACGATCTGCTGCCCTACGTCGACGCGCTGCGCGAGCGGCTCGGTAACGTCGGGCTGGTCGTGTGTCTCGATTCGGGCGCGGGCAATTACGATCAGCTGTGGCTGACCACGTCGCTGCGCGGGCTCGTCGCCGGCGATCTCGAAGTGCAGGTGCTCGACGAGGGGATTCACTCGGGGGTCTACGGCGGCATCGTGCCGTCGAGCTTCCGCATCATGCGTCAACTGTTCGACCGTCTCGAAGACTCAGCGAACGGCACGCTGCTGCCAAAGGGTTTTCATTGCCCGGTGCCCGCCGATCGTCTGCGCGAAGCGGAGGCTGCCGCGAGGATTCTCGGCGATGACGTGTGGAAGAAGATGCCGTGGGCATGCGGGCAGGACGGCCGTCAGGTGCTGCCCACCACGACCGATCCACAGCAGGCGCTGCTCAATTCGACGTGGCGTCCTTCGCTGTCGGTGACGGGCGCGGCCGGCTTGCCCGCGCTCGCCGACGCCGGCAACGTGCTGCGTCCGCGCACCGCGTTCAAGCTGTCGCTGCGTCTGCCGCCGACCATCGAAGCGGAAAAGGCCGTCGCCGAACTGAAGGCGCTGCTCGAATTCGATCCGCCGTACAACGCGAAGGTCACGTTCAAGCCGGACGCGGGCGCGGCGAGCGGCTGGAACGCACCGGAGGTCGCACCGTGGCTGGCCACCGCGCTCAGCGATGCATCGCGTCAGCACTTCGGCGCAGACGCCGCCTACATGGGCCTCGGCGGCACCATCCCATTGATGAATGTGCTGAAAGCGGGCTTCCCGAAGTCGCAGTTCATGGTGTGCGGCGTGCTTGGGCCGAAGTCGAATGCGCATGGGCCCAACGAGTTCCTGCACGTGCCGTACGGCAAGAAACTGACGGCCGCGGTTGCCGAAGTGATCGCCGCGGCGCCGTGAGTCGTGGCCTCGTTTGAGTGGGGCTCGGGCGCGACCCGACCCCGTTGTTGACTGATGCTTCCTTCCGTTCGAACCACACCGACACGCTGAATGACCGACTCCCAGACTGCCCAAGCCACCACGCCCCGGATTCCGGCCGATCAACTGCATGCCTACGTCAGAGCGATCTGGGAGCGAGCGGGCAGTGCGCCGCGCGAAGCGAAGCTGATCGCAGATCATCTGGTGGCCGCGAATCTGACCGGACACGACTCGCATGGCGTCGGCATGATCCCGCGCTATGTCGAATCGCTCGCCGACCAGCAACTGCAACTGAATCGGCATGCCGACGTCGTCAAAGACGCGGGCGCGGTGCTGACCGTCGAAGGCGGCAAGGGCTTCGGTCAGGTGATCGCGTTCGAGGCGATGGAGCGGGGCATCGAGCGCGCGCGGCGGCTCGGCATCTGCGCGGTGGGCTTGCGCGGCGCGCACCATATCGGCCGCATCGGGCATTGGGCCGAGCAGTGCGCGCGCGCCGGTCTGGTGTCGTTCCACTTCGTCAACGTGGCGGGCGATCCGCTCGTCGCGCCGTTCGGCGGCGCGGACCGCCGCATCGGCACGAATCCGTTCTGCGCGGCTTATCCGCGACCCGGCAAGCCGCCTCTCGTGCTCGACTTCGCGACCAGTACCATCGCGTTCGGCAAGACGCGCGTCGCGTATAACCAGGGCAAGCACACGCCACCCGGCGCGCTGATCGATCACGAAGGCATGCCGACGCTCGAACCGAAAGTCATGCACGAAGCGCCGTTCGGCGCGCTGACACCGTTCGGTGGCCACAAGGGTTTCGGGCTCGCGGCGATGTGCGAGATTTTCGGCGGCGCGCTGTCGGGCGGCTTCACGACGCACGCCGACACGCTCGGCACCACGCACGCGATCATCAACTGCATGCTGTCGGTGATCATCGATCCGAGCGCATTCGACGCGCCCGATGCGCAAGCCGAAGCCGATGCGTTCCTCGCGTGGGTGAAGGCGTCGCCGCTCGCGGCGGGCACCGAGCGCATCTACGAACCCGGCGAGCCCGAGCGCGTCACGCGCGCGCAACGCGAGGCCGCCGGCATTCCGATCGACGCGGCGACGTGGACGCAAATCCACTGCGCGGCGCGCGCCGTCGGAATGAGTGCGGACGAAGTGACAGGCTGGTCCGCGCGCCTCGGCTGAAGCGCACGACGGCAAGGCTCAGGCGATCAGCCTGAGCTTGCGCCGATCGAGCACCCAGCGCTCGAACTCGGTGGCGGGCATCGGCCGTGCGTACAGGAAGCCCTGCACGTAATCGACGCCCAGGCCCTTCATGAAGGTTTCTTCCGCTTCGGTTTCGATCCCCTCGGCGACGACCTGGAAATCGAGTTCCTGCGCGACCGCGACCATCGAGCGCACCAGCGCCTGTGCCTTCATATCAGCGTGGATCGAGCGCGTGAAGCTGCGGTCGAGCTTGATCACGTCGAGCGGAATACGGCCGAGTTGCGACAGCGACGAGTAGCCGGTGCCGAAGTCGTCCAGATGCACCTGCGCGCCGAGCTGGCGGAACTGCTTGATCAGTTCGATCGCGGCCGCTTCGTTTTCGATCAGACAGCTTTCGGTCAACTCGAGATCAATCAGGCAGGGATCGAGGCTCGCATGCTGCAACGCCTCGGTGAAATGGCGGACCACGGCCGTATCCGTGAGCTGTCGCGCCGACACGTTGATCGCCACGCGCAGGTCGTAGCCGGCCGCCTTCCAGCGGGCCGCCTGTTTCGCGGCGGTCTCCATCACCCAGCGGCCGAGCACGCCGATCAAGCCGGATTCCTCGGCATAACGGATGAATTCCGCAGGCATGATCTGCCCGCGCTCCGGCGAGTTCCAGCGCACCAGCGCTTCCGCGCCTTGCACGGCGCCCGTGGCGAGGTTCAGCTTCGGCTGATAGTGCAGCGCGAACTGGCCTTCCTCGAGCCCGCGGCGCAGATTCGTGTCGAGCCACATGAACTCAGCGACGCGGCGGTTCATGTCCGGCGAGAACACGCGATGCGTGCGCTTGCCTTCGTCCTTCGCGACGTACATTGCGGTGTCGGCCGAACGGATCAGCGATTCGAGCGTTTCGCCATGCTCGGGCCAACGCGCGATGCCGATCGAGCAGCCGGTATAGACCTCGACGAGCCCGACCGCGAACGGCATGCGCATGCGATCGAGAATGCGCTGCGCGGTGTTTTCCAGGCCATGCGCGGAGCCCTTCGCCGCGAGCACGATGAATTCGTCGCCTCCGAGACGCGCGAGCGAGTCGCCCGGATTCAGACAGTTGCGGATCGCGTCCGACACATCGCAGATCAGCCGGTCGCCGAACACGTGGCCGTAGTGATCGTTGACCTTCTTGAAGTTGTCGAGATCGAGAAACAGTACGCCGATGGTTTCGCCGGGCGCGGCCTGTTCGATCGCGATCTGGATGCGCTCCTGGATCGCGTTGCGATTCGCGAGGCCGGTGAGCGGGTCGGTGGTGGCCTGCTCGATCAGCCGGTCCTGCGCGAGCCGTTGCTCAGTGATGTCGGTGCCCGAGCAGATCAGGAACTGGTCTTCGATGCCGCTGCCGCTGCTCACGAACTTGTTGCGAAACAGGAACAGCCGCTCGCCATGCACCGTTTTGATGCGCCGTTCGATCTCGTACGGTTCGCCACGGTTGAAGAAGTGCGCGCCGACCTGGTTCGAGACCGCGCCGTCGTCTGACGACATGAACAGCGTCCAGACGCTGCGGCCGATGATGTCCTCTTCCTTGAGCCCGGTCAGCTCCTCGGCGAGCCGGTTGAAGCGCTGTATCCGGCCGTGCCGGTCGACGATGACCACGACCGAATTGACCTCGGAGACGACCTGTTCGGCGAACGACAGACCGTGGAGCAGTGCGCGCGCGACGGATTCGGTGTCGGCATGGGTCGAGGCGGTGCCGCCCCAGCGATGACAATCGAGTTTCTTGCCGACCAGATGCAGCCGCCGCGCCGCGCCGTCCAGTTGCACGTCGACGACTACGTGCGAGGTGACGCCGCTCAGCGCGCGGATCTGGGAGGCTTGGCAAGAGTTGAGGGGAATGGCGACGCCGGCAGCCGCGTGGCCGTGCGCCGGCGCGAGTTCCAGCGTGTCGCTGGCCGCCGCCAGGCACCAGCGAGGGCTGCTCGTGCCGAACCGCGCGTGAAGCACCTGGTCGTGTAGCTCGTCGCTCATGAAATCCCCGGAGAGTGCCGGCGGTCGCTATCAAGGCGGGCGGCGGCAGACGGTCTTCCTCATACTAAAGTGAAACTGCCCCATTGTATCTAAGCGTGACAGTTCGAGCGAAGAATCATTAACGTTTTGCTAACCACGAGCACGGGCCGGCGTGGCCGCACGCGGCGGCATGATGGCGTGGCAAAACGACGCCACGGTGACGTCGTCAGAAGCGGTGGGTGAGCAGCGCGCGGGCGCGTTCGCGCTCGATCGGATTGGCGTCGAGCGCCGCGTCGAAGCAGAACTTGCCGGCCACCAGCGTGGCCGCGGGCACGCCGTCGCGATACAGCACGCGGTTGCCGGCCACGGCCGGCACCTTGTCGCCGACCAGCAGCGTGCCGACGAGATTCAGCGGATCGGTTCCCGCGACGCAGATAAGCGCACCGTCGTTCGCTTGCCGCCGCACCTCGCGCAGCAGCGGAATCGCCTCGGGCAGCGCGAACTGCTCGCCCGCGAGCCCGTTGACGAAACGCCCGCCGCGGATCACGCCACGCGCCTCGAGCCGCTGCAGCACGCGCAGCAGATCGCGCCACGGCGGCAGCCATTCGGCCTCGCGTTCGAGCACGCGCCAGAACACCACGCCGTAGCGGCGCAACAACGTCATTGCGACGTGTTCGAGCACCTCGGGCGGTAACTGACTGCGCCGCTCGGACGGTTTTTCCGGCGCGACGGCGGACGGGCGGCTTACGAGCGCCCAACGCCCGGCGTCGTCCATACCGCCTATCAGCGCGCTCGCTCGCGCACGCCGGCTGCTGGAAAACGTATTGCGTTTTGCGACCGGCTTCAGCAACGCGCGCAGGCCCGCGAAGCTGTCCGAGTTCGCGAGGCCGGCCGCGACCAGCTCGCCGAGCGCGTTTTCGAGCTCCATGCGCAGCACGCGCACCTCGGCGAGCAGTTCGTCGAAGAACATCGCGCCGTGTTGCGCGAGGGTGTCGTGCACGCTTTGCGCGAGCGCCGACAACTCGACCTGGCGCGCGGGATCGAGCAGCGCGCGCCACGCCCGCAACTGCGCGCGCGGCAGCAGCACGATCGGCGTGCCGCGGACCGGACCGGCGGCGCCGCGCGCCCGTTCGGTCAGGCGGGTCCAGACGATCTTGCCGGCGCGGCATAGCTCATCGAGCGAACTGCTGGTGTAGGCGCGCACCCGCGCGGGCAGGATGTCCTCCTCCCATGCGCCGGCCGCGGCCTGGAAGCCTTCGAGCTGGTCCAGCGCGGCGGCGAGCGCGTCGCGGCCTTCGGCGCGAGTCGTCGGCGTCAGATGCTGCCATTCGAACAGGAAGCGCATGAAGTCGTGCCGCTCGACCGGCTCGATCTCACGCCGCAGCCGCTTCACCGTGTAGCGATGGATGCGTGCGAGCAGGTGCCGCTCGCACCATTCTTCGTGGCTCGTGTGCGGCGTGAAGCGGCCGCGCAACAAGTAGCCTTCGGCCTCGAGACGGATCAGCGCCGGTTCGATCCGCTCGGCCGGCAATCCGAGCGGGCGTGCGATCGCGTCGACCGTCAGCGGGCCGAAACCGGTCAGCCGCGCGCGCAGCACGTCGACGAGCGCGTCGTCAGCGCTCCAGCTTTCGGTGTAGCCCTTCGGGGCGCTCAGCGGCGGCGTGTAGCGATTGCGCGCGACGCCGGGGTAGAGCGCTTCGAAGCAGGTCAGGCGTTCGGCGGGCAACCACAGCGCGCCGTCGCTGAACTTGTCGTTGCCCGTGCTTGCGTTTGCTTGCGCGGCCAGCGGCAAGCGCGTCGCCCGGCCGGCTTTCGCCAACGCCGCAAGCAGCGTGGGCCAATCTTCATGCGTGCGCGCCTCGGCTTCTGTGATGCAGGCGAGGCCCGTCAGCGCTTCGTGCATTTCGTCGGCGTTGCGTGCTTGCGGCCAGGCCTCATCGCGCACGCTGTCGATCGCGGCGGCGTCGAGCGCGCCGAGATCGTCGGCGCTTTCAGGGTCGGTCCAGCGGCGGTTCAGCACGGCCTGGGTGCGGCGCTCCTCGATCGGCGCGTCGTCCAGGTACGCGTATGGTTTCGCGGTCAGGATTTCGGCGGCGAGCGGTGACGGCGCCGGCAGATCACGCGCGACGAGCCGCAACTCGCCGTGCTCGATCTGGCGTAGCAGCGCGAGCCAGCGTTCGCTGTCCATCGCGTCGTGCAGGCAGTCGTCGATGGTTTGGTCGACTAATGGGTGGCGCGGCACCTCGCGTTCGCCGACGACGTTCTCCAGACACGCGGCCTGTTCGGGAAATACGCTTGCAAGCAGATCCTCGCTACGCATGCGCTGCAGTTGCGGCGCGGTCTTGCGCCCGCCCGTGTAGCGCGGCAGGCCGAGCGAGGTCGTCGCGTTCCAGCGCCAGCGCACGCCGAATAACGGCGCATCGAGCAGCGCCTGGATCAGCAGATGCTCGGCGCTGTTCGAATGCAGATAGCGCCACACATCGTCGAGCACGAACGAGTGGCTGCCGGTCAACGACAGCACGATCGCGTCTTCGGTCGCCGCCGCCTGCAGCTCGAAGTTGAAGCTGCGGCAGAAGCGCTTGCGCAGCGCGAGCCCCCACGCGCGATTCACGCGGCTGCCGAACGGTGAGTGGATCACGAGCTGGGTGCCGCCCGATTCGTCGAAGAAACGCTCCATCACGAGCGTGCTCTGCGTCGGCAAGACTCCGAGCGCGGCGCGGGCGCGCGCCAGGTATTCGACGATCTGGCGCGCGGCCGGTTCGTCGAGCGCGAGGTTGTCGGCGAGCCAGGTGATAGCGTGGTCGAGACGCGACGCGGTGGGCTCGAGTTCGCTTGCGGCTACGGCGGGTGCCGTGGTTGCTCGTGTCTCGCCCTCCGTCAGCAACGCTTCGACCTGCTCCCGCAATCTCGCAACCGCGAACGACAGCTCGTCGCTGCGCCCAGGCGCCTCGCCGAGCCAGAACGGAATGTTCGGCGGCTGCCCCTGCGCGTCCTCGACCCGCACGCGGCCGCTTTCGATGCGCAGAATCCGGTACGACGCGTTGCCGAGCTGGAACACATCGCCGGCGAGGCTTTCGACCGCGAAGTCCTCGTTGACGGTGCCGATATTGAGCGCCTGCGGTTCGAGCACGACCGCGTAATCGGCGTTCTCGGGAATCGTGCCGCCCGAGGTCACCGCGACCAGCTTGCCGCCGCGCCGGCCGCGCAACGTGCCGCTGACCGCATCGCGATGCACATACGCAGCACGCGGACCGTGGCGGCTCGTGTAGCCCTCGGCGAGCATGCGCAGCACCGCGTCGTATTGCTCGCGCGGCAGATCCGCATACGGCGCGGCACGCCGCAGCATGTCGAACAGCGCATCCTCGCTCCACTCGGCGCTCGATACCTCCGCGACGATCTGTTGCGCGAGCACGTCGAGCGGCGCGCGCGGGATGCGCAACGCATCGAGCTCGCCACGCCGCACGCAATCGAGCAGCGCCGCGCATTCGAGCAGATCGTCGCGCGAGGCCGGAAACAGTCGCCCCTTCGGCATGCCGCCAACGTGGTGCCCCGAGCGGCCGACGCGTTGCAGGAACGGCGCGATCGCGCGCGGCGAACCCATCTGGCAGACGAGATCGACGTCGCCGATATCGATGCCGAGCTCCAGCGACGCGGTCGCGATCAGCACGCGCAGCTCGCCGCGTTTCAGGCGCTGTTCGGCGTCGAAACGATGTTCTTTTGCGAGGCTGCCGTGATGCGCGGCGACCGCGTCCTTGCCGAGCCGCTCGGTCAGATGGCGGGCGGCGCGCTCGGCCATGCGGCGCGTGTTGACGAAGATGAGCGTCGTGCGATGCTGCGCGACCAGTTCGGCGAGCCGGTCGTAGACGCGCTCCCACACTTCGTTGGCCATCACCGCTTCGAGCGGCACCGGCGGGATCTCCAGCGCGAGGTCGCGCGCGCGGACGTGACCGACGTCGATCACCGCGCACTCGGCCGGCACGTCGCTATCGAGGCTCGCGCCGCCGACCAGAAACCGAGCCACCGCGCTGACCGGCTTTTGCGTCGCCGACAGCCCGATGCGCGGCAGGGGCCGGCCGCAGAGCGCGTCGAGCCGTTCGAGGCTCAGCGCGAGATGACTGCCGCGCTTGCTGCCCGCGAGCGCGTGAATTTCATCGACGATCACCGTGCGCACCGTCGCCAGCATGCGGCGGCCCGAATCGGAGCCGAGCAGCACGTACAGCGACTCGGGCGTCGTCACGAGAATGTGCGGCGCGCGTTTTTTCAGCGCGTTGCGTTCCTGCTGCGTGGTGTCGCCGGTGCGCACGGCGGTGCGGATGTCGAGCGGCGGCAGGCCGAGCGCGTCGAGTTCGGCGGCGATGCCTTGGAGCGGCAGTTGCAGGTTCAGACGGATGTCGTTCGACAGCGCCTTCAGCGGCGACACGTAGACGACCAGCGTTTCGTCGGGCAGCACGCCGTCGTTCGCGAGGCCTTGCGACACCAGGTCGTTCAGCGCGGACAGGAACGCCGTCAGCGTCTTGCCGGAGCCGGTCGGCGCGGCGACCAGCGTCGAGCGGCCGCTGCGGATTTGCGGCCAGGCGGCGGCTTGCGCATCGGTTGGGGCGGCGAAGGTTTTCTGGAACCAGCTGGCAACGGCCGGGTGAAAGCCGGCGAGCGCCTGCGGGGCTGGCGGTAAGGCAGGTGCGACGGGCCGCGCCGCGCTCGCGGTGGAGCGGGCCTTGCGGGAGCGGGGCGCCGCGTCGAGTGCGGCGGCAGTTTTTGCCGAAGTCATGCTCATGTAGATGAGGGCGGCGCAGGGGATATCCAGTGGGGGCGGCTGGATTAGTACCCGCTCGTGTCGCCCGTTTTTGCGGTTGCGGGGCATTCCACGCTGACGACGCAATAGCGGTCAGTCTCGCAGGTTTTCGGCGCTCGTGTGCGGCGCGTTGGGCGTTGCGTAACTGCTGGAATTCGTAGTTTCGCCGCGTGCGCCCGTCCTGCCAGCCTCTGCCATTTGCAGTACGCTTGACGATTCTCCCTGTCCCCACGATGGAGCGTCGACGATGCGATATAACCAGTTGGGCCGTACCGGTGTGTTTGTATCGGAGTTGTGTTTGGGCACGATGACCTTCGGCGGTGGCGAAGGCATCTGGCGGCAGATCGGCGATCTGCAGCAAAGCGACGCGGAGCGGCTGGTCGGCCGGGCGCTCGACGCGGGCATTAATTTCATCGACACGGCCGACGTCTACGCGGGCGGCCTGTCCGAGCTCATCACGGGCAACGCGCTGAAAAATCTGAAAGTGCCGCGCGACAAGGTCGTGATCGCGACCAAGGTGTTCGGCCAGACGGGCGAGTTCGCGAACGCGCGCGGTGCGTCGCGCTATCACATCCTCGACGGCATCAAGGCGAGCCTGAAGCGTCTACAACTCGATCACGTCGACCTTTATCAGATCCACGGTTTCGATCCGGCCACGCCGATCGAAGAAACCGTGCGCGCGCTCGACACGCTCGTGCAGCACGGCCACGTGCGCTATGTCGGCGTGTCGAACTGGGCCGCATGGCAGATTGCGAAGGCGCTCGGCATCGCAGAGCGGCTCGGCGCCGCGCGCTTCGAAACGCTGCAGGCGTATTACACGCTCGCGGGCCGCGATCTTGAACGCGAGCTCGTGCCGATGCTGCAAAGCGAAGGCCTCGGCCTGATGGTATGGAGTCCGCTCGCGGGCGGTTTTCTGAGCGGCAAATACGGACGTGAACAGCAGGGCGAAGCGGGCAGCCGTCGCACGACTTTCGATTTTCCGCCGATCGATCGCGAACGCGCGTACGACTGCATCGACGTGATGCGCGAGATGGCCGCGGCGAAGACCGTTTCGGTCGCACAGATCGCGCTGGCGTGGCTGCTGCATCAGCGTGTCGTCAGCACGGTGATCGTCGGCGCGAAGAGGATCGAGCAGCTCGACGACAACATCGCGGCGACCAACGTCGCGCTATCCGCCGATGAGCTCGCGAAGCTCGCCGAGGTCAGCGCGCTGCCCGCCGAGTATCCGGGCTGGATGCTGGAGCGGCAGGGCGAGCAGCGCCGGCAACAACTGGCCGAGGTTCGGCGCGTCGTGCAGCGATAGCGCGACGGCGTTCTCGCGAACGCCGAAGAAGGCCTGAATCTTCATCGTTGGGCGGCGCGAGTTCGATGCTCGCGCGGCCGCGATCTTCATCACATTTGCCACGCGATTGCGCGTAGACTTCACACGGCAGGTCTTCTTCCGCATCGGCCGCACCGATGCCCAGCGTTGTATTTCAGAGTCCTATCCGGTTCGTGACATTCGCATTCGCTTCGATTACAAAAACCGGCGCTTTCGTGGCGTTGGCTTGCTGTTCGCTGACATTGCCTCATCTCGCCCACGCCGCCGACAACGTGATCGTGCTCGACTCGGGCGAAGCGCAGCTTACGTTGATCGATCCCGTCACGCACAAGGTGATCGGCACCGAGCCGACCGGCAAGGAACCGCATCATCTGATGATCACGCCCGATGGTCGTTCGCTGATCGTCGCGGATGCGTTTTCGAACGACCTGATGTTCGTCGACCCGCACAGCGGTCGGGTGCAACGCCGTGTCGAGGGCATCGAAGACCCGTACCAGCTCGGCTTTTCGCCCGACCACAAGTGGTTCGTTACAGCGGGCCTGAGGCTCGATCGCATCGATATCTATCACTACGATGGCGAGAGCGTGACGCTCGCGAAGCGGATTGCGCTCGCGAAGACCCCGAGCCACCTGACCTTTGCAGCCGATAACCGCACCGTGTTCGTCACGCTTCAGGACACGGGCGAGGTCGCGGCGATCGATCTGCCGACACAGTCAGTGTCGTGGAAGCTGCATGTGGGCAAGACGCCGGCCGGACTCTGGATGACCCCGGGCGATCGTTATCTGCTCGTCGGCATGACGGGCGAAGACAATGTCGCGGTGGTCGACTGGAAGAACCGCCAACTCGTGAAGAAGATCCGCACGGGCCGCGGCGCGCACAACTTCCGCAATCTCGACGATGGCCAGCACATCGCCGTGTCGAATCGCGTGGAGAACACGATCAGCATCCTCGACTACAACGCGCTGACCAAAGTGGCCGACATCACCGGTTTGATGCCGGGCCCTGACGACATGGAACTATCGGCGGACCGGCGCTATCTATGGGTCACGTTCCGCTTCGCGAGGCACGTCGGCGTCATCGACCTGAGCACGCATCGGCTGGTGGATACGATCGCGGTGGGGCGCTCGCCGCACGGTCTTTATTTCGCCAACCGCGCGCCGGTCTACGCGCCCAATCCCGACTGAGGCAACCCGAAAGGCTTTACATGATTCACGAACTCGCCGCTCAACTCGACAACGGCATCTCAGCCCTGCAGACGCTGCTGTACGTCGACGTGGTCCAGCCGATCTTCTACCGCTTCAATCTGATGGGCTATGACGAAGACACTTACGACGCGCTCTACTGGGTGATCGTCGGCGCGTTGCAGATAGTCGTGTCGTATCTGCTGTTGCGCCCGCTCGAAGCGCTGCGCCCGGTGGAGACATGGTCGGACCGCAGGGCGCTGCGCGCGGACGTGGTCTACACGTGGATCGCCAAGCTCGGCATCATCAATCTTGCATTCTTCTTTCTGCTGCAGCCGTTCTTCAATCATTGGCAGAGCCTGATGGCGATCCACGACGTGCCCAACATCGAGGTCGATGATTTGTGGCCGGGCATCACCGATCAGCCGCTCGTGTCGTTTCTGATCTACCTGATCGTGCTCGATTTCGCCGGCTACTGGTATCACCGCTGGCAACATCGGTTCGGCGTGTGGTGGGAATTGCATGCGGTTCATCACAGCCAGCGGCAGATGTCGCTGTGGGCCGACGACCGCAATCACTTTTTGGACGACATCTTGCAGGCGGCGTTTTTTGCGGCCATTGCGCTGTTCATCGGCGTGCAGCCAAACCAATTCGTCGTGCTCGTCGCGCTCGGCAATTTCATGCAGAGTGTGCAGCACGTGAATGCGCGCCTCCCGTATGGATGGCTGCTCGAACGCCTGATCGTGAGCCCGGCATTTCATCGGCGTCATCATGCGATTGGCTATGGCCACGAAGGCACCCGCTACGGCTGCAACTTCGGCGTGCTGTTCCCGTGGTGGGACATGCTGTTCGGCACCGCGTCGTGGGAGCGCGCCGTCGAGCCGACCGGCATCCGCGATCAGCTGCCCGCGCCGCATGGTGCCGCGCGCTCGTATGGGGATGGACTGATCGCTCAGCAGTGGTACGCGTTCGGCCGCATCGCCGGGCGCCTGCGCGGCCGGCCCGGTGCGGGCGAGATCAATCCGTGAAGGTCGGTGCGAATTGGAAAATGGCCGCGGAGCACCTCCGTCAGGTTCTCCGCGGCCTTTTCGTTTCGGCCCCGCTCAGGTCTCGACATCCGCGAGACTGAAGGTTTCCGTCTTGTCGTTGTACGAGAAGATTTCCGCGTAACGGCCCCAGTCGATCACCGCATCGAGGGTTTCCTGCGCCGCGCTGTCGGACAGCAGGTCCTCGAGCTCCTGCTCGAAGCGCACGCGCGGCGCGCGATGTCCGGGCCGTTCGTTGAGCACCTTCCTGATTCGCGCGGCGAGCGGCACACACTGCAACAGATGATCGGCGAACATGATCTTGCGCTCTTGCGTGCCGCCCTCGGCGAATCGATGCGCGGGCGGCGTGAGGAACACATCGCCCTCGCTGACTTCGGCAAAGCCGAGGTACTGCAGCATCTCCGCGATCGGGAACAGGTCGTCGACTTCCAACTGCAGCGTGCGCGCAATCTCGGGCATGTCGGCGCGGCCGTTATAGGGCGCTGTCGCAAGCGTTTCGATCAGACCAGCCATCAGGTTCGTCGACACGTTCGGCAGCCAGCTGCCGGGTTCGAGTTCGCGTTTGGCCGCGGCTCCAGTGGGGCGCGCGGTCATCTTCGCGTAGATTTCGTCGACGAGCGCGCGAAAATCCGGGTCGAGCCGGTTGCGCGGATGAGCGAACGGCACCACGGTCTCGGCCACCACGCGCCCGGGGTTCGACGACAGTACGAGAATGCGATCGCACATGAACACGGCTTCCTCGATGTTGTGCGTGACTATAAGAACCGACTTGATCGGCATGCGGTCCTGGTTCCACAGGTCGAGCAGGTCGGTACGCAGCGTTTCGGCGGTCAGCACGTCGAGCGCGGAGAACGGTTCGTCCATCAGCAGGATGGTCGGATCGACGACGAGCGCGCGTGCGAAGCCGACACGCTGCCGCATGCCGCCCGACAGCTCGCGCGGATACGCGTTTTCGAAGCCGTCGAGACCGATCAGATCGATCGCCGCGAGCGCGCGCGTGCGCCGCTCCTCGATGCCGACGCCGAGCGCCTCCAGCCCCGCTTCGACGTTCTGCAGCACCGTCAGCCACGGAAACAACGCGAAGGTCTGGAACACCATCGCGACGCCCTCGGCTGGACCGTCGAGCGGCTTGCCCAGGTAGGTCACGTTGCCGCTCGTCGGCCGGATCAAACCGGCGATGATGCGCAGCAGCGTCGACTTGCCCGAGCCCGAGCGGCCGAGCAGTCCGACGATCTCGCCCTCGCGCAGCGTCAGATTCACGTCGTCGAGCACCAGCAGCTCGCTCTGATTTTTATGAAAGCCGCGGCTCACGTGCTCGATGTTCAGCACCTGCCCGCCCAGGCGCGGCGACGACTGGAGCAGGTCGGCGGGGATGGCTTGAATGACGTTTTGCATGGGTTTACTCCTGGTCGAGTCGGAGCCTTGATTCGGCGAAGGCATACAGGGGACGCCACAGCGCGCGGTTGAACAGCGTGACGAATAGCGCCATCACGGCGACGCCAAGGATGATCTTCGGAAAGTCGCCGGCGGCGGTCGTCTCGGCGATATAGGCGCCGAGGCCATGCGCGGCGACCTTGGTATCGCCCCACTGGACGAACTCGGACACGATGCTCGCGTTCCACGCACCGCCCGACGCGGTGATCGCGCCGGTCACGTAGTAAGGGAACACGCCCGGCAGCATCACCTGGCGCCACCATTGCCAGCCGCGGATGCGGAAGTTGGTGGCCGCCTCGCGGTAGTCGTTCGGATAGGCGGTCGCGCCCGCGATCACGTTGAACAGGATGTACCACTGCGTGCCGAGCACGATCAGCGGCGACAGCCAGATATCCGGATTCAGATGAAAGCGCACGATCACGATCACGAACACCGGGAACAGCAGATTCGCGGGAAACGCGGCGAGAAATTGCGCGAGCGGCTGGACCTTTTCCGCGAGCGCCGGACGCAGGCCGATCAGCACGCCGATCGGCACCCAGATCAGCGACGAGATCGCGATCAGCACGGCGACGCGCAGCAACGTGATGAGCCCGAGCAGGAACACGTGACCGACCTCGTCGAGCGTCACGCCGGTATGCACATAGGCCACGACGCGATTGATCACATAGACCGTCAGCACGAATACGAGCACGCCCCACACGATGTCCCCGACGCGTGTCGACGTGTCGCTGCGCGCTCGGCTGGCACGCCGGATGTTCGCGAAAGGCACACGCAAAGGGATGCGCGCGGTGCTCGCGAGCATCACGCCCGCCGGCGTCAGCAACTGATGAATCAGACGTGTGCGCCGCATCATGTCGAGCAGCCAGGACTGCGGTGCGTTGCCCGAACTCGTGGTCTCCATGCGGAACTTGTCGGCCCACGCGACGAGCGGACGGAACAGCAACTGGTCGTAGGCGAGGATCACGACCGTCATCGCGAGGATGACCCAGCCGATCGCGTGCAGATTCTTGTCGCTGATCGCCTGCGCGAGGTAGGCGCCGATGCCCGGCAGCGTAATCGTGTTGTTGCCGACCGTGATCGCTTCGGAAGCCACGACGAAGAACCAGCCGCCCGACATCGACATCATCATGTTCCAGATCAGTCCCGGCATCGAGAACGGCACTTCGAGCTTCCAGAAGCGCTGCCACGACGTCAGGTGAAAGCCGCGCGACACCTCATCGAGGTCGCGCGGCACCGTGCGCAGCGACTGGTAGAAGCTGAACGTCATGTTCCACGCCTGGCTCGTGAAGATCGCGAAGATCGCGGCGAGCTCGGCGCCGAGCACGCGGCCCGGGAACATCGCGAGGAAGAACGTGACCGTAAACGAGATGTAGCCGAGCACCGGCACCGACTGCAGGATGTCGAGAATCGGCACCAGCACGAGGCCGGCGCGGCGGCTCCTGGCGGCCAGCGTGCCGTAGACCAGCGTGAAGATCAGCGAGGCGACCATCGCCGCGAGCATGCGCAGCGTGGTGCGCATCGCGTACTCGGGCAGGTTGGCCGGATCGAGCGAGATCGCCTGGGTCTTTAGCGTCGACATCGGCGCGAGCGTCTCGTGAAAGCCGATCGACGCCATCGCGATCAGGCAGATGATCAGCGGAAAGGCAACGAAGTCCCATCCGTTTGGAAGCAGCCGGCGCGCGGATGCGTTGGCGGTGCGGTTCAGATTGAAACCGAACTCCATCAGTCACCTCCGGGGCCGTGAGTATTGGTGAGCAGCGAAGTCGTTGCGCCGTACAGGGCGGTGGCCTGCGCATCGATTCGCGACGGATCGTTGAGTTGGAACATGACGAATTGCAAGTTGATGAAAGGGCTTATTCAGCAAGCAACGGTCACGACGAGGCAACACCACAATCTTTCGATGATGGCGTCGATTCGTGACAGGAGCTTGGCAGAACTTAGGAGAAAAGCGAGCCGATGCGGCGCCACAGCGTGGCGAGCCGATTCGAGTGGACCGGATCGAGCGATAGAAGCGACTCGTAGTGAGCGCGCGACTCGTTGCGATAAGGCAGATGCGGCAAAAGCAGAGCGAAATTCATGACGTTTCTCCGCGCGTCGTGTGTTGACGCGGCAAGCGGAAAGCGGGCAGACGGTCCAACGTCGCACGCTTGGCGCGGCGTCAGGGTGCTAGCTGCTTTCCTTCTGTAAGGCTGAAGGAAAGGGGCATAAACAACAACTGTCACTGTCGGGCATGTCGGCTCCTCGTCGGTTGAACTGCGCGCAGACGCGCAGCGTGGTTCTACCGGATTCGCCCGAGCTCGCGAGGAGGCGCGGGTATGGGCGAGCGCCGGCCGCAAACCCGAAGGCTTGCGAGGGCGTGCCAGTACGGACGAGCGAAGCCCGCGTCCACATGGCGCTAATGATCGAGGTGCACGAAGGAGCTTTGCTGCGGCGCGCACCGTTCTGCCTGCTGGCGGAACGGCGGCGCGGGGAAGGGGCGCGGACGTTCTGCCGGTCAGGCAGTGAAACTGTTCGAAGATTGACTACTGCAGGTGTCCAAGGCATCAGCCTCATTTGAGAAGACGGGCGAATTCTAGACGCGGTAAAAACCCGGAGTCAACTAGCTTCTGTAAGCAGAGCCAACATTCTTCGACGAAGGCATGCACGACGAGTTTGAGAATCATTGCGTGAGCCCCCAAGAACCCGCGGTCGTCTTTGTGCGATTTTTACTTGCGCTTTTGCGGAGCATGTCAATACAATCCGCCCCAACGTATCGAAGGAGTCGTCCATGGACCCGTGTCCAGAAAGTGGAAGTCCGATGCCGGCCAGCACCGGCAGCACCACCGCGAGATAGTCGCCGCAGGTTCACTCCTTCGCCGCTGACTCGCTGAAGTCGGGTTAGCGCGCTTCGATTCCAACCGGCCTTGCCGTCGGTTTTCTGTAGCACGCCTGCTCTTTTTTGACCGTCGTTTGCGAGCCTGCTTGCAGAGGCGATTGCGCTTTCGCATTTGCGCTTGCTGTTTGCCGGATCTTTCGCACACGTCCATGCGCATGTGCGAATAACGACGGAGCGATCCGCCTATAACACTTCAGTCCCCAACAACCGATGAAAAATATCGACAAGCGCAGACTACTGGGCTCCGGCGGTTCGATCGCCGTGACTGCGGTCCTTTCCCTCGGCCTCGGCCCTTGCGCGTTCGCGCAGACACCCGGCGACACCACCCCGGCGCAAGCGGCGCCATCGATTGCACCGGCCGCACCGGTTCCCGGCGCCACGGACAATGCGGCGCCCGCCGATCAGACCGTCGCAGCGCCGACCGGATTGTGGGAGCGCTCGAACCTGTTCGGCGAAATGGGCGGCCTGCGTCCCTGGCTCGGCAACTACGGCGTGACGTTCAATCTGCAGGAGACCAGCGAATACATGGGCAACCTGTCGGGCGGCACGAATCGCGGCGGTGCTTACCAAGGCTTGACCGGGTTCGGGCTCGTCGTCGATACGGAAAAGGCCTTCGGATTGCCGGGCGGCACCTTCAACGTCTCCGGTCTGCAGATTCACGGCACGAGCCTGACCGCCAGAAATCTGCAAACACTGCAAACTGCGAGCGGCATCGAAGCCGACGCCGCGACCCGTCTGTGGGAACTGTGGTATCAGCAGTCGCTCGGCAACGTCGATGTGAAGATCGGCCAGCAAAGTCTCGATCAGGAGTTCATGGTCAGCCAGTACGCGGCCACCTTCATGAACGCAACGTTTGGCTGGCCGGTGCTGCCGGCCGTCGATCTGCCCGCGGGCGGGCCGGCCTATCCGCTGTCGTCGCTCGGCGTGAGGGCGCGCGCATCGTTCGCGAACGGCGTCACCGTGCTGGGCGGCGTATTCGACGGCAACCCGGCGCCAGGCGTCGGCGATCCGCAAAAGCTCAACGCGAGCGGCACGAACTTCAATCTCGGCAACGGCGCGCTGGTGATCGGCGAACTGCAGTACGCGATCAACCAGCCGTCGGCGAATTCTTCCGATCCGAGGCAGGCTGGCCTGCCGGGCACCTACAAGCTCGGCTTCTGGTACAACAGCAATCACTTCGCGGATCAGGGTTTCGACACCGGCGGCCTGTCGCTGGCAAATCCGGCGAGCAACGGTGTGCCGACGAGTCATCGCGGCAACTACAGCTTCTACGCGGTTGCCGACCAGATGGTGTGGCGCGCAGGCCCCGACAGTCCGCAGTCGGTCGGCGTGTTCGCCCGCATCATGGGTGCGCCGGGCGATCGCAATCTGGTCGATCTCGGCGTCAACGCGGGCGTCACGCTCAAGGCGCCGTTCAAGGGGCGCGACAACGACGTGGTCGGGCTTGCGCTCGGCTATGCAAAGATCGGTTCTCACGCACAGAATCTGGCGAGCGCGCAGGCGCTGTACACGCCGGGCTATCCGTCACGCAGCGCGGAGACGGTGCTCGAAGCCACTTATCAATACCAGGTCGCGCCGTGGTGGATGCTGCAAGCGGACTTCCAGTACTTCTGGCGGCCGGGCGGCGGGATTCCGGACCCGGACGATTCGTCCCAGCGCATCAGGAACGAAGCGGTTCTCGGCTTGCGCACGACGATCCAGTTTTGAGGAAAGGTCGCGCGGCAGGCTGATACGCGCTTCATCAATCGCTTCAACAAAGGCCGCGCGCCGCATCGCCGAACATGATCGGTCGATGCGGCGCGTTACGACGCACGCCGACTTGGCGAGCGCCCCGGCTCATCATCGACTCGCTTACCCCTGCGCATGCGCGGCGACCGCGTCCAGCGTGCGCGCCGAGTACACCAGCGTCGCGCCCGCGTTGACCGCCATCGCGACGCCGAGCGCTTCGGCGATTTCCTCGCGGGTCGCGCCGTGCTTCAGCGCCTCGGCCGTATGGACCGTGATACAGCCGTCACAGCGCAGGCTCACCGCGACCGCGAGCGCAATCAGCTCGCGCGTTTTCGCGCCGAGCAGATCGGTCTTCTGACCGGCATTCGACATCGCCTGATACGCCTTCACGCTGTCCGGCGCGAGCTTCGACATTTCGCCGATTCGGCCGAACAGTTCCTTGCGGTAATCGATCCAGTTCAACATGGCAGTGCTCCTTGGTCCGTTGCGCGCCAGCGGTTGCCGGCGTCGTGGAAACAGTATTGCGCCGCGCCGCGATATCCTGAATACTCATTCGACTCAACTTTTAGCGCGCTCGTCTCATGGACACGCTCAGTCGCCTGATCGACCTTGCCCGGCCGCAAGCGAGTCTCGACCTTCGCTGCCTGCTATCAGGCGCATTCGATATCGATCACACGCCGCTGGAGAGGGGCGTCGCGCCGTTTCATCTGGTGCTCGACGGCAGTTGCGTGATCGAGACCGCCGCCGGCGAGCAGCTCGAATTGAAGGCCGGCGATTTCATGCTGTTTCCGCGTGGCGCCGCGCATCGCGTGCGCGACGTGAAGCGCTCGGCGGGCGGCCTGCCGCTGACGCTCGGGCACGACGGCATGCTGCCGGTGCGGCGCAACGACGGTGAGGAAGCCGCCACATCCGCGCAGACGCCCAACCACACCGCGACTCATGAAGGCGTCGATCTGCTGTGCGGCCGCTTCGTCTATGCGCCCGGTTCGTCGGCGTTGCTGCTCGATGCGCTGCCCGATCCGCTGCACGTGTCGCTCGGGGACGCGCAGACGCTCGATGCATTGCAAACGCTGATCACTTTGATGCGCGGTGAAGCGGCGCGGCGTCAGCCTGGCGCGCTCACCATCGTGACGGCCTTGAGCCACGCGCTGTTCGCAATGGCACTGCGCGTGCACGGCGAGCGCAATGCGGACAGCGCCGGCATGCTCGCGTTGCTGACGGACGCACGACTCGGCGCATCGGTGCAAGCGATGCTCGACGCACCCGAACGCGCGTGGACGATCTCCGAACTCGGCGAGCGCGCGGCGATGTCGCGCGCGACCTACGCGCGCCGTTTCAACGAGCGCGCGGGCATGACCGTGATGGATTTTCTGACGCAGATCCGCATGGCGATCGCCAGCGACCTGCTGTTGCGCACGCAACGCAGCGCGGCGGACATCGGCGAGGCGGTCGGCTATCAGTCGGAGGCGGCGTTCGGCAAGGCGTTTGCGCAAAGCGTCGGTGTGACGCCGGGACGTTACCGGCGTCGCACGCAAACGGACGATGCTCCGGATGACTGACTAAAGAATCGACGCGCGCGCGTGATTCTATTTGGGCGTTTCGCCCTTGCTGAACGCACGTCTTTCGAGCGACGCCATCAGCCGCGCGACCACGAGCGCGCAGACCGTCCCGAGCGTCACTTCGGCAAGCCGCAGAAAAGCCTTGTCCCACGCGGGGCCGATGCCTGGCGCCAGCAGCATGATCGTCGCCGTGATGCCGCCAAGGCGCGCCGCGCTGCCGACGTTGACGACCCAGCAGATCAAGATCGCGGCCGCGACGGTCGCCGCGTACGCGGCAAAATGGCCGCCGCCCGCGAGCGTGCCGATCAGCCCGCAAATGCCGCCGACCATCGCGCCGATGAACTGGTCGCGCGACAGCTTGCGAGTGTCGATATAGCTGTGCTGGCTCACCGCGATCGCGGTGATCGCGGCCCAGAACGCCTGCTCGGTGTGCAGCGCGCGGCCGATGCCGAACGCGAGACTCGCGCCCGCCACCGCCTGCAGGGCCATGAAGCCGCCCTCGATCAAGCGGTCGCCGAGCGGCAGCGTCTTCAGGAAAGCGAACAGCGCATCGGCGGCGGGCGTGCGCGAGGAGGGGCTTGAATCGTCGGACGGAGTCATCGGATGAAGGCGGCTCGCAGGGGCAGGGTCGTGCCATATTCTAGCGGCTCCACCCGACGCTTCCACCGCTGTCTAGATCGTGCCGAACAGCGCGCGCGGCCGGTCGCGCAGCGTGTGCGCGAGAATTTGCAGGCCGCGCGTCAGCTGCTCGCGCGACTCGGCGCAAGCGAGATTGATGCGCACGCCGTGTTCGACCGTCGAGCGATCCACCGCGAACGCGGAGGCCGGCATCGTGTTGACGCCGCGCGCGAGCGCGTTGGCCGCGAAATCGTCCGAGCGCCACGGCGGCGGCACGCGCAACCACACGAACATGCATGCGGGATCGCTCTTCAGATGCTCGGCGGGCAGTAGTTCGCGCGCGATCTCCTGGCGAGCGCGCAACTCGGCGCGTTGCGCGTCGAGGATCGTCTGCGCGGTGCCGTCCTCGATCCAGCGCGTGGCGATCAGCGTCGACAGCGGCGCGGGCATCCACGCGGTCGTGCGCACCGCTTCCGCGGCCAGCGCCGCGCCATGCGGCGGCGTGTGCAGATAGCCGATGCGCAGGCCCGGTGCGAGGATCTTCGAGGTCGACGTGATGTGGAAGGTCAGCTCCGGGCACAGACTCGCGATCGTCGGCAAGCGCGCTTGCAGCAGCGGACCGTACACGTCGTCCTCGATGATCACGATGTGATGCCGGCGCGCGATCTCGGCGAGCGCCGCGCGACGCGCGAGGCTCATCGTCACCACGGTCGGGTTCTGCAGATTCGGCACCGTGAAGATCGCCTTTACGCGCCGATGCCGGCACGCGTCTTCGAGACGGTCGGGCAGCAGCCCTTCGTCGTCGCTCGGAATGCCGACCAGTTCGAACTGAAACACCGGCGCGAGGGCTTTCAGGCCATAGTAGGTCAGCTGATCCGACAGAATCACGCCTTCATGCCCCATCAGGCTGCTCAGCACCGCATACAGGCCATGCTGCGCGCCGCTCGTCACGACCACGCTGTCGGCGCTGGGCGTGAAGCCGGGCGCGGCGAGCCATTGCGCGCCCGCGGCCCGCGCCCATTCGGGGCCCTGCGGCGGCTGATATTCCTGGGTCTGCGGATAGCGGGGATCGTGCGCGATCTGGGCCATCGTCCGCGCGAGCTGCGTGAGGAATTCACCGGTGGCGGGCCGGTTCACGGTCAGGTCCAGCACGGCGTTCGCGTCGGCGTGGCCGCTTGCCGATGTGCTGTCGCTGCGGGCATGCACGGCAGGCATGGCGCCGCCGGTGACGATCGAGCCGCGCCGCTTGCTCGCGACGATCAGCCCACGCGCCTGCAACTCCTTGTACGCGCGCGACACGGTGGAGACATTCAGGCCCAGCTCCAACGCGAGCTCGCGCTGCGGCGGCAGACGGCTGCCCGGCGGGTAGAGGCCGCTGCGGACTTGTTCCTCGAGGCTGCGCGACACTTCGAGATAAGTCGGCTGACGGCCCTTTGTCTGGAGCACGTCCTCACCGTTTGTGTGGTCAATTGCGCTTTTCATCCAGCGTGAATCTCCATGCAAAAACCCGTTCGAGCGTGCAGGACCCTGCCAATACTAAACCCGTTCGTCGTCGGATCGGCAACTGGAAGTACATCGCACTGCACGATGCCAGCCCATTTCGCTCGGGGAAAGTACCTAAGTCCACACAAAGCCAA
This sequence comes from Paraburkholderia sp. BR13444, assembly GCF_040948755.1. Classification (NCBI taxonomy): domain Bacteria; kingdom Pseudomonadati; phylum Pseudomonadota; class Betaproteobacteria; order Burkholderiales; family Burkholderiaceae; genus Paraburkholderia; species Paraburkholderia sp. BR13444. The sequence goes on along the minus strand of NZ_JBFPKM010000007.1, from coordinate 280,599 downwards.
ATTAATTGCACACAAAAAAACTTTGTGTGAGTATTAAAGCATGATTTGTGTGGCGTTGCGTCGAAAGACGACGCGCAACTGTGGTACAGGAGGGACGGTCGTGACAGAGCAGCAGAGCACGCTCCTGCCGGTCGATGCATCGGGCGGAAATTCGGGTCGGGCGGCCAGTGCGGCCGGGCGGCGCACGCGATGAGCGAAGTCGCCGTGCTGGGCGCGGGCTTCATCGGCCTGTCGAGCGCCTACTGGCTGATGCGCGACGGTCACCACGTCACGCTGTTCGACGCGCTCGGTCCGGGCGAGGCCACGTCATACGGCAATGCGGGCACGTTCGCCAACTATGGCTGCATTCCGGTGAACAACCCGGCGGTGTTCCGCAATCTGCCGCGTTTCCTGTTTTCGCCGACGAGTCCGCTGCGGATTCGCTGGCGCTATCTGCCGCAACTCGCGCCTTGGCTTGTGCGCTTTCTATGCGCGTCGATGCCGCGGCGCTACGAGCACAGCGCTCGAGCGCTCGCAAGCCTGCTGTCGCGCGCGTTCGACGGTTACCGCGAGATGCTCGAAAGCGATAACCTGTCGCGCTTCGTGCGGCCGCGCGAATGCCTGTACCTGTATTCGAATGCGGCGTCGTTCGACGCGGCCCAGCCGTCGCTCGCGTTGCGCCGCTCGCTCGGCGTGCGCTTCGAAAACTTCGACCGCGCCGGCATTGCCGCACTCGAACCGAATCTCGCGCCGATCTTTGCGCACGGCACGTTGTTCAACGACAGCTGGTTCCTCGGCGACCCGCGCGGCTTCTTGCAGGCGTTGCACGCGGCGCTGCTCGCTCGCGGCCTCAGGCATGAGCGCGTCGCGGTTCGCACGCTCGTGCCGGGCGCCAACAGCGTGCGCATCGTCGACGACGCGGGTCGCGCATATGATGCCGCGCAGGCGGTCGTCTGTGCCGGCGCATTTTCCGGCCGCTTCGCACGCCAATGCGGCGACCGCGTACCTCTCGATACCGAGCGCGGCTATCACGTGCGCTTCCCCGGCACGTCGTCGCTGATTTCACGGCCGTGCGGCTGGGCCGAGCGCGGCTTCTACATGGTGCCGATGGACGGCGGCATCCGCGCCGCGGGCACCGTCGAACTGGGCGGCTATGGACCGCAGCGCAATGCCGCGCTGCTCGATCTGATCACGCGCTCCGCGCGGCTCGCGCTGCCGCAATTGCCTCAATCGGATAGCGACTGGCTCGGTTTCCGGCCGAGCCTGCCCGACGGCCTGCCGGTCGTCGGAGCGTCGAGCGCGTCGCCGCGCGTCGTCTACGCATTCGGTCATCAGCATCTGGGCGTCACGCTGGGCGGCGTGACGGGCAGCGTCGTCGCCGATCTGGTGGCGGGGCGCGTGCCGCCGGTCGATCTCGAGCCTTATAGCCCGCGTCGTTTTTAATCACCGCAACTGCTGCACGGAAGAGGACGGACATCATGAAACGCAGAAACCTGGTTGTCGCACTCGCCCTTGGGATGTTGTGCGCGCATGCGCCGTCGTACGGCGCCGAGCCGCAAATCGTCAAGATCGGCTTCGTCGGACCGCTGACCGGACCGGTCGCGCGGGTCGGCAAGGACCTGCAGAACGGCGCGCAGCTCGCGGTGGATGAAGCGAACGCGAAGCATCCGATGATCGGCGGCAAACCCGTCAAATATGTGCTCGACGTGCAGGACGATCAGGCCGATCCGCGCATCGCGATCCAGGTCGCGCAGAAGCTCGTCGACGACGGCGTGGTCGGCGTGATCGGCCATTACAACTCGGGCTGCAGCATTCCGGCCTCGGCCGTCTATCACACGGCGAACGTCGCGATGATTACGCCGGGATCGACGAATCCGGCGCTCACGGCGCAGGGTTTCGCGAACGTGTTTCGCACGATGGGGCACGACGGCGTGGGCGGTGTGATCGCGGGCGAGTTCGCGGTGCAGCAGTTGAAGGCGAAGCGCATCGGCATCATCGACGATCGCACCGCGTTCGGCCAGGGCCTCGCCGATGCGTTCGAGAAGGGCGCAAAGCAGGCGAACGGCAATGTCGTCGATCGCGAATTCACGAACGACAAGGCGGTCGATCTGCGCGCGATCCTGACTTCGTTGAAGCAGAAAAACGTCGACCTGATCTTCTTCGGCGGACTCGACGAGCAGGGCGCGATGCTGGTCAAACAGATGCGCTCGCTCGGCATGCCGGCGCAACTGTTTGGCGCGGGGGCGCTGAAGAGCAACGCGTTCCTGCAGATTGCGGGCAACGCGGGCGAGGGGACGCGCGATCTCGAGCCCGGTCCCGCGCTCGACAAGCTGCCGTCCGCGCAGGAGTTCGGCAAGCGCTACAAGGCGCGCTTCAATCAGGATGTCGAGCTGTATGCGCCGTTCGCCTACGATGCCGCGCTCGCGATGATTCAGGCAATTCAGAGCGCGGACTCGCTCGATCGCGCGAAGATCGTCGCGGCTTTCCCGAAAGTGAGCATAACGGGCGTGACGGGGAAAATCGCGTTCGATCCGCATGGGGATCTGATCAAGCCGCCTTATACGCTGTTCGAGGTGCAGCAGGGGCAGTGGAAGAGTCAGCGGACCGTGGGCGGCGGTGGGGTGTGAGAGTGCCGCCGCGATCCCGGCAGCTCACCGCGGCTCGCGTCCAAACGCTTCGCGCAGCTTGCGCTTGGCCTGTTGCAACGTATCGCGCCGCTCCTTCGGCAGGTTTCGGCCCGCCCGATTGATGTAGAAATTGAGCATCGACATCGCCGATTGAAACGGCGTGCCTTTGCGTCGTCGGCTCACCGTCGACGAGTGCTTCAACGATTGCGCGATGGACTCCGCGCTGCCGGTTTTGAAAATATTCTTCTGGATGTCCATCGCGTCGCTCGTTTCCATCACGTGATGCGACCATTTCTTCGCGCCGGATGCGCCGCTCGACTTCGCGGTTTTGGCGCGATGCGCGGCCTGCGCCTGCGCATGGCGCTGGCGCGGTGGCCGTCCCGACTTGCCACGCGACACAGGGCGTTTCGATCTGCTGCTGGCCTTTCGGGTCGCCATTGTGTTTGCTCCTGAAGCGCAATGCCGGACTGGCCACGCATCGGAAATGGTCGGTTCGGCGATCAGAGCTTCACGCCGCCGGCCTCGGGTGCATCCGACGAACCCGGGGGAATTTCACCGACGCCCACGTCGTTGCGGTTCGTATAGACGTCGCCGCCCCAGTACGGTTCGCTGCCGTAGTACTGATGCACGGTGGTGGCCCACGTCTGATCCGCCATCGATGGCCAGTGATCCTTATCGAATCCCGGTGCGTTCTTCACGCGCTCGGCCACCATGTTCAATACAAAGCATTTTTCCTGCGTATCGAGCGTCAGCGCACTCCACGGAATCGCGAGCAGCTTGTCGCCGATGCCGAGAAAACCGCCGCTCGACAGCACTGCATACGCGATGCGGCCCGACCGCACGTCGAGCATGATGTCCTTGATCTTGCCGATGTGCTCGCCGTCGCTGCTGATGACCTTGTTGCCGTCGAGCGTAGCCGCAGCCATTACGTCCGGGCCTGGGCCTTCCGCGGTCGCGGCGCCTTTGCCGACGATGTTCGCGCCTTGCGTCTGGGTCTGCATCACCATGATGGGCTCCTTTGATGGGGTGAATGTACCGAGACATTTAGCAACGGCCGTTCCATCGAGCCGTGCGGCGCAGTTGCTCCGCCGTTACTCGGCAGTTTCTCGATACCAGCCGGCGCCGCATTCTCCCGACGAGGCGCCGCGCGCGTAAAGGATGCGAGCACGTTTGCAATTATTGCGTCCATGCCGACGCAAGCGCTGCCCGGCGAAGCGCGATGCGCGCATGCGACGCATGCATCGCGCGGCATAGGCCTTGCTCGACTTTCAGCGATGGCGGCAGGAACTGAGGGATCACAACCGTCCTTTTTACTTCATGGAGAGAAGCCAGATGAGCAAGTATCCGAAGGCATGGCTGGTCGCGGCATGTGTGGCCGCGTCGGGCGCCGTCGCGTCGGGCGCCGCGTTCGCGCAGACGGGCGGCGGCAACGGCAATAGCGGCGCCGGCGGCGGCAATGCGCATGGCGCGGCGACCGCCGCGCCGACGGCGGGCAACGAGCCCGCACCGAATGCGATGGGCAGCACCGGGGGCTCGACTTCGTCGATGAAACACCATCACAAGAAGTCGAAGGCAACGAAGCCAATGAACGACACGACGAACACGCCCGGCGCCGATGCCAGCAGCGATACAAAGGGACAGTAACGCTGGACCGATGCGCGGGCGGCGATGCACCGTTGCGTTCGTCGTGACGCACGGACGATGCCGCTTCGCATCGGGGGGAGAATATCGTGACCAGGAACATTCACTATCAGGCGAACATCTGCGGGGGGGACTTCGCGCACGTTCGCGAGTGCTTCAGCAACTGGAAATCCGAGACGCTCGTGTATCGTCGGCAACAGCCGATGTTCGAAGGCAAGCAGGAAGTGCGGCCGTTGTCGGAGCGCGTGTTCGACAACGGCGAAGTCGCGCATAACACGCTCGCGAGCGTTTGTTCGCCTGGCGACGAGTATGCGCTGGCGGCGGAGATACGGGACGGCGAGCGCGATGTCTGGCTCGTGATGGCGGCATTCGAGGAAGACGTTTGAGCCTTCGCCGATTCATCGCCGAGCCCGTCACTGGGCCGCCGGTTTCGATTCAGATGGAAGTTCCAGCCCAGTGTGCATTTGGGCCGCGGCGCTTTCGTGTTTCGCGGCGGGGGATTTCTTGCGCACCACGCGCGATTTTTTCAGCAGACTCGTCAGCGAACCGTTGATGGTGTCGTCGGCCGGCGACTCCCGCGTCTTGCGTCCTTTCCCACTGGTCGCGCGCGCGAGTTTCGCCGCGCGTTTTTCCGCCTGCGCCAGCAGCACCGCGAAGGCCACTTCATCCACCTTGAGTCCGCGGCGCGCTTGACCTGGCGCGAGGCTCCGCAATTCGTCGGCCTCGAACGCGCTGATGATCGCCGGGTGGATATAACAGCGCCGGCAGACAGCGGGCGTATTGCGCAGCAGGCTCGCCACCTCTTTCACGGTTGCGACGATATGACCGCGCGCTTCGGCTGCGCTGCTGCACATCAAACGGCGCAATGCCGCCAGTGCGTATACGCTGCCGGCCCATGTGCGGTAGTCCTTCGCGGTGAAGTCGGCGCCGCTCACGCGGCGCAGGTAGTCATTGATATCGGTCGAGCCGACGCCGTGGCGCGTGCCGTCTTCGTCGAGATACTGGAACAGGTCGTGGCCGGGCAGCTCCGCGCAACGTCGCACGATGCGCTTGACGGCTGGATTGTCCACGGTCACGTCGTGCTCGATGCCGCTCTTACCGCGAAACTGGAAGCGCAATTGACCGGCCTTTATCTTCACGTGCCGCTTGCGCAACGTCGTTAATCCGAATGACTGATTGTCGCGCGCATATTCGGCGCTGCCGACGCGAATCAGCGTCGTGTCGAGCAACTGCACGATGGCCGCGACGACCTTGTCGAGCGGCATGCCGGTCAGCTTCAGGTCACGCGCGACACGCGCGCGGATTTTCGGCAATGCGCGGCCGAACTCGGCCATCCGTTCGTACTTGTCGGCGTCGCGCGTTTCGCGCCAGCGCGGGTGATAGCGGTACTGCTTACGGCCGCGCGCGTCGCGGCCGGTCGCTTGAAGATGACCTCGCGGATCGGGGCAGATCCACACGTTTTCATAGGCGGGGGGAATCGCGAGCGAGTTGATGCGCTGGATCTCGTTCTCATCGACGATGCGCCTGCCGTTCAGGTCGAAATAGATGAAGCCGTCCCGCTCGCGCTTGCGCGTGTAGCCGGGTTTCGTGTCGTCGGCGTGGCGCAGGCCCGGCGGCATCGGCTGCGGTGCGGTGTTGTCGGTCGCGCTCGCCGGGTTGCGTGATGCGGTCGTGGAATGAGTCGCGGTAGTCATGGTCGCAAGTAGAAGTTTCAAGCGGCTGTAGCAAGGGGAATGCCATTCACACTGAACCAGGGCGCTTGAGCGGAACGGTCCTTGCGGAAAAAGTCGATGTGACCAACTGGAAAGGGGGCTTTCATGACCAGCACACTCAATCCCGATGAAGAGCCGCAGCGGACTGTCAAGCAAACCTCCGACACGACGGGCGCGCTGGGTCCCAGCGACTCGTCCGATAGCGGCAGCGACGTGGCGGGCGCGAAGCGTCACGATTTCGACGTCGATACGGAGCTCGACAATCACGCGCTCGAAACCGGCGACGCGGAACTCGGCAGCGATACCGATCGCTCGGGTACGGGCGAGCGCGCGTCGGCCGACGGCGATTCGACGTTGGAAGCGGATCGCGATATCGACACCGACCACGTCGTCGATCCGCGAGTGCCTCCGGGCGCGGAGCGATCCGGTGAAGAGGAAACCGATGTCTGACCAGGTTGCGTTTCGCGCACGAAGCGGCTCGCGCTGACCGGCGCAAGCGGGCACGTGTCTTGCGGGACAACGTTTTAGTGAAGGCGCCGCGCTATGCACCTGCATAACGAGCAAGCGAGCGCGGCGCCACTCGAAGGAGAGGACGCATGACTGATGCACTGAATGGCTACAAGGTAGCGGTACTCGCCGTAGACGGCTTCGAGCAGGCGGAACTCGTGGAGCCGAAACGCGCGCTCACCGAGGCGGGCGCGACGGTCCACGTGATTTCGGCGAAGCCGGGCAAGATCCAGGGCTTCAAGCACGTCGACAAGGGCGACACCGTCGATGTCGATGCGACGTTCGACAAGGCCCGTCCCGAAGACTACGACGCGCTGGTGTTGCCAGGCGGCGTCGTGAACGGCGATGCGTTGCGACTGCTGCCGCAGGCGCAGGCTTTCGTCAAAGCGGTCGACAACGCGAAGAAGCCGATCGCGGTGATCTGCCACGGCACGTGGCTGCCGGTATCGGCGGGGATCATCAAGGGGCGCACGGTGACGAGCTGGCCTAGCCTGCAGGACGATATTCGTAACGCGGGCGGCACGTGGGTCGATCAGGAAGTGGTCGAGGACGGCAATCTGATTTCGAGCCGCAAACCCGCCGACCTGCCCGCGTTCAACAAGACGCTGATCGGGCAACTGACGAAGCGCAAGGCGGCTTGATCGAAGGCGGCGCGCTGGCTTCGACGCCGGCGCATTGTGATTCGACACTGCGCATCGGCGATTCGACAGGGAGAAAGTGCATGAAATTCCGGTATTCCCTACAAGTGTTGACCGCCGCGCTGGCTGCGTTGGGCGCGAGCGCGGCAACGATCGGCACGGCCAGCGCGCAGGCGAGCGATGCGCCCGCGAGTGCCGCGCCGGCCGGAAAAACGACGCTGTCGCCCGCGGATCAGCAGTTCGTGCTCGAAGCGTCGAAGTCGGACGCCACCGAAATCGCCGCCAGCAAGATCGCGCTGAAGAACTCGAACGATCCGCAGGTCAAGAAGTTCGCGCAACAGATGATCGCGGACCACACGAAGCTGTCGCATGCGATGGCCGCGCTGGTCGCGAAGAAGGGCTTCAAGCCGACGCCGTCCGCGGATTCCGCGCTGGTCGGCAAACTGCAGACGTTGAAGGGCTCCGAATTCGATGCGGCCTACGTCGAGCAGGTCGGCGTGGAAGCGCATCAGCGTGCGGTGGATCTGTTCCAACAGCAAAGCGAAAGCGGCACCGACGCGCAACTGAAGGCCGCGGCCATACAAGCGCTGCCAACCATCAAGCATCACCTCGAGATGGCGCAGCAACTGGCCGGCAAATTGAAGGGCTCGTCATGAACGCGATCCTGCCACGGCCTGCCTATGAGGACTCTCTGATGCAGATCACTTTCCCCGACGACGACCCGGTCTTCGACGGCGCCAATCTGACCGTGCGGTTTCTTGCGCGCGTCGATGGCGAGCCGGTGGTCTGCTCGATCACCGCCGAGGCTCTGGAAGATCATTTCGGCGCGGAATCCGCGCTCGAACCTGCGTTGATGGGCGCCTTCGACAGAGGCCGTCAGCGCATCCGCTCGGTCTGCGCGGAAGCGCTCGACCAGAACAACGGAGAAGGCGTGGTGTTGCATAGCGGACTGTTCAGAGTGGAAGGCATGGAACCGGATCGCGGCACCGCGGCGTAGGGCTGCCGCGTGTTGCACTGACTGGGCGCGCTGCTCGTGACGCGCGCCACCCCGGCGACGGTATGGTCCGTGAACGCTAGTCAACGATAAAGGAGGCGTAATGTCACTCATCGTCGCAGCACGCTTCACGACGTTTCCGGCCGCGGAAGGCGCGGCGCAAAAGCTTTTCGAGGCGGGTTTCGTCGAAGAGGACGTCACGCTGTTTTTCGTCAATCCGCGCGGCCAGCACGCACGTTTCCCGATCGGCGGCGACACGGATACCGACCCCGGCGCGCGAGAGGCGCCTAAAGGCGTAGGCATGGGCGTGACGATCGGTGCGGTTATCGGCGCGGTGATCGGCGTGGCGATTTTCGCGGCGTTTTCCGCACCGCTGCTGGTGTCGCCGATCGCGGCGGGCGTCGGCGCGTATGTCGGCTCGCTGATCGGCGCGATGTTGCGCACCAAGGAGCATGGCAAATCGGACTATCGCGTGCCGTATCACGAGGAGGCCCGCAAATCGGGCGTGCTCGTCGCCGTGCATGTGTCGCCCGACAATCAGCTCGATGCCGCACGCGTGCTGCGTGAAGCGGGCGGCGTGTCGATCGAGAAGGCGACCGGCCGCTGGCAGCAGGGACACTGGGCCGATTTCGATCCGCTGAAGACGCCCGAACCGATCAAGGAATTCGCGGAGAAACGCGAGTGATGTAAGGGATGCGGTATGCCAACGGAAAACGGCCCGATGACGATGATCGGGCCGTTTTCGGTTTATCGCGCGCTTTCTACGTCGCGCTACGCCCACGGTTGCCGCGTGTCGTGCGGCGGCTGAAATCGTTCGAGCTGCCTTTCGCTATTCGTCGGCCAGCATGAGGCCGCCGTGATGCCGTCATGCGAGCGGCCGTTCGATATCGTTGCATGCGGCTGACGCGCCGCCGCGTCCGGCGACGCGATGTGCGCGCGAATCTGCATCACGGTAGCCGAACTGACGATTGCGACCGCCGCCAGAAATTTGATGCTGCCGGATTTTTTCATCGTGATTCCCCCTGTCGTTATAGATTGCCGAATCGATTGGATTAGCAACCGCTGTGCCACTCCAGCGAAGATCGAAACGCGGCGCCAGGCGTGTATGCCGGGCACGCGTGATGCGAGCTATCCAATGCAGCCCGCCGCGCGTCGAACCGATTCATCGCGACGCACATAAAAAGCTCCGCGCGGCGGATTCCGCGATGAACGAAACCCTTGGAGGTATTGAATGGCTACCAACGTTGTTTCCGTATTGAATGACCTGGTCGAAACGTCGAAGGATGGCGAAAAGGGCTTTATGAAGGCAGCTGAGGATGCGCACGACGAAGAGCTGAAGATGCTGTTTCGCTCGACAGCAGACGAGTGCTCGCGCGGCGCGCGTGAGTTGCAGGATGTCGTTCAGACCCTGGGCGGCAAGCCGGAAACCGGCGGCAGCATGACCGGTGCGCTGCATCGCGGCTGGGTCGACGTCAGATCGGCGGTTTCGGATCGCAGCGACTATGCGATTCTCGCCGAGTGCGAAAAGGGCGAGGACGTCGCGAAGAAGCGCTATCACGATGCGCTCGAAAAGGATTTGCCGGCCGATGTGCGTGCGATCGTCGAGCGGCAATACCAGGGCGTACTGCAGAATCATGATCGCGTGCGCGATCTGCGCGACCGGTATGCGGCGATGAAGCGTTGATCGACGCATCGATGCAATAGAAAGAGCCGGCTCCGCAGCCGGCTCTTTTTCGTTCCGCTCAGTCGAATCGGCGTGAACCGATCATGCGGATATCAGTCGGCGGCCACCTTCAGATGGTTCTTCACGCTCTCGACACCCTTCACGTTCTGCACTACATCCTCGGCGGCGGTCTTGTCTTCGGCCGATGGCACCGAACCCGTGAGCCACACGACGCCCTTAACGGTCTTCACGTGGATATGCGTCGATTTGACGTTCTTCGCGGCAAGCAGATCGGCCTTGACCTTGGTCGTAATGGTGCCGTCGTCGATATGCTGGCCGACGCTTTCCGACGCCGCGGGCGGAGCCGAAGCGCTGGTCTGGGCGTTCGCGTTCAGCGCGAACGCGACGACAGCGATACTGCCTGCGGTCTTCAGAAGCTGGATCGTCTTCATGGTTTTCTCCTTCAGGTGGTGATGAAAATGGCGGTCTTGTTGCCGGTGGCCGATCGCGGCGCAAGCCGCTGATGACACACGTGGGGTCGTCGCCGCTACGGTACCGTCAGGGGCCCGTTTCTCGACACCGGGCGCCGTACTCGCATCCACCATGACTGGCGTGTTTACGAAGGGCGGCGTCCGTCCACACAACGCTGCTCCGCATGCATCGTGCCCGGCCGCTGCGATCCCGGTGACACCGCTCGCGAAAGCCGTATCCATCAGGGTTTTTCGACTGATGAATCGGGCTGCGCTGCGGCCGTGCCCGAGGCCGCCCGAGGTGTGAAGAAAAGGGACCGGAAATTGCCAGCCGTTTGTAAAAACCGGCGCCGGCGGTCCCGTCAATTCCTCCGTCTGAATAAACAAAGCGTAATCAAAACAGCGTCTTGCGCGACCTGGTACGGACGTTGCGTTGAAGAGTGCACTCGGCTCATTGAGTCTTTGACTACCAACGAACGGGATCTACTCCAATGCCTTCAATCGAACTACGCACAAGGCAGTCTCTTGCACTGACGCCTCGTCTTCAGCAGTCGGTGCGTCTCTTGCAATTGTCGGCTCTCGAGTTCCAGCAGGAATTGCGCACGGCGCTCGATACCAATCCGTTCCTCGAATACGACTCATCCGAAGCAGAGGACGTCGCGCTCGCCGGCACGACGCCGGCTGATGGCGAAGACGCCAACGTGTCCGCCGCCGATACGCTAGCCGCCGCCGAGCCGGACGGACTGCCGGCGGAAAACTCCGCTAGCGATACGCTCGAAAGCGCGGGCCAGGACGACATGCCCGCCGATTTTTCCGGCGACTACGGTTCGCGCAGTTCGGCGCGCCAGAACGGCGACGCAGACGGCAGCGACCCGGCCGAATGGGCTCGCTCGCAACCCACGCTGCGCGAGCAGTTGCACGACGCGTTGCGCCTATACCGGCTCGACGACCGCGATCGCGCGGTGGCCCGTTTCATCATCGAGGCACTCGACGAAGACGGGTATATGCGGCAGTCCCTCGCCGACCTCGCTGACAGCGTCGATCTCGAGCCCACGCTGACCGAGGAAGAACTGCTGGTCGCGTTGCGCCTCGTGCAATCGCTCGATCGTCCGGGGCTCGGCGCGCGTTCGCTGTCGGAATGCCTCGCGCTGCAGATCAATGCGCTGCCCGCCAATACGCCGGGGCGCGACGTCGCGCGGCAGATCGCCGAGCATCATCTGGAACGTCTCGCGCGCCGCGAACAGGCCGAGTTGCAAAAGCAGATCGGCTGCAGCGCGGAGGAACTGCGCGTGGCCTGCGCGCTGGTGCGCAAGCTCGATCCGAAGCCGGGCAATTGCTACGGCCGCGCCGAGGATAACTATGTGGTGCCCGACGTGATCGTGCGTCAGGCGCGCAACAAGTGGGTCGTGTCGATCAATCCGGCAGTGCAGCCGCGCGCGCGAATCCATCGCATGTATGCGCAGCTGTTCGCGCAGTCGGCCGGCGCGAGCCGCTCGCCGCTCGCACAGCAGCTGCAGGAAGCACGCTGGCTGATCCGCAACGCGCAGCAGCGCTTCGACACGATCCAGCGGGTGGCCGAATGCATCGTCGCGCATCAGAAGGCCTTCTTCCAGTACGGCGAGATCGCGCTGAAGCCGATGGTGTTGCGCGACGTCGCTGACGAGCTGGGTCTGCACGAATCGACGATCTCGCGGGCGACGGGCAACAAATATATGGCGACGCCGCGCGGCATCTTCGAGTTCAAGCATTTCTTCCCGCGCGAGCTCGGCACCGAAAGCGGCGGCACCTGCTCGGCCGCGGCGGTGCGCGCGCTGCTCAAGGAGATGATCGCCGCGGAGAACACGCGCGATCCGCTGTCGGACGTGACGCTCGCGAAGATGCTCGCGGATCAGGGCGTGCTGGTCGCGCGGCGCACGGTGGCGAAATACCGGCATCTGATGAAGGTGCCGCCGGCGGAACTGCGCCGGCAGCTTTGACGCACCGAAGTTTTAACGGGGGTTTGAAGCAAAGCAGTCGTTCAAACAGCAGTACATTGCGCACAGGGTCATGCGAGGTTGTCCGCTCGCATGACCCTTTTTCGTATCTGGACGTTTCGCCGGCGTGCCTTTACATTGGCGGGTCGAATGGAACGGGTGAGCGCAATGAAGTATTCGAATCTGGTCGAGCGGCTGCAAGGGCGTCGCACGTCGGCGTGGGAAATTCATCGGGTCGCGCAGCAGGCGGCAGCGAGGGGCGAAGACGTGATCGTGCTGAGCGTAGGAGACCCCGAGTTCTCGACGCCGGCGCCGATCGTCGAGCGCGCGATCGATGCGCTGCGCGCCGGCGATACGCACTATACGGCGATGGCTGGTCGCGAGCCGCTGCGCGCCGCGATCGCCGCCGAGCACGCGCGTACCACGGGCCGTGACGTGAGCGCGGCCAACGTGGTGCTGACCGCCGGCGCGCAAAACGGCGTGTTCGCGGTGTCGCTGTGCCTGCTCGAAGCCGGCGACGAAGTGATCGTTCCCGAGCCGATGTATCTGACCTACGAGGCCTGCGTGCGCGCGGCGGGCGCGACGCTGGTCGCGGTGCCGGTCGATCCGGCGCGCGCGTTTCACGTCGATTGCGACGCGCTCGCAGCGGCGATCACGCCGCGCACGAAGGCGATCTTCTTCGCGACGCCGTGCAATCCGACCGGCGTCGTGATGCAGCGCGCGGATCTCGAGCGCATCGCGCGGCTTGCGTGCGAACACGACCTGTGGGTGCTGTCCGACGAGGTCTATGCGGAACTGACGTTCGAACGCGACCATGTGAGCATTGCGTCGCTGCCCGGCATGGCGGAGCGCACGGTCACGATCGGCAGCTTGTCGAAGTCGCACGCGATGGCGGGATGGCGCGTCGGCTGGGCAATCGGGCCGGCGACGCTGATCGAGCACATGGCGCGGCTCGCGCTCGCAATGCTGTACGGCCTGCCGGGCTTCATCCAGCAGGCCGCATTGACGGCATTGGAGAACAGGGCCGAGTTCGTCGCCGAGATCCGCGAGATCTACCGGCGGCGGCGCGACGTCGTGTTCGAGCGCTTGTGTCGCGTGCCGGGCTTGCGATGCCTGTTGCCCGAAGCCGGCATGTTCGTGATGGTCGATGTCAGCGGGACCGGGCTCGATACGACCGAGTTCACGTGGCAGCTGTTTCGCGCGCAAGGCGTGGCCGTGCTCGACGCGAGCGCGTTCGGGGAAACGGCGAACGGCTTCGTCAGGTTGGGGCTGGTGGTGGGCGAGGATCGATTGATCGAGGCGTGCGACAGGATCGCGCGATTCGTGGAAGGGGTGCGCGGCTGAGAGGCCACCTCAGGCCGCCGCATAACCCAGCCGGCGCGCCTGGATTCCGGCGAGAGCGAGCAGGGTGTCGTCGCTCGCGGCCGTATCGGGAATCAGATATAGATCGCCGATATCGGTCACCGGATCGCTGAACGGCGTCGGCGAGTGGCGTTGCGAGATCAGGAAGTCGCTGATCGGCGATGCATCCGCGAGGCCGAGAAACTGCCCGATGCGGGCCGCCGTCTCACACGGTTCTTCGACGACCTTCCGGTACGGCACGGTCAGCGCGTGAGGCGCCGGGATCTCTTCGAAGAATGCGTTGATCTCGCCGACGTATTGCCCCCACACGCGGATGCCGTCTTCGATCGATCCGGTCCAATGCTTGTGCAAGAGCGAATTGGCCACGTGGCGAGGATCGCGGTGGATATGAATGAAGCGCGCCTGCGGCAGCAGTTCGCGTATCAGACGCAAGCAGGAACCGGAGCGCGGCAGGCGTTCGATCGAACCCGTTCGGCCCGACAGTACCGTAGGGTCGGCGTACGACGGATGCTTGTCGCCCCAGATCGGCGCGCCGAACTTCAGTTCTTCGCGATAGAAGCGCTCGACCCATCCGCCAAACGTACGATGGCCGAATGCGAGCAGGCGGTCGCGTGAAGTCTCGCCGAGCAGATCGGCGCGATGGCAGCCGACTTCGAGGAAGTCCTTCAGCAATGCAAAGACGCGGCATTCGTTGGTCAGCTGGATCAGAGGATGCGCGTTCAACACGGAACAAAGAAAGGTCGTTCCGGACCTGGGCGAGCCGACGATGAAAAGCGGGAAAGACTCCATTGCGCGCTCCTTGTCGTTCGTCCGGGTTCCTAGCTTACGCACGCCGCATGGCGTCAGCCTGACGCGGGCATGACTGCCGCGCCATTCGCTTCGATGGCGAGTGACTTCGACCCTCAAGCAGCGATTCGCAATTCTCGAATGTGGGGCGCACGCCGGCAGAACGCGTATGCGTTCGGCGTGGCTTACTCGCGGTTTACCTTTTCTTGCGCACGAACTTCAAGCCGAAGCGCACCAGCCGCGGCATCGTTTCGGGCCGCAACAGCCGTGGGTCATACCCCGCGAAGCGACGTTCGTTTTCCTGAAGACACAGTTGCATCAATTCGGGCACGCTGATATCGACATCCGTCACTGACTGCGCGCCGTTGACCGTGAAGTTGTTATCGTGCTCGTGGACGTTGCCATCGGCATCCATCGCACGCGCGAGCCCGATACGCTCCCAAATCAGAAACGCCCACACGCCCGCCACCTTGAGCTCGAAGCGGATGCGCTGCCACCACGAAAGCTGCGCGCGATGCCAGGCGACCCAGTTCGCGAACAGCAGAATGTGGCGGCACTCTTCCTGCATCACCGGCTCGAACGTCTCGGTCAGTTCCGGCGGAAACAGGCCCGAGCGCCGCGCCACCTCGAACAGGCCGAACGCGAAGAAGCTGTCGATACATTCGCTATAGCCGGTCACGAGGTAAGCCCGTTCCGTGTCTTTCGGATAGACGTACGGCGGCTCGCTCGCGAGCTCGATGCCATACGCATGCACCATGCGCGACAACACTTCTTTATGGCGGTTTTCTTCCCACGCGTTAAGAGCGAGCGCGTCGCGCAGGTCCGGGGTGTCGAGCGTCGCCGCGTAGGCGGCCATGCGCAGGCGCGCTCTGCCTTCGGTTTGCACGGCGATGTCCCAGATCGGCAGATCGACGATGCGCTTGAGCGTCGCGGCTTCGAGCGGCGGCCATGCGAGCACGGACGGGCGATACGGATTGAAGGTTTCGCGAAACATGCGGCACATTTCGCGCCGGTGCACGTCCGAGCCGGGCGTCAGCGGGCCGCTGACGGCGCTCGTCCAGTGCCGCATCGCGTGCTCGGCGGCGTCGAGGGTCGAGGCGTCCGGCTGTTCCTGCGGCAGGTGCGGCGCGCGAAAGCCGGGGATCAGCGCGGCGGCGTCGAATGCATCCAGTACCAGTTGGTCCATTGGGTATTCTCGGCAAGGCGACGAAGGCGCTGTCGATTCTGCCATGACTGCGCAGGTGTGCGCCACGTGGAGGAAAAAGCGCAATGTAATGTTGGCGCGTGCCGTGACACCGACGGTTGACGCCGCGCAAACTTGCGTCAAGAATCGAACGCCGGGTTTGCCCCGGAATCCGGCTAGACGGAATTCCAGCGCATTTCGACTCGTCGCGGACCACTTCATGATTCTTCGCTTCTCTTCCTCATTGCGCCGCTTGCTGACGGTGGCATTGCCGGCCGCCGCGCTGACGGTGACGCTTTGCGTCGCCGCTGTGGTGTCGTTCGGCGAACGGTGCATGGCAGCCGGACCGGCCGATGCGAGGGGAGGCACGGACGCCGCCGCATCCGCGCCGACCGCGCCGCAGGTCGGCGAATCGGGCGAGTCGCACCCGATGACAGCGCGCCCGAACGACGAGCCGCGCAAGCGGACGGCTGCATCGAATGCACCGGACTCGGCCGACGCGACGGCGAGGCCTCACAACGACCGGGCGTCGGCGCCGGCGATTCCGGTGCCGCCCGAAACCACCAGCGTGACTACGCATTCGCTTCGCATGAACGGTCGCAAGCTCGACTACACGGCGAGCGCCGGCAATTTGTTGCTGCACGATAAGTCCGGCGCGCCCACCGCGAGCGTGTTCTATGTCGCGTACACGGTGCCGACCAAAACGCCGGCGACGCGTCCGATCACCTTTCTGTTCAACGGCGGCCCAGGCGCTGGCAGCGTATTCCTGATGATGGGCTCGGTCGGCCCGAAGCGGGTGCGCACCGCGAGCCCCGCGAGCACGCCGCCCGCGCCGTACACGCTCGAAGACAACCCCGACAGCCTGCTCGAGGTCTCGGACCTCGTGTTCGTCGACGCGGTCGGCGCGGGCCTGTCGAGACCGGTCGGGCATGGCACGGGCAAGGACTTCTGGGGCGTCGATCAGGACGTCAGTGCTTTTGCGCAATTCATCGACCGTTATCTGACGGTGAATCAGCGCTGGAATTCGCCGAAGTACCTGTTCGGCGAATCGTATGGCACCGCGCGCGCCGCGATGCTCGCTTATCGGCTGGGGCAGAACAATATCGCGCTGAACGGCGTGATCCTGCTGTCGTCGGTGCTCAATTCCGCGGCGTTCACGCCCGGCACCGATTTCAAGAGCGTGAGTTATCTGCCGAGTTTCGCGGCGATCGCGTGGTATCACGACAAGGTCGCGCCGAAGCCCGCGAACTTGACGGCGTTTCTCGACGAAGCGCGCGCGTTCGCACGCGGACCGTATGCGCAGGCGCTCGATCAGGGCGATGCGCTGCCCGACGATCAGCGCGACGCGATCGCCGCGCGCGTCGCGTACTTCACCGGTCTCGACGTGGGCTTCGTGAAGCGCAACCGTCTGCGTCTTTATCCGTCGCGCTTTCGAAACGAGTTGCTGCGCAACGAGTCGCGCAGCGTAGGGCGCTACGATGCGCGAGTCGAAGGCCGGAATTACGACGATGCAGCGGAAGATCCCGATTTCGATGCGTCGGTGAACAGCGTGTCGAATGCGTTCAATGCGGCGCTTCATCAGCATCTGTCGGAAGACCTGCATTACACGCCGACCGACCGTTATCTGGTGTTCAGCGACGACGCGTTGAAGCAGTGGGACTGGAAACACCGTGAATGGTGGGGCGAACGGCTGGAGCTGCCGTACGCGGGCGGCGATCTGGCCGAAGCGATGCGGCAGAATCCGCAGTTGCGGGTGCTGTCGCTGAACGGCTACTTCGATCTCGCCACGCCGTTCTACGCGACCGAATATGCGCTCGCGCATCTCGGCCTCGACCGGTCGCTGCGCGAGAACGTGCGGATTGCCTACTATCCGACCGGCCACATGGTGTACCTCGACGATGCCGCGATGCACGCGATGAAGCGTGATCTCGTGAGCTTTTATACGGCTCAGCCGCGTTGAGATCGGCGAATCGGCGCACGATGTCGAACGGTATAATTCCACGCACCGTGCAGTAGCCGCGCGCTTCGTCAACTGCGCTTCATCGTTTGCCGCTTATGCCATTCACCCCGATTCCGTCCTTCGCGCGCAAGCGCATTTCCGACGTGGTTTCCGACCAGATCAAGCAACTGATCTCCGAGGGCTCGCTGATGCCCGGTGACCGGCTGCCGGCCGAGCGCGATCTCGCGGCGCAGCTCGGCGTGTCGCGGCCGTCGCTGCGCGAGGCTCTGATCAGGCTGGAAGCGGACGGTTACATCGAAACGTCGGGGCGCGGCGGTTTCACGGTGGTAGACGTGACCGCGCCGATCATCTCGAAGCCGCTTGCCGAACTGCTGCTGCAGAATCCGCGTACCAGCGCCGACATTCTGGAATTGCGCCAAGGGCTCGAAGCGATTTCGACGGTCTATGCCGCGCAGCGCGCAACCGCCACCGACCTGAAGAAAATCCGCGCGGCGTTCGAGGCCTTGAAGGCTGCGTCCTTGTCGCGCGATCGCGCGAATCTCGCCGAACTCGATGCCGCGTTTCATCTCGCGATCGCCGACTCCACGCACAACGTCGCGCTGGCGCACGTGATGCACGGCATTCACACGCTGATTCGCGAGGGCATGCGCCAGTATCATCGCTTGATCGATTACGACGATGCGATGGAAAAGCAGTTGATGAGCCAGCACCAGGCGATTTACGACGCGGTCGTCGCACGCGATGCGCCCAAAGCACGCAAGGCCGCCGAGCGGCATCTGGCCTTCGTGCGCGAGATCTACAAGGACGATGCGACGAAGCCGTCGGCTGCCGTGATTTCCTGAGTTGCCCGGCCACGCGAAACCTCTGGCGACGGAGGCGAGGCGGCGGGTCAGTCGGCGAGAAATACCTCTTCGCCTCGTCCCAACGGCACGACCACGGGTCGCTGCACGGCGGTGTCGATATCGATGTGCCGCCCCTCGCGCGAAGAGCGTTCGAAGGCATCCAATACCTCGAGCACATGCAACGCCAGTTCGCCGCTTGCGCGATGCGGCCGATCCCGACGCAACGCCACCGCCATGTCCAGTACGCCCACAGCGCGGTAGTTGGCCACGTGCGCGCCGCTCCTCAACGTGAAGTTGTCGACACCAAAGGGATGATGCTGTGTGTCGAGCGGCTTGAAGCCGCTATCACGTTCGGCCACGCGCGGACTTCCGCCAAAGAAATTCGGGTCGACGCCCAACAGCGTGCCTTCGGTGCCATAGATCTCGATGGGCGCACGCTGATGGGCCCACACGTCCCACGAGGCACTCATCGACACGTTGGCTCCGCTCGCAAAATGCAGGATGCCGTTGACCGTCGTGGGCACCTCGACATCGATGATCTGGCCGCGGAGCGGCTCACTGGAGATGATGCGCTGTGGAAAACCGATGCTCGCGCACGCGGTCACGCGTGCTACCGGTCCCAGCAGGTTGACCAGCTGAGTCACGTAATACGGGCCCATGTCGTGAATGGGACCGCCGCCCGGCTTGAAAAAAAACTCTGGATTGGGGTGCCAGGATTCCATGCCGCGGGACAACACGGCCACGGCCCCGCCAATGGCGCGCCCGATGCGGCCGGCATCCAGCGCCGCGCGGCAGGCCTGATGGGCAGCGCCGAAGAAAGTGTCAGGTGCGCAGCCCACGCGTAATCCCGACGCCTCGGCTCGCGCCAGCATCGCGCGTGCGGACGCAAAGTCGGTAGCCAAAGGCTTTTCGAGGTAGACGTGCTTGCCCGCCTCGAGAATCTGCAGGCTTACCGGCACATGCGCGTGCGGCACCGTCAGGTTGATGACGATTTCGATGTCGGGGTCGGCCAGCAGCGCGTCCACCGTCATCGCGGCAACGCCGTGCTGCGCGGCCTTGGCCCGGGCGGCTTCCGGACGCAAGTCCGCGCAAGCCTTGACGCGCGCGAACTCCGAATTCGCCGCGCCGGTGAAATACGCATCGCTGATGTTGCCGCAACCGATGATGCCGATGAGGACAGGTTTCATGGATCAGGCTCCGAGCTGGTGCAGATAGGCAAAGGCATTGCGGGCGAAGCGTTCGCCGTCGCTGGGATTGTCGTGCTCGGCGGCGAGGAAACGCGCACCGGCTTCGCGGCAGGCAGCGGAGAGCGTGGGCCAATCCATGACGCCGTGACCCACGTCGGCCCAGCCGTCTTCGTCCAGTTTTTCACCCGCGGGCGCGAGGTCTTTCGCATGGGCCGAGACCACACGGCCCGTATAACGACGCAGCCACGGCAGCGGATCGGCGCCGCCGCGAACGAGCCAGGCTACATCCACCTGCCAGCCGAGCGGGCTTGCCCCGGCGGACTCGAACAGCAGTTCCAGCGCCGTGGCGCCGTTCTTTTTCGCTCTCAGTTCCCAATCATGGTTGTGGTAAGCGAGACCGATGCCCTGATCGGCCAGCCGATGAGCGAGTTCGCCCAGCTCGCTGCCGAGCGCCCGCCAATATGCGGCATCACTGTCGCGCTCGGCCGGCGGCACGGCGGGCATGACCAGCTGGGTGAAACCGATCGTCTCGCACGCCGCGATCACTTCTTGCAAACGCTCACGCAGCATGGCCATGCTGAGATGGCTGGACGAGGCGCTCAGGCCGCGGGCCCGAAGCTTGTTCCGGGTGTCGGCCGCATCTTCCAGCAAGGACCCGATCAGCTCGACCTGGCGAAATCCGGCTTGGGCTGCAATGTCGAACTGCCGGTCGAAGTCGCCCGCATTACGCAGGCTGTAAATCTGGATGGAAATGGGCAAGGCTTGATTCATGGTCGTCAGTCCAAGGAGTCAAGGGATGCGGCACGGATTGGAGCAGCGATTGCAGTGAAGCAGTGCAGGTCAGAGGGTAAGCGCTTTCCTGCTTCTCCGGAACATGGGCTTTACCCCTATGCAGGCAGGTATAGCCACGGCACCGGCAATCTACGTCTGCATCTCCACTGCTTATGGGTAACGCATATCGGGAAAAAATTTTCCCAGCGGTGCTACAATTGTTACCTATGCGAAGCAAACCCTCTATCGAAGCCGTAGCCCGCGAAGCTGGCGTATCGATTGCCACGGTGTCGCGTGTGCTCAACGGGACGAAGCCCGTGTCGGCGGCCACGCGCGAGCGGGTCGAGGCGGCTGTGAGCGCACTGGATTACCGCGTCAATCCGTTCGGCCGCAGCCTGAGTACCGGGCAGAGCCGCATTCTGCTGATGCTGATGCCGGACTTCGCGAACCCCTATTACGCCGAGATCGTGCGCGGGGCCGCCGCGGTCAGTCGCCAGGCCGGTTACACGCTGCTTCCGGCGGACCTGGAAGCCTGGGCGGGCACAGCGGACGCGTCGCTGCCGACGCTGCTCGGCAGTCTGAGCGACGGCGTCATCAATCTCGTGCCGATGTCCGACCAGGCAGCCCGGCGCGAAGCGGCGAATGGCAAGCCGTGGGTCAATTGCTCGGAGTTCATGCCCGGTAGTGATGTGCCTTATGTCAGCATCGATCACCGCCAGGCCGCGACGGACGCAGTGCAGTACCTGATCAACAAGGGCCACCGGCGCATCGGCTTCATCACCAGCGATGAGCGCTTCCTGTATGCGCGTCAGCGCCGCGAGGGCTATGACGCGGCACTGTTGCGCGCCGGCCTCGCGCCTGCGCCCGAGCTTGTCTGTGTGACTGGCGACAACAGCTACGCCGCCGGAAGCCAGGCGGCGGCAAGTCTGCTGGCGGTGGTGGACCCGCCGAGCGCGGTGTTCGCCGTGTCGGACACGTTGGCGATCGGCGCGATCAAGTGCTTTAGCAAGGCCGGCCGGCGGGTGCCGCACGACGTGGCGGTAATGGGCTTCGACGATGTGCCCATCGCCGACATCTTCGAGCCGGGGCTGACGACCGTGGCCCAGCCGATGGTCGAACTGGGCGCCGCGGCCGCCGAAATGCTGCTGGCGCTGCTGGACGGCCGACGCCCCGCGCCGCGCATCTTGCAGCATCGGCTGGTGCTGCGGGAGTCGGTTTGAGCGGTCGTGTTGGAGAACGAACGCGGCGGCTCGATGGCCGACGAACAAGCTCCCGCTGCCGAAGGTCGCACTTACTCTGCCGTGGTGATCGGGCCGCTCGAATTGACACCGCCAACCGACTTTCTTATAGTCTTGGTCAGACCAACATGACCAAACCGGCAGAACGGGCCGCACCGGTCAACCGGCATCATCCCCGCCGCATTTCCTGAAGGCCCTATGAAAGTCGCGCTGTTCATCCCGTGCTTTATCGACGCGTTCTATCCCGAGGTCGGCATCGCGACGCTCGAACTGCTCGAACGTTTCGGCATCGAGGTCGACTATCCGCAACAGCAGACCTGCTGCGGCCAGCCGATGGCCAATAGCGGCGCGCATGCGGACGCCGCCGCCACCGAGCGACTATTCGCGCGCAACTTCGCCGGCTACGACTACATCGTCGGGCCGTCCGCGAGTTGCATTCATCACGTGCGAGAGCATTTGACCGCGCTCGAGCAGACCGATGAAGTGAAGAAAGTGCGCGCAAGCGCTTATGAGTTGGTCGAGTTTCTGCACGACGTGATCGGCGCGCGCGAATTTCCGTGGGCCGAGTTTCGGCATCGCGTCGGTCTGCACACCAGTTGCAGCGCGCTGCGTCATCTGAGGCAGGCGTCGGCGTCGGAAATTGCCGGCACGCCGTTTTCAAAGCCCCGCGCATTGCTCGAAGGCGTGAGAGGCATCGAGTTCGTTAAGCCGGCGAGGCCCGACGAATGCTGCGGTTTTGGCGGCACGTTCTCGGTCACCGAAGAGGCGGTGTCGGTGCGCATGGGGCAGGACAAGGTTCGCGACCATCTGAATGCGGGTGCCGAGTACATCGTTTCGGGTGATATGTCCTGCCTGATGCACCAACAGGGTTGCGCCGAACGCATGAAGGCCGACGCGCGCTTCATTCATATCGCGCAGGTTCTCAATGGAGCACGCGCATGAGCGGCGACCATCAACGCATCGATCACGCCAAAGCCGCGGGTTCTTTTATCGGCAAAACCGAGCATGTCGCGTTTCACGACAAGCGTCTGTGGGA
Source organism: Paraburkholderia sp. BR13444 (assembly GCF_040948755.1). NCBI lineage: Bacteria > Pseudomonadati > Pseudomonadota > Betaproteobacteria > Burkholderiales > Burkholderiaceae > Paraburkholderia > Paraburkholderia sp. BR13444. The sequence continues at coordinate 258,030 of NZ_JBFPKM010000007.1, read as the reverse complement.
CCTGCGCGAGAAGCGCGACGCGCAGGCGCACGGCATTGCGGAATGGGAAACGTTGCGCTCGCTGGCGTCGGGCATCAAGGAACACACGCTGTCGCATCTGGCCGACTATCTGGAGCAGTTCGCGGCGGCCGCCGCGGCCAATGGCGTGGTCGTGCATTGGGCGGCGAACGCGGAAGAGCACAACGCGATCGTCCACCAGCTGATGTCCGAGCGCGGCATGACGACGCTCGTGAAAAGCAAGTCGATGCTGACCGACGAATGCCGGATGCGCGAGTACCTCGAACCGCGCGGCATTACCGTGATGGAGACGGACCTCGGCGAGCGCATCCAGCAGCTCGATCATCAGGACCCGAGTCATATGGTCGTGCCGGCCGTGCACAAGCTGCGCGCGGACGTGGCCGAACTGTTCGGCCGCACCATCGGCACCGATCCGAAGAATAGCGACATCCATTATCTGGCCGAAAGCCAGCGCATGAATACCCGGCCGTATTTCGTGCGCGAGAAAACGGCTGGCATGACCGGCTGCAATTTCGCGGTGGCGGAAACGGGCACGGTAGTTGTCTGCACGAACGAAGGCAATGCCGATCTTTCAGCGAACGTTCCGCCGTTGCATATCGCATCGATCGGGATCGAGAAGCTGATACCGAAGGTGTCGGATCTCGGCGTGTTCGTGCGCATGCTGTCGCGCAGTGCGTTGGGTTCGCCGATCACGCAGTACACATCGCATTTTCGTGCGCCGCGGCCGGGCACCGAGATGCATTTCATTCTCGTCGATCATGGCCGCTCGGAACGGCTCGCGATGGAGGACTTCTGGTACTCGCTCAAATGCATCCGCTGCGGCGCGTGCATGAATACGTGTCCGGTGTATCGACGCAGCGGCGGCCTCTCGTATGGCGGCACCTATTCGGGGCCGATCGGCGCGATCATCAATCCGACTTTCGATCTGAAGCGCTATAGCGCGTTGCCGTTCGCATCGACACTCAACGGCAGTTGCACGAACGTGTGTCCGGTGAAGATCAACATTCACGAGCAGATCTATAAATGGCGCGCGGTGATCGCCGAGCAGCACGAAGTGCCGTTCGTGAAGCAGGAAGTGCTGAAGATGGCGGGGCGTCTGCTATCGAGTCCGACCTTGTATCGCGCGACGGTGGCGTCGATGGGCAGCGCGTTACGGCGGCTGCCGAATTTCGTGCTGTACAACCCGCTGAATATCTGGGGCCGGCAGCGCGAATTGCCGGAAGCGCCGAAGATGACTTTCCATGCCTGGTACAAAAAGAATCGCGGAGGCGGCAATGACAACGCGTGAGGCTTTTCTTGCCAAAGTACGCGCCGCGCAACCGGCCGCGCGGCCGCGTCCCGACGTGCCGCTGTTCGATGCGGTTGGCGGCGATCCGCGAGCGCGTTTCACAGCGGCGCTGCAAACGATGGGCGGCACTTGCGTCGAGGCAGCAAGCGCGAGCGACGTTAGCGAACTGATTCGCGAGCGTTTTGGCGCGGCGGTATCGATTGCATCGGCGAGCGCGCAAGTGCCGGGCACGCGCGTGATCGGCGCCGATACGGACCCCGCGTCGCTGCAGGACGTCGACGTCGGTGTGGTGCGGGCGCGTTTTGGCGTTGCCGAAACCGGCTCGGTGTGGTTCAGCGAGCGCGAATATGTGGTCAATGCCTTGGGCTACATCGTCCAGCATCTGGTCGTGTTGCTCGATCCGGCGCAATTGCTCGATGGACTGCAAGACGTCTATCGTCGCGACGATTTCCGCAGCGCGCGCTACGCGGCGCTGGTTACCGGCCCTTCAGCCACCGCCGATATCGAGGGCGTACTGATTCGCGGCGCGCAGGGCGTGCGCTCGTTGACGGTGGTGTGGCTCGCAGCCTAACGCGCGGCAGTTACCGCGCCGGACTTTGCTATCATCACTGTATAAACATACAGGTCCTGCACAAAGTCCGTGGCAACCGATGCTCGCTCAGAGATCCGCTCTGAGGCCCTTTACTACCTGCTGAATTTCGAGCGCGCGCTGGCGTGGCTCGCCGCGCGTTACGACGACCTGCTCGACGACGAAGAGCACGCTTTTCTGCGCACTTTCGCGACATTGCCGCAGGCTTCGCGTGCGTTGCTGGTGCGCATGCTGATGCGCAAGGGCATGCTGTTTCGCGCGAGCCGCCTCGTTTATGAGGAAATCGGCTGTCCGTTGCAGGCGGCGATGCCGATGACGGTGCATCGCTGGATCGACACCGAGCCGGCTCTGTCGCTCGACGATCTGTTTGCCCTCAGCACACGTGCGCAATTGCTGGAGATGTTCGCGGACGCGATCGCGCGAATTCCCGGCGCAAAGGCATTGCGCAAACCGGATCTGCTCGAAACGCTGCGTGCGTTTTACGAAACTGAAAGCGGCGAAGCGCAAGCATGCCCATCACGTCCGCTCGCCGCGTGGCACGACGCTACTACGGACCGCGTGCTGCACGTTGCGATCGCGCCGTTGTGCGATCGCTTGCGGCTGATGTTCTTCGGCAATCTATATCAGGACTGGTCGGAGTTCGTACTCGCCGATCTTGGCGTGTTCCAGTACGAGAAGGTCGCGTTCGGACCGTCGTCGCGCGCGTTCCAGAAACGCGCGGATATCGACGCTTATCTCGCGCTGCACGCGTGCCGCGAAGCGCTCGAATGGCTACCGGCCGACACCGGCGCCGCCACGCTTGAAGAACTGATCGCGACCGTCCGCTCGATCGATACTGCGAATCCGTGGCTGGAAACGCGTCGCGCGAAACTGCTGTTCCGGATCGGCCAGGAGTGCGAGCGGCGCGAACAGTGGAGCACCGCACTCGAGGTGTACGACGCATGCGCGTGGCCGGGTGCGCGTCATCGACGCATGCGCGTGCTCGAGCGCAGCGAGCGTGACGGCGAAGCGCTCGCGCTGGCTTTGCAGGCCGATGCAGCGCCCGAGAGCGAAGAAGAGGCGCAGCGTGTCGCCCGGATGTTGCCGCGCTTGCGGCGCAAATGCGGCGTGCCCGTGCCGTGCGCCGTGGCGGCGCGACGGGTGGAGCGCGGCACGCTGGTGCTGCCGAAGCCTGACACGCCGGTGCCCGTCGAATACGTGGTGCGCGATCATCTGAGCAGCGACGCCGCGCCGGTGCACTACGTCGAGAACGCGCTGATCAATTCGCTGTTCGGCCTGCTGTGCTGGGAGGCGGTGTTCGCGGCGCTGCCCGGCGCTTTTTTTCATCCGTTCCAGCGCGAACCGGCCGATCTGCACGCGCCGGATTTTCACGCGCGTCGCGCCACGCAGTTCGCGGCGTGCTTCGCGCAACTCGATAGCGGTGTGTATCGCGACACGATTCTGCGGCATCTGCATCAGAAGACCGGTATGCAGTCGCCCTTCGTATTCTGGGGACTGTTGACGCCCGAACTCGTCGCGCTTGCGCTCGACTGTCTGCCCGCCGCACATCTGAAGCTGTGGTTCGAGCGCTTGCTGCGCGACATTCGCGGCAATCGTTCCGGCTTGCCCGACCTGATCCGGTTCTGGCCGGCCGAGCGTCGCTATGAATTGATCGAGGTAAAAGGCCCCGGCGATCGTCTGCAGGACAACCAGATCCGCTGGCTCGCGTACTGCGCGCAGCACGGCATGCCGGTGCGCGTCGTCGATGTGCGCTGGGCCGGGCAAGAGGCGCAGGGCGAAGCGGACGTCGCGACGCGAGCCGAAGCGGAGCGCGTCGTATGAGCTACGTGGTAGCTGTCCGCGCGATGTGCGAATTCACCGCGCGGCGCGGCGATCTCGATCTGCGCTTCACGCCCGCGCCGACTTCGCTCGAAGGCATTGCCGGTCATCAGATGGTCGCCGGCCGTCGCGCGGGCGGCTACGAAACCGAACTCACGCTGACGGGCACGCATCGCAGTCTGACCGTGCGTGGCCGCGCGGACGGCTACGATCCAATCGCGAACCGGCTCGAAGAAGTGAAGACCTATCGCGGCGATCTCGCGCGCATGCCCGCCAATCATCGCGTGCTGCACTGGGCACAGGCGCTCGTCTATGGGCATCTGCTGTGCCGGGCGCGCGGGCTCGGCGAGCTGACGGTCGCGCTGGTGTACTTCGATATCGGCAGTCAGAAGGAAACCGTGCTGACACAGCAGCACAGCGCGCGCGAACTCGAAATCTTTTTCGTCGACCAGTGCGAACGATTTCTCGATTGGGCCGTGCAGGAAGACGCGCATCGCGCTGCGCGCAATGCGGCGCTCGTCGAGTTGCAGTTTCCGTATGGGCAGTTTCGCCGTGGGCAGCGCGAGCTCGCGGTAGCCGTGTATCGTGCGGCGCGCGACGGCAAGCCGTTGATGGCGCAGGCGCCGACCGGCATCGGCAAAACGCTGGCGACGATTTTTCCGTTGCTCAAAGCCTGCGGCGAAGACCGGCTCGATCGCGTGTTCTTTCTGACCGCGAAGACGCCGGGCCGCGCGCTTGCGCTCGATGCGATCGACTCGCTGCATCGGAGCGCGCCGTTGCCGCTCAGAACGCTCGAACTCGTCGCGCGCGACAAGGCCTGCGAGCATCCGGATAAAGCCTGCAACGGCGAGTCATGTCCGCTCGCGCGCGGCTTTTACGATCGTCTCGATGCGGCGCGAGCCGCGGCGCTCGCGACGCCGCGGCTCGATCGCGCGGCGGTGCGCGAGGCCGCGCTCGCGCACGACGTGTGTCCGTACTATCTGGCGCAGGAGCTCGCGCGCTGGGCCGACGTGATCGTCGGCGATTACAACTACTACTACGACGCGAGCGCGATGCTGCATGCGCTCGCGCAGATCAATCAGTGGCGCGTGGGCGTGCTGGTGGACGAAGCGCACAACCTGCTGGAACGCGCGCGGCGCATGTATACCGCGTCGCTCGATCAAAGCGCGTTCCGGCTCGCGCGCAACAGCGCGCCGGCGGCGCTGAAGAAACCGCTCGAACGCTTGCAGCGCGAATGGAATGCGCTGAAGCGCGCGCAGACGGCCAGCTACCACGTGTACGCGGAGATCCCCGGAAAGTTGCTATCCGCCGCGCAGAATCTGATTGGCGCAGTGACCGATCAGCTCGCCGACGCGCCGTTGTCGATCGACGAACACGCGCTGCGCTTTTTCTTCGATGCGATGCACTTCGTCGCGCTCGCCGAGCAGTTCGGCGAGCACTCGATGTTCGACGTGACATTGAGCGCCGATCGTTACGCGCCGCGCGACAAGACCAGTGCGACGCTATGCGTGCGCAACGTGATCCCCGCGCCGTTTCTCGCGCCACGCTATGCGGTCGCGCGTACCACGGTGCTGTTCTCCGGCACGCTGAATCCGCAGCATTTCTATCGCGACACGCTTGGGCTCGCCGACGATACGCAATGGCTCGATGTCGAAGGACCGTTTCGCGCGGAGCAGTTGCAGGTGCACGTAGCGGCTCATGTATCGACGCGCTGGCGCGATCGCGAGCGCTCGCTCGCGCCGATCGTCGAACTGATTGCGAAGCAGTACGGCACGCAGCCCGGCAATTATCTCGGGTTCCTGAGCAGTTTCGATTATCTGCAACGCGTGGTCGCGCTGCTGCGCGAGCGGCATCCCGGCTTGCCGGTGTGGACCCAGGAGCCCGGCATGGACGAAGCCGCGCGTGATGCGTTTCTCGCGCGCTTCAAAACGATGAATCAGGGGATCGGCTTCGCGGTGCTCGGCGGCGCGTTTTCGGAGGGAGTGGATCTGACCGGACAGCAACTGGTCGGCGCGTTCGTTGCGACGCTCGGTCTGCCGCAGGTCAACGACGTCAACGAGCAGATGCGCCGTGCGCTCGATGCGCGCTTCGGCAATGGCTACGACTATATGTACCTGTACCCGGGATTGCAGAAAGTCGTGCAGGCGGCGGGGCGCGTGATCCGCACCGAACAGGATCGCGGCGTCGTGCATCTGATCGACGACCGCTTCCGCAGGCCGGAAGTGCGGCGCCTGCTGCCGCGCTGGTGGCAGGTTCGCTAGCGCTGCGCGGCGCTAGCGAACCGTTACGCGTGCGACGTGCGGCGTGTCACGTCACGCGTGCGGCGAGGTCGAGCCCGGATTGGCGGGCGTACCGGGGCCACCGGCCGGGCTCGGATCGACGGGGATCTGATCGTCGAGCGGCGCGTCGCCCTTGTGCGGAGTGTGCTCGCCGCCATCAGACTGTCCAATCTGGTGGATGCGCGGCACGCCCGCATCGACCTTGGCCTTGCTGGCCGGGTCCCACGTGAGCAGATGGCGCTGCGGATTCGCGATCTCGATGCCGAGCTCGCTGAAGCGCTCGAGGATGCGCCGGTTGAACTCGCGCTGCACGCCCCAGCGCGACGTATCGCGGCATTGCATCTGGCCGGCCAGCGTGATCGCGGAACCGTCGACCGCATCGACGCCCCAGAACGAGAAGTCCGCGAGGATGCCGTCCTTGAACTTGTCATCCGCGCGCAGCGATGCGCCGATTTCCTTCAGCGTGTCGATCGCGCGCTCGACGTCCTGGCCGAACACGATATTCACGCGCACCGCCGCGTTGCCGATGCCGCGATTCGTGTTGTTCACGGTCGACACCGAACTGAACGGCACCGTAAACAGCGAGCCGTCGCTGCCGCGCAGGCGCACGGTGCGAATCGACAGATATTCGACGGTGCCCGACACGCCCGCGAGCGTGACCCAGTCGCCGACCTGCATCGCGTTTTCCATCAGCAGGAAGATGCCGGTGATGAAATCCTGCACCAGCTTCTGTGAGCCGAAGCCGAGCGCGACGCCGAAGATGCTCGCGCCCGCGAGCAGCGGCCCGATGTTCACGCCGAGTTCGCTCAGTCCCGTCAGCACGACGACGAGCGCGATTACGCAGAACAGCGCGCTGCGCAGCATCGGCATCAGCGTGCGCAGGCGCGCGGCGCGCACCAGATCGCCGCTGCTCGTCCAGTCGTCGAGGCGGCGTTCGGCCGAGACGTTGACTACCTCCCACACCACCAGCGCGATGATCGCTGCGACCGCGATCGTCGCGAGCGCCGAGGCGAGGCGATGGCCGATCGTGCCGCTGCGGAACAGATCGACGACATCGACGCCCCACGCCTGCAACAGCACGAACGCGGTGACAATGCCGATGACCCAGCCGATCACGCGCCGCAGCGCCGGATAGTATCGGTACGCGTGCTGATGCACGAGCGAGCGCGACGCTTCGTCCTGCACGTGGAAGATGCGCGCGAGCGCACCGAAGATCACGATCGACACGAGCCGCGCGCCGATCAGTATCGCGAGCGTCATGCCGCCGATATTCACGAGCGCGTGATAGCCGTTCTGTACGTCGAAGGCCCACACGAACCACAGGCCCATCACGATGACCACGGCAACCCAGGCCCACGCGTCCGCGAGCGCGTTGCCGAACATCTGCAACGACTCGTGCGCGGAAAAGCGAATGCGAATCCGGTTGGCAACCGGCTTCGCACAGCGCAGCACGAGGATCGAGATCATCACGTGACCGACCAGCGCGACCACTTTCAGCAGCGCGAGATGCGCGGCGTCGTTCATGCCGAGCGCCTGCGCGACTTCGGCTAGCGCGACGCCGGCGCCGACCACGCCGACGATTCGCACGATCCAGCCGAGGATGAACGCGGCCCACGCATCGCCCATGCGCAGCAGCCGCAGACGCGGCGCGCTCGGCTGCAGGAAGAACGCGCCGACGATCACGACGCAGCGGCACACCACGTAGACGTCGATCAGCGAATCGAGCGCGCGGTCCTGCGGCGTGCCGTTGTCGGCGATGATCGAAATCACCGCGCTTGCCGCGGCGACGAACACGGCAAGCGGAATCAGCCTGACCAGCGTGATAAGCAACGCGCGCGGCAGGCGTTGCAGCAGCGTCCAGTGGTGCGTCGCGTTGCGCTTGCCTTCGGCTTCGATCGCGCGGCCTTTCTCGGATGGCGTCGGGTACGGCGCGGCGCCTGCGGCACGCGTGGAAGGCGGCGCGGCGCCGTTGTCATCCTGCTGCGCGGCTTCGCGGCGCGCAGCGATCGCCCGGTAGATGCGACGCAGCAGCCGGCGCGTCAGCCATTCGAGCAACAGCGCGGGAATCAGCGCGGCGAGCAGCGACGACAGCACCTTGAGCAGCACCACGCGCGCGTGCGGGTTGGCGAACTGCCAGTTCCACCATGCGCGCACCGAAGCGACATCGAGCAGCGCGGCGACCGAGCCGCGCAGCGAGGTCGCGAGATAGCCGGCGTAATGCGCGCCCTGACGCGCGATCTGCGACGCGAGGCCATTGCTTTTGAACGCGGCCGGCACGAGCGAGGCTGCGCCGCTGGCGGCGGCCGGTGCCGACGCCGCTGCCGGCGCGGAAGCGGGCGGCGCGCTCAACGCGCCGGCCGCGGCGATCGCCTGCAGCGTATCCGCGACCTGCGCGCGGCGTTTGGGGTCGTTCAGGACGGAGAGCGCGTCGCGAGCCTGCTGAGGTGTCAGCGTGACGGCGGCGGAAGCGGGCGTGGAATGGGCGGGCTCAGGCGCGGCGGCGAACACGGGCGCCGCGCCGGCGACCAGAAAAATGAAAAAACAGATACGGAGAAATTTTTGCATGGGGTGTAGAGCGGGACGAAGCCAGGGCGGACGATTGTGCCGGAACGCAGGGCTGTTTCAGCGGGGCGACCCCGGACGGACACGGGTTCGGGCGCTGAAGTTCCTGCGGCGGAGGCCCGCCGGACGGGCGAAAGGGCCGCGAGGGCGGCGCTCGCCGGTTGGGGCGTTGAGCCGATAGCATAGCCGATGATGGCCGGCAGGCCTGGCGAAGTGGGCAGAAAGCCTGCCCGGAAGGCCCCGTGGGCGAGGCGGCGCAAGGGGTAGGAGGCCGCCTGCCGGGTGGCAATGATTGCGGTGACGCGGGGACGCGCCGCATGACTACGCTAGCTGCAAGCAGAGCGCTTGTGAGTCTTCATCGATCAATTGCTGTCACCATGCGCTGCTAAGCGTTCACTGCAAAAAACGCTTACATCCGCGCTCATGCCAACGACGAGGTCTGGCGCTCGGCTTCGTCGTCGGCATCGGGACCGCTGCTCGCGCCGCGTCCGGGTGGCTCCTGATGCAGCCGGTTCGCGTGCATCAGCCGGTACAGCGTCGCGCGCGAAATGCCGAGTTCGGCGGCCGCATCGGACAGCTTGTAGCCGTGTCGCAGCAGCGCGTTCTCGATCGCATCCTTTTCGGCCTTGCTGCGGATTTCCGCGAGCGTGACCGCCGGGCCATTGTCGGCCTCGGGCAGGCCCAGGTCGCTCGCCGTGATGAAGCGGCCCTCGCTCATCACGACCGCGCGGCGCACGCAGTTGATCAGCTCGCGCACGTTGCCGGGCCACGGGTAGTTCGACATGGCGACGATCGCGTCGCTCGACAGCCCGCGCAGCTTGCGCGCGCCGTCCTGCTTGTACATGCTGAGCGCGTAATTGGCGAGCAGCTTGATGTCGCCGCCGCGCTCGCGCAGCGGCGGCTCGACGAGTCGCAGCACGCAGAGCCGGTGATAGAGGTCTGAGCGGAAACGGCCGTCCTCGACGGCGCGCTCCAGGTCGACGTGGGTGGCCGAGATCACCCGCACGTCGACGCTGATCGGACCGTTGCCGCCAAGCCGCTCGATCGTGCCTTCCTGCAGGAAGCGCAGCAGCACCGCCTGACATTCGTGCGGCATGTCGCCGATTTCGTCGAGAAACAGCGTGCCTTCATGCGCACTCTCGATGCGGCCGATCTTGCGTTGCAGCGCGCCGGTAAATGCGCCGCGCTCGTGGCCGAACAGTTCGGCCTGCAACAGGCTCGGCGGAATCGCCGCGCAATTGATCGCGACGAACGTGCGGCCCGCGCGCGGCGAGCGATCATGAATAGCACGAGCGGTCAGCTCCTTGCCGGTGCCCGATTCGCCTGCAATGAACACGGGTGCGTCGGTCACGCCGCATTTGTCGATGCGCCGGTAGAGCTGCTGCATCGGCTCGCATTGACCGACCATGCCGTGACGGCCGACCGACGGCTCCGGCGCGACGCGCGGCTGACGCAGGTTCGACAGCCCATGAGCGTGGCCGAGCGCGAACACGAGCCGCTCGTTGAGCCACGGCTGCGTGACGAAGTCGAAGCAGTAATCGAGGATGAAACGGCTGACCAGTTCGTTGTCGGCCTGGCCCGGCACGATCTGCGCGACCCAGTTGGTCTCGACGCGGCGCATGCACAGCGCGAACGCGGATAGCTGCTGAGACGTGCAATCTTCGGGCAACTGAACGAGACCAACCTTGATGTTGCCGCGTTCGATCATGCGTTCGGCCACGGCCGTGCTTTTTGCGTGCACGGCTTGCCATCCCGACGCGGCCAGAAACTCGGCGAGTTTCTGGTCGGGCGCGTTCGCCACGTACAGAACGGTGCGTTCCGTGTCGGCCGGCGTGCAAGTCGTAGTCATGATTCCCCCCGTTCGACCCTCAGGACTGCTGTGCGGCGTTGTGAGATTCAGGCGGCCAGTTACTGCACTCCGGCTGCGACGCATTCACGGCAGCAGCGAACACGAACAAGGGACACTACAAGCGCGGCGCGAACCGGAACGCGCTGCATGGCGGACCGATTCATGCAATGGCGGCGACCTTGTCGTTCATTGCTGAAACTGCCCGGCGACTTTATCCCCGAATCGTGAAAACCACTTGAACCGTGGCTTACCTCGTTGACCTGATACAAGCGCTCTGATTGGCGCACGGCCTAACGATAAGCGAAAGCGCTTGAAAGCGCCAGACAAAAGAATCATGGATCAGGAATGCGTGTTGGCTTTCGGATTAACACGGATCACTAATGAATAAACGGTCAAGGTCGGTTATGCGAGGAATCGCACATTGCGTAGCAATTGCCCTGGTATTAAGGCGTGACTAAAACTGACGAAGCGTAAGCAGTCGTGTTTCACAGTTGCGACAGATTGGACAGCACGAGTCGACTGCGCTTTGCCGTGCCGGGCGGGACGCTTTTGCAACCTTGAGGAACGGCGAAGCCGCGTGTAGCCGGCCTTGCGGCCAGCCTGGAGGCTGGCGGGAGGCAGCGAGGAGCGCGCTTTGCCGCCAGCGCGCGGCGAATTGGCGTGTCAGAAACGAATCAATGCGCGCTGCGCCAAAAATCGGGCAGGCTCGTGCCGCGTCGAAAGTAAACCGATTTCACGGCAGGGTGAAGCTTTGACGGGCGCCTTACCGCTTGTTAAGCGGGTTGGCATAAGCGTTGCAATAAGGTCTGCACAGAAAAATGTTTTGCAGCCAGGTCGACGGTACGGGGAAAACCGGATTAAAAAAGACTGGCGGTAAAAAGCTCACTCGTAGGCATGGTCGGGGAAGCCATCAAGCGTCTGCGGGAGCGCGGCGGGGCCTTATTAAATACGTGAGAAAAACGGTTGAGTGGCGGACCGGTATGACGGCCATTCAAAACCGGACGAAAAAAGGCATCGACTTCGCCGTTTTTCCTTTTCGACTTTTTTGTCCTGACGACGCGAAAAGGATGGCGATAACGACAGGCAACGCGCTGGCGACTTTCGCGAGCGACGCGCCGCAAAGGGAAGGGGCAGCGCCGGATCAGGACCGGCCGGCGCGATGAAGCGGGGAGAGAGGCCATCGTCTCCACAGAGAGACGAATGTACGAAGTGAACCAGGGGCCGTGTCCGTGGGTTGGCACGGGCACGGCAACCTGGCCCGACGGCCGGGGCGCTGCGACGAAGCGGCGTGACCTCGCGCAAATCCGATCGACATCGGGGGCTGTCATGAAACCACAACTGATTCGCAGGCTGGCCGCTTCGGACGGAACGGGGCGCAGTTACCGGCGGTATGTCGCGGCGTCGCGCGCGCGCTTTTTCGCGCAGACGGCGGGGTCCTCGGTCGATCTGCTGGCGCTCGTCGTCGCCGAGACGCTCGAGCGCCGCGCCCAGGCCGAGCTCCGCCGCGCCGTGCTGCGCGACGCGCTGTACGAGATGCCGGTGCGCGCTGATCGCAACGCGGCGCATCGGCACGACGAAGATGAAAACGAGGTTTGACGCTTGCCGCTCGATACCGGCTCGCGACGGCCGTACAGGAATTCGATAGCACCGTTTGCCGGCTCATGGTTTTCACGGAGGAGCGCCGCGGTAAGGAGTTCGCGCCGCAGCCTGCGTCGTCAATCGTGAACAGACGACTTGAATAAAAACCCGCGCATGACGCGCCACGCGCCGCAGAGCTGCCATGATCGACATCTTCCTGATTGCCGCGAGCATTGAAAACGCACAGCGCATCGTCGTGCGGCTCGAACAGAGCGGCGTGCGTTATCGGCTGCACACCGCGTATGGTTCGGCCCGGCAACTGCCGATCCACGCGCGCATGCTCCGCACGGCCGACCTGCTGATCGTCGACGACGCCCGTCTGAACGTCCGCGGACTGGACGGCGTCGAGGAAGCGCTCGCCTGCGCGCCGACGCTCCATTGCATGCTGGTGACGCCGGCGCCGTCCAGCGCGCTGATCGGCGCGGCGCTGCGCGTCGGCGTGCGGCAGGTGCTGTCGTGGCCGCTCGACGCTCACGCCGTCGCCGATGCGCTCGCGCAGATCGAAGCGCGGCGTCGCGCGCCCCAGCGGCGCCGCGCGCGCGTGGTTACCCTCGCGTCGAGCAAGGGCGGCAGCGGCACCACGCTGATCGCGGTCAACCTCGCGTGCGCGCTCGCCGCGCGGCGTGAGCGGCGCGTGCTGCTGATCGACCTGAGCCAGCAATTCGCCGACGCGAGCCTGCTGATGGCGAATCGCCCGCCGCCGATGACGCTCGCCGATCTGTGCACGCGCAATGAGCAACTCGACGCGGCGCTGTTCGACGCATGCGCGATGCACGTGCGCCCGAACCTCGATCTGCTCGCCGGGGCCGGCGATCCGCTGAAGGCCGCCGAACTGCTGCCCGGCCAACTCGAGCGGATTCTGACGCTGGTGCGCGAGCGCTACGACGCGGTGCTGATCGACGTCGGCCCGAGCTTGAATCCGTTGACGATCCGCGCGCTCGCGCATAGCGACGCGATCTGCATGGTGGTGCGGCAGAATCCGCTGTACCTGCATGGCGCGCGCCGCATGCTCGATATCTTTCGCGAGCTGGGGCATCCGGCCAGCAAGGTGCGGGTTGTCGTCAATCAGTACGACAAGGACGCGCAGATCAATCTGCCGATGCTCGAACGCACGTTCGGCGCAAGGGTCGCGCATCAACTGCCGCGCGACGATCGGCACGTGGACGAGGCGCTGAGCCTCGGCGTGCCGCTGGTCGCGTGCGCACGCGACAGCGGGCTCGCGCAAGGCATCGTCCTGCTCGCGAACATGCTGTGGCCGGCGGGTGCGGAGCGCCGCAGAAGCATGCTCGGCCGGCTGTTCGCGACGTGGCCGAATCTGCCGCCGCAATTGAAGCCAGGGGTCTAGGCCGACGACGAGCGCTATCGCGCATACCGTAGTAAGGTGAGATACGGGGTCATCCCCCGGCCTATTCTGAAGAGGTAGAGCGGCTCGCGCCGTCCGGTCACTCGAGCGAGAAAATCACGTGAGCGCAGCACCGTCCATGCAAAACGCGCAGGGTTTCAGCGACCTCGCGTCGATCCTGTCCAATCCGATTCTGAATACGGATTCGTACAAGGCATCGCACTTTCTACAATATCCGCCCGACGCGACGGCAATGTTCTCGTATATCGAATCGCGCGGCGGACGTTACGAGCGCACGCTGTTTTTCGGCTTGCAAATGCTGCTGAAGGAATACCTATGCCGGCCGGTCACCGGCGCGATGATCGACCAGGCGCGCGCGTTCTTCAGCGCGCACGGCGAGCCGTTCAACGAAGCGGGCTGGCGCTACGTCGTGCAGCAATATGGCGGCCATCTGCCGGTGCGGATTCGCGCGGTGCCCGAAGGCTCGGTCGTGCCGACGCACAACGTGCTCGTCACTGTCGAATGCGACGATCCCCACGTGTTCTGGCTCACGTCGTATCTGGAGACGATGCTGATGCGCGTGTGGTATCCGATCACGGTCGCGACACAAAGCTGGCATCTGCGTCAGACGATCCGCGCAGCTCTGCTGAAAAGCAGCGACGATCTCTCGCAGTTGTCGTTCAAACTGCACGATTTCGGTGCGCGCGGCGTGTCGAGCGCGGAGTCGGCCGCGATCGGCGGCGCGGCGCACCTCGTCAGCTTCATGGGCTCGGATACGGTGCTCGGCGTGGTTGCGGCGAATCACTACTACCACGACAGCATGGCCGCGTTCTCGGTGCCGGCGGCCGAGCACAGCACGATCACGGCGTGGGGCCGCGAGCGCGAAGTCGACGCGTATCGCAACATGATCGCCCGCTTCGGCAAGCCGGGCGCGATCGTTTCTGTGGTGTCCGACTCTTACGACCTGTTCGCCGCGCTGAACGCATGGGGCGGCGAGTTGAAGCAGGCCGTGCTCGATTCCGGCGGCACGCTGGTGATTCGCCCGGATTCCGGCGATCCTTGCACGATCGTGCTGTACACGCTGCGCTCGCTGGAGGCGTCGTTCGGCTCGCAGACGAACAGCAAGGGGCGGCGCGTGCTCGACCACGTACGTGTGATCCAGGGTGACGAGGTGAATCCGGATTCGATTCCCGCGATTCTTGCCGCGATGGACGAGGCCGGCTTCGCCGCCGACAACATCGTGTTCGGCATGGGCGGCGCGCTGTTGCAGAAGATCAACCGCGATACGCAGCGCTTCGCGATGAAGTGCTCCGCGATCCGGCTCGGCGACACGTGGCACGATGTGTCGAAGGACCCGGTCACGGATCACGGCAAGCGCTCGAAGAAAGGCCGGCTCACGTTGCTGCGCCATCGCAGCAGCGGCGAGTACCGGACGGTCACGTTGCCGATCGTGTGGGACGAGCGCACGGTGGCGGGCGAGTGGGACGAAGTGCTCGAGACGGTGTTCGATACGGGCCGCTTGCTGGTCGATACGTCGCTGGCCGAGATTCGAGGCCGCGCCTATGCGGAGGAAGTTTGATCCAGCCATGCCTGACGATCCGTTGACGGCCGACTGCATGCGTGGGTGGCTACGCGAGGCCAGCGAACCCGAGGACGCCGATACGCGTCTGTTCGCCAAACTGATCGCCGCACGCGACGCTCGCAACGAACTCGCGTTGCTCGGCCTGCAAGCGCATGCATGGCGCGCGCTGCTAGCGAGGCACTTCGTCCGTGCGCGCATTCCGGCATTGCCGCTTCCGGTGGTCCCCAGCGAACACGCGAGCTTCGTCCATGCACTGCACGCGCTGCTCGTCGCGAGCGCGAGCAGCACGGTCCATCCCGACGACGCGCACTGTCTCGCGACGATCATCGCCCATGCGTGTTTGCGTCCGGATCATCTATGGCGCGACCTTGGCCTCGCGGGCCGCGATGAAGTGACGTGGATGCTCACGCGCTACTTCCCGACGCTGGTCGAGCGCAACGTCGATAACCTGCGCTGGAAAAAATTCCTCGCCGCGCAATGCGCGATCTCGTTGGGTCTGCAACCGGGACCCGCGCCGGGTTGCCCGGGCTGCGAAGACTACGGGTACTGCTTTGCACGGCAGCCTTGAAGCGCGCCACTGAGGGGTCGGCGCGAAACCGTTCGTGTATGCTTGCGCGCATGGCCGACACCGCAAAACCCGCTAAAAGCAGAGCCGCTCCGGCGACGAAGTCCACCAGGGCGCGTCCCGAGGTGCGCTTCAGAATGCGCATCCGCAACGGCGATGCGGTTGCACTCGGGCCAGGCAAGGTCGATCTGCTCGAAGCGGTGCGCGAATATGGATCGATCTCGGCGGCGGCGCGGAGTCTCGACATGTCATACCGGCGCGCGTGGCTGTTGATCGACGAGCTGAATCGCTCGCTGAAGTCGCCGGCCACGCAATCGGAGCAGGGCGGTCAGAGCGGCGGCGGCTGCACGCTGACGCCGGTCGGCGAAACCATCATCCGGCTGTATCGGGACGTCGAGGAAGAGGCGCGGCGAAGCTGCGCGAAGCAGATCGCCGAACTGGTGAAACTGATCCGCTCGTGATGGGCCCACGATGGCGTCGGCGCTATCGGTGTGGCGGTATCGGAAGGGTAAAGCCGTCGTCGGCTCGCGCCGGCCCCCCATTGACTCCGTTTTCCTATATCGTGTGCGCCATGCCCGCCGCCTGCCGCGCGCGGGCTGTTTTTCCGGAGCGCGGCGCGACTCTGCGCGTGCATGACACGTGATGCGCTCCCGCAATACACCACACGACATCAATGAGCCATCCCAACACCGAGCTGATCGAACGCTTCTACACCGCCTTCCAGCATCGCGACGCCGAGACCATGGTCGCCTGTTATGCCGACGACGCCGTCTTCAGCGACCCCGCCTTCGGCGAGCTGGTCGGCGACGAAGTGCGCGATATGTGGCGCATGCTCGTCAAGCATGCGCAGGACTTCACGCTAAGCTTCAGCGACATCGAGGCGGACGACCGTAGCGGCCGCGCACAGTGGGTGGCGCGCTACCGTTTCGTCCAGACCGGGCGCGACGTCGTGAACCGGGTCGAAGCGCGTTTCGTGTTCCGCGACGGGCTCATCGTCGAGCATCGCGACCGCTTCGATCTGTGGCTGTGGATGCGCCAGGCGATGGGCGTGCGCGGCACGCTGTTCGGCTGGTCGCCGTTCGTGCAGCGGATGCTCAGGCAGCAGGCGCGCCGGGGGCTGCTGCACTATCGCGGGCAGTTGAATCGCGAGCGCGGCTAGGCGCGTGCGGGCGGCGGCGCGCGCATCGCGCTTGCTATCATCGAAGCACGCGCGTGCCCGCACGCCTTGCCGGGCCGCCGCACAGGAAACGCTATGCGAGTCGTCGATGCCGCCTGGCAAGAATGGCTGAGCAGCAATGTCGCGCGCGGCTGCACGCCGGGCTCGATGATCGACGCGATGGTGCAGGCCGGCTTTGCCGACGGCGAAGCCCGTGTGGCGGTCCACCATGCGTTCGACCGGCGCGCGTGCGGCCCCTCACCACCCGCCACAGTGGCCGATCCCGCCACCAATCCTTATCGATACGACGCTGCGCCGCTCGCGCGCGGCAACCTGATCCGCGCCGCTGACCGCGACGTACGCGTGTTGCTACGCTGTGAGCGCCCACAGCTGGTCGTGTTCGCCGACGTGCTGTCGGCCGTGGAATGCGCCGAGCTGATCGAACGCTCGCGACATCGGTTGAAGCGCTCGACGACGGTCAATCCACACACCGGCCACGAAGACGTGATCCGCAGCCGGACCAGCGATGGCGTCTGGTATCGGCGCGGCGAGGACCGGTTGATCGCGCGAATCGAACGACGCATCGCGAGCCTGACGAACTGGCCGCTCGAAAACGGCGAAGGCCTGCAGGTGCTTCATTACGATACGCGCGGCGAGTACAGCCCGCATTTCGACTACTTCGCGCCCGATCAGCCGGGCAGCGCGGTCCATACCGCGCAGGGCGGCCAACGCGTCGCGACACTGATCATCTATCTGAACGACGTTGCGGACGGCGGAGAGACGGTGTTTCCCACGGCGGGCCTATCGGTCGCGGCGCGGGCGGGCGGCGCGGTCTATTTCCGCTACATGAACGGTGAACGCCAGCTCGACTCGTCGACGCTGCACGGTGGCGCGCCGGTGCTGGCCGGCGACAAATGGATCATGACGAAGTGGATGCGCGAGCGCGCGTACGGCTGAGGCGGCGCCTATTCGGCCGCTTTATAAACATCCGGCCGATGCAGCTCCATATACCGCTCGGGGTTCGCGAGCGACGTGAACCCGTGCGGCGCATAGACATGATGCGCGTCGGTCGTGACCAGCACGACTCTGCGCAGACTGGCGAGCGACGGGCTCGCAAACATATGTTTCATCAGCGCCGACGCATACCCCTTGCCGCGATACGCCGGCAGCACGAACACGTCGCACAGGTAAGCGAAGGTCGCCTCGTCGGTGATCAGACGCGCGAACGCGATCTGCTCGCCGTCGACAAAACCGCCAAAGCACAGCGAACCGGCGACCGCCCGCTCGAAGGTCGCGCGCGGCATGCCCTTGGCCCACGGCGTTTGCTGCGACAGGAACGCGTAGACCATGTCGAGGTCGAGATCGTCGATGCGGCTGGAAATCGTCAGTTCGCTTGCTTGCACGGGGTGTCTCCTGGTTCGCGTAGCGGCGGCGTGTGCCTTAGCCCTTCGCGGCAGTCTCGCCACCGCGCGAACCCCCGCCAATGCTCTGTCCGGCATTGCGCGCGAGCCCCATATAACCGATCACCGACAGCAGCGTCAGCACGCCGGCGAACAGGAACGCGAGGCGGAAATCGTCGAGCGTGAACACGTGGCCGGTCGTCTCGCCGTTGAACAGCGCCGCCACGCGCAGCGACACCGCGCCGAACGCGA
The DNA here is from genome assembly GCF_040948755.1 of Paraburkholderia sp. BR13444. Taxonomy (NCBI): domain Bacteria; kingdom Pseudomonadati; phylum Pseudomonadota; class Betaproteobacteria; order Burkholderiales; family Burkholderiaceae; genus Paraburkholderia; species Paraburkholderia sp. BR13444. The sequence goes on along the minus strand of NZ_JBFPKM010000007.1, from coordinate 239,692 downwards.
TGCCCAGACCGATCGTCATTTGCATGGCCGCGCTCCACAGCGTGCTCGCCGCACTCATCTGCGTCTGCTGGATATCGGCGTAGGCGAGCGTCGCCAGCGTCGAGAACTGCATCGAGCGCGTGACGCCGTACACGAACACCACGATCAGCACGAACACGAGCGGCACGTCCGGCGTCAGCAGTCCGCACAAGGTGATGAAAATGCCTGCCACGACCACGTCGACGATTGCCACCGTCCGGAAGCCGTAGCGCTGCAGGATGCGCGTGGTCAGCGCCTTCATGCCGAGGTTGCCGACCGCGCTCGCGAGCAGCAGCAGCCCCGAACGGAACGCCGACAGCCCGAAGCCGACCTGGAACAGCAGCGGCATCAGATAGGGCACCGCGCCGATGCCGATGCGCGTGAATGAACCGGTAACGACGGTCACCGAGAACGTCGGCACCTTCAGCGTCGACACGTCGACGAGCGGATGCGGATGACGCTTCGCGTGCAGGAACGCGATCGCGCCGACCAGCAGACCGCCCGCCACGACCGCGATCGCGAGCCACGCATTGGTGGCCGGCTGGCTCGCGAGCTCCGCGCCGTACAGGATCGCGGTCAGCGCGACGCCGCTCAGCAGCAGGCCGACGACGTCGAGCGGCTTGCGTTCGGTGCCGCGCAGGTTCGGCACGATGGCGAGCGCGACGGCGATCGCCGCGAGGCCGAACGGCACGTTCAGCAGGAAGATCCAGCGCCACGACGCGTAAGTCGTGATGAAGCCGCCGATCGGCGGGCCGACCACCGGCGCCGCGATGGCCGGCCAGGTGATCGTCGAAATCGCCTGCATCATGCGGGCTTTCTCGGTGCTGCGGACCACGATCAGACGGCCGACCGGCACCATCATCGCGCCGCCGATGCCTTGCAGCAGCCGCGCGGCCGTGAACTCGGGCACGTTCTGCGACAGCCCGCACAGCACCGACGCGACCGTGAACACGCCGATCGCGCTGACGAACACCGTGCGCGCGCCGCAGCGGTCGGCGACCCAGCCGCTCGCCGGGATGAAGATCGCGAGCGCGAGCATGTAGGCGGTCATGCCGAGGCTCAGGCTGTTCGGACCGACGCCGAACGAACGCGCCATCTGCGGCAGCGCGGTGGCGATCACCGTGGTGTCGAGGTACTCCATGAAGAAGGTGGCCGCGACGATGTACGGCAGCCAGCCGACATGCGCGGTGCGGGTGCCGCTGCTGCTCATCGCGCGAGCTCCCGCGGCGCGCTGGCAGGCGCGCAAAGACCATTGACGGGCCGGCGCGCGGCGCGCGAAGGGTTTGACTTCATGGTGCTTGAGATTACCTGTCGTGTGCGTTTTTGTGCTTCGGGCTGGCGGTGACATCAGCTTGCCTGATTTTCAGCCCCGCTTTCCAGCCCTGAATCCTAACGCAAGAAAGGGTCCCTTTTCACGCAGGCGTGCGGCGCGCCGCCGCGCCGCCGCCGTTGCGTCAGTCCTTGGCCGCGTATTCCTTGTCCAGCCGGTCATACAGCGGCTTGTTGACGAGCCGCTGGCGCTCGCTGAACGGCGCGACGATCGTCGCGTCCTCGTCGAGGCGGCCGTTGCTTTGCAGCGTGCCGAGCGCGCGCTGCATGCCGAGCACCGCGCCCTGCAGCGCCGCGTTCGCGTACAGCACGATGCCGTAGCCGAGCTTCGCGAGCGCATCGCGCGACTGCACCGGCGTCTTGCCGCCGATCACGATGTTGATGAGCTGCGGCACGTCGAACAGCCCCGGCAGACGCTCGATGTCGGCGAGCGATTCGGTCGCCTCGATGAACAGGATGTCGGCACCGGCCTCGATGAAGCGATGACCGCGCTCGATCGCGTCCTCGATGCCGTGGACCGCCGCCGCGTCGGTACGCGCCATGATCTGCAGGTTCGCGTCCTCGCGCGCGTCGACGGCCGCGCGGATCTTGCCAACCATCTCGCTCGTCGCGACGACTTCCTTGCCCGCAAAGTGGCCGCATTTCTTCGGCATCACCTGGTCTTCGAACTGGATCACATCGGCGCCGCTGCGTTCGAGCACGCGCACGGTCTGGCGCACGTTCAACGCGTTGCCGAAGCCGGTGTCGGCATCGACGATCAGCGGCAGCGCGACCGCGTCGCGGATGCGCGCGGTGTGCTCGGCGACTTCGGCGAGGCCAATGAAGCCGAGATCGGGCAGACCGAGCGACATATTGGTGACGCCCGCGCCGGTGATGTAGACCGCCTCGAAGCCGGCGTCCTCGATCACGCGCGCGCTCATCGCATTGAACGCGCCGGGCACGAGCAGGCCCTGACGCTGGTTGACCTTGGCGCGAAAGGCGGCGCGGCGGGTGGCGGAAGTGGTGGTCATGATGGGGGTCTCCAGAAGGAAAATGGGTCGTGGAACGCGGGCGACATTCTGCAGGAAACGTGCCATTGGCGGGCGTTCCACGCGTTGTGCCGATGGAACAATGGTTTGCGCGCGGTGGGCTCGGCCCGGGGCGTTCGTGGCACAATCGGTGGAACGTTTCATGAAACGTTTCGCGGAACGTTTCAATCAAGGAGAGCCGCGGTGTCCACGTTCACCCCATTCCTCGCGAACCCGAGCCCCGCTGTCGATGTCGGCCGCCCCGGCGTCGCACTCGTCAGTATCAGCCGACTGCAATCGCTTTGCGAGGCGGTAGCGCCGCGCTATGCGGGCCGCGCGAAATTCTTCACGGTACGGGAGGGTTACGGCGCGGCCGTCGCCGCGCTGCAGGCGTACGTGGACGCTGGTTCAGTCGATGTCGTACTGTCCGCCGGCTCGAACGGCGCGTATCTGCAAGAGAATCTCAGCGTGCCGGTCGTGATGGTCAAGGTGAACGGCTTCGACGTGTTGAGCGCAATCACGCGCGCCACCGCCACGTGGCCGCAAGCGCGCATCGGGCTGGTGCTGCATGAAGCGATCGCGCAGGAGCTGGCCGACCTGAGCCCGCTGCTGAACGTCGATCTGCGGCAGCGCGCGTACAGGTCGATCGACGAAGTGCGGCTCGCGGTCGATGAACTCGCCGCGCAGGGCTGCCGCGTGGTGGTCGGCGCGGGCATGGCCTGCGATCTGGCCCAGCAGGCCGGCATGGAAAGCGTGTTCCTGTACTCGCTCGCCGCGGTCGAGGAAGCGTTCGAGCGCTCGGTCGAACTGGCGCGGGTGAGCCGCCAGAAGGAATCGAAGCGGGTGCGCCTGAATACGATCGTCGCGCACCTGCGCGACGGCGTCGCCGCGTTCGACGAAGCCGGCCAGCTCGAAGCCGTCAACCCGGCGATGCTCGACCTGCTCGGTTCAGGCTCCGCACAGGCGGCCCCGCAGGACGACGAGGACACCTCCGCGCGGGTCGGACGCGCGCTCGCGCCGCTGTTGCGTGAGACGCGCGTCGCCGACCAGCCGGTCGACGAACGCATCGAGCAGATCGGCGGGCGCGCGCTGATCGTCAGCTGTGTGCCGATCATCGAGCAGGGCGCGCGGGCCGGTTTCGTCGTGACCGCGCAGGACGCGCTCGTTGCGCAACGGATCGACCGCTCGCTGCGTACCAGCCAGCGGCCGAGGCATCTGGTCGCGCGGCATCGGCTCGACGATCTGATCGGCGCGTCGGTGGCGCTCGAGCGCGTGCGCCGGCTCGCGCGCGCCGGCGCCGCGCACGACGCGACCGTGCTGCTGAGCGGCGAAAGCGGCACCGGCAAGGAACTGGTCGCGCAGGGCATCCATAACGCGAGTCGGCGGCGCGGCAATCCGTTCGTCGCGTTCAACTGCGCGGCGCTGCCCGAGGGGCTGATCGAAAGCGAGCTGTTCGGGCACGAGGAAGGGGCGTTCACGGGCGCGCGACGCGGCGGCAAGCCGGGGCTATTTGAAATCGCACACACAGGTACCATCTTTCTCGATGAAATCGGCGAAATGCCGGCCGCGCTGCAAAGCCGGTTATTACGAGTGCTGCAGGAACGCGAGGTGATGAAACTCGGCGCGGGCCGCGCGACGCCGGTCGACGTGAGAGTGATCGCCGCGACGCACCGCGATCTTCATGCGCTAGTCGAGCAGGGTGCGTTTCGCGCGGATCTGTATTTCAGATTAAATCTGCTTCAGATAAAATTGCCGCCGCTGCGCGAACGCCGCGCCGACATCGCGCCGCTGGCGCGGCATCTGCTGGAGCGCAGCGCGCTGCAGTACGGCTTGTCGGCGGCGGCGCTCGGGCGGGTGCTCGCGTTTCTCGACCCGCTTTTCGCGAACTACGCGTGGCCCGGCAACGTCCGCGAACTGGAAAATCTGCTGGCGCGCGCGGCGATTTATATCGGCGACGGGACCAGCGAGATGTCTGGGAACTCGACCGCTGACGCCTTGCCAGACTGGTTGGCGGTGTTTCCCGAGTTCGGCCGGATCAGGCTGTCCGGGGACGAGCGAATCACGGAAGCGTCTCAGGACGCGAGGCCTGGCAGCACGGCGCCCCGCGCCAGCCCCAGCCGCGAGGACGTGCTGCGCGCCCTCGAACAATCCGGCGGCAATCGTGCCGCCGCCAGCCGCGCGCTCGGCATCGGCCGAACCACGCTGTGGCGGCTTCTGAAGGGCTGAAACGCCGCGCCATTCGACCCGATAGTCTCGACCGACAAGATTAATAGGGTGGAACTATCGAACTCATTAAAACAATCCACTTTACCTATTAAGTGTAGTCTGAGATACTGACTCTACTTTCCAACCACCCTCCAAAGAGGATTCAGCAAATGCCGATCATCAACAGTCAAGTCAAACCGTTCAAAGCACAGGCTTACCACAACGGCGATTTCAAGACCGTCACTGAAGAAGACCTGAAGGGCAAGTGGTCGGTTTTCGTGTTCTACCCGGCGGACTTCACCTTCGTGTGCCCGACCGAACTGGGCGACCTGGCCGATCGTTACGAAGAGTTCAAGAAGATTGGCGTTGAGATCTACAGCGTGTCGACCGATACGCACTTCACGCACAAGGCATGGCACGACACGTCGGACACGATCCAGAAGATCAAGTACCCGATGCTGGCTGACCCGACGCTCGCCATCTCGCGCAACTTCGACGTGCTGATCGAAGAAGAAGGCCTCGCGCTGCGCGGCACGTTCGTGATCAACCCGGAAGGCGAGATCAAGCTGTGCGAAATCCACGACAACGGCATCGGCCGTGACGCTGGCGAACTGCTGCGCAAGGTTCAGGCTGCGCAATACATCGCGGCTCACCCGGGTCAAGTGTGCCCCGCCAAGTGGACGCCGGGCGCAGAAACGCTGACCCCGTCGCTCGACCTGATCGGCAAGATCTAAGGTCCGCGCAGCTCACGCTGCACTCGCAGTCTGCATCTGCCGGGGTCATCCCGGCGCATCACCGCGCGAATCGCCTGCTACGGCGTTTCGCGCGTTCCCCGGGCCCAGCATGTCCTATCCGGACGTGCGCGGCGCCGGGACACCAACACCCCTCGTCACGGAATCGCAACGCCATGCTTGACGCCAATCTCAAGACTCAACTGAAGTCGTACCTCGAAAAAGTTAGCAGGCCTATCGAGCTCGTCGCATCGCTCGACGACAGCGCGAAATCGCAGGAACTGCTGGCCCTGCTGAACGACATCGCGACTCTGTCGGAGCGCGTTACGGTGATCGAGCGTCGCGGTGACGACGAGCGCAAGCCGTCGTTTTCGATCGGCGAAGCGGGCAAGGAAGCGGGCATTCGTTTCGCCGGCATTCCGATGGGTCATGAATTCACGTCGCTCGTCCTCGCACTGCTGCAGGTCGGTGGCCATCCGGTCAAACTCGACGATGCGGTGATCGAACAGATCCGCAGCCTCGACGGCGACTATCAATTCGAAACGTATTTCTCGCTGTCGTGCCAGAACTGCCCGGAAGTCGTGCAGGCGCTGAACGTGATGGCGTTGATCAATCCGCGCATCCGTCACGTCGCGATTGACGGCGCGCTGTTCCAGAACGAAGTCGAAGCGCGCCAGATCATGGCGGTACCGACGATGTTCCTGAACGGCGAGACCTTCGGCCAGGGCCGCAGCGGCGTGAAGGAAATCCTCGCGAAGCTCGACACCAACGCCGGCGCGCGCGCCGCGAAGGAACTGGAAAAGAAGCCGGTGTTCGATACGCTGATCGTCGGCGGCGGTCCGGCGGGCGCTGCGGCGGCGATCTACTCGGCGCGCAAGGGCATTGCGACTGGCGTCGTGGCCGAGCGTTTCGGCGGCCAGGTGCTCGATACGCTGGCGATCGAAAACTTCGTGTCGGTGACCGAAACCGAAGGGCCGAAGTTCGCGACCGCGCTCGAACAGCACGTGAAGGCCTATGACGTCGACATCATGGACGTGCAGCGCGCCGAAGCGCTGATTCCGGGGCGCATCAACGAAGTGCGTCTCGCGAATGGCGCGGTGCTCAAGGCGAAGACGATCATCCTCGCGACCGGTGCACGCTGGCGCGAAATCAACGTGCCGGGCGAGCGCGAGTACCGCAATCACGGCGTCGCCTACTGCCCGCACTGCGATGGCCCGCTGTTCAAGGGCAAGCGCGTCGCGGTGATTGGCGGCGGCAACTCGGGTGTCGAGGCGGCGATCGACCTCGCGGGTCTCGTGCGCGAAGTAACGCTGCTCGAATTCGGTGCGACGCTGCGTGCCGACGAAGTGCTGCAACGCAAGCTGCGCAGCCTGTCGAACGTGACGATCGTCACGCAGGCGCAGACCACGGAAATCACCGGCGACGGCAAGAAGGTCAACGGACTGGTCTATAAGAACCTCGCTTCGGGCGAAGTGAGGAAGGTCGAACTCGAAGGCGTGTTCGTGCAGATCGGTCTCGTGCCGAATACCGAATGGCTGAAGGGCACGGTCGAACTGTCGAAGCATGGCGAGATCGTCGTCGATGCGCGCGGCGCGACGTCGGTGCCGGGCGTGTTCGCCGCCGGCGACGTGACCACGGTGCCGTTCAAGCAGATCGTCATCGCGGTGGGCGAAGGCGCGAAGGCATCGCTGTCCGCGTTCGATCACCTGATTCGCCACAGCGAAGAAGTCGCGGCGGTCAGCGAAGCGGAAGCCGAAGCAGCGGTTTGATCCGGCAGATGAGAGACGCAAACGGCGGCCCGCGGGCCGCCGTTTCAGTTTGCGCACGAAAAAAGACCCGCTGCATGCGGGCCTTTTTCGTTAGAGCACGGAAATCGATATCAACGCCGGTCGAACGAATACTTGCCGGGGCCGGTCACGCACAACAACAGCAAGCCACCGATGATGCCGATGTTCTTGTAGAAATGAATCATGTTGTCGTATTGCATCGCGCCCGTCATGTTCCAGTAGTGGTGGCCGATGATCGCGGTGCCGAGCGTATACAGCGCAAGCAGCAGCGCCAGCGGTCGCGTGAAGAAACCCACCAGCAGCGCGACGCCCACGACCAGTTCCATCACCACCGCGATAACGGCCGACAACTCCGGCACAGGCGCGCCGGTCGACGTCATATAAGCGACGGTGCCGGAAAAGCCGGTCAGCTTCGACCAGCCGAACATTACGAACAGCACCATCAGCAGGATTCGAGCGACGAGAACCACAGCGTCTTTCTGGTTTTCAAACAGCGTATAGCGCATGATTTTTCCCGTTAGGGTAGAGAGTTGAAGCTCGCTGAACATCGTCGTCCAGCGAGCCACGTTCAAGATTGAGTCATTAACGGCGCAAGCGGAGCGCTTATGCCCACAGTGCCGAGGTCTCGATGTTGCGCAGGTCGAACACGAGCACTTCCGCGTCGCGGCCCTGCGTGAACGTCAGCGCTTCTTCGCCACGCACCCGTGCCCCGTCGCCCTCGCCAAGCTCGACGCCATTCACCGTGACGCTGCCGCGCGCCACATGAACATACGCGTAACGGTCCTTCGCGAGTTCGAGCCGCGCGGTTTCGTCGCCGTTGAAAAGACCCGCATACACACGTGCGTCCTGTTGCAATTGCAGCGAACCGTCCGCACCGTCCGGCGACAGCACCAGCCGCAGCACGCCGCGCTTGTCGGCCGCGCCGAAGTGCTGTTGCTGATAGCGCGGCTTCGTGCCTTGCTGCGACGGCGCGATCCAGATTTGCAGGAAATGCACCGGCTCTCTCTTCGAATGGTTGTATTCGCTGTGCGCCACGCCGGTGCCCGCGCTCATCAACTGGATGTCGCCCGGCACGATCACCGAGCCCGTGCCCATCGTGTCCTTGTGTTCGAGCGCGCCTTCGAGCACGTACGAAAAGATCTCCATGTCGCGATGCGGATGCTTGCCGAAGCCTTGCGCCGGCGCCACACGGTCGTCGTTGATCACGAGCAGGTCGGAGAAGCCGTTCTGCTTCGGATCATGATAGTGCGCGAACGAAAACGTATGGCGCGAGCTGAGCCAGCCGTGTTCCGCGCGGCCACGTTGGTTGGCGTGTCTGATTTCGAGCATGCTGTTTTCTCCTTGAGTTTTGTCGTGTGATCCAGGCCAGATGTTTGGCTGCGATCGATGAATGACAGTGTAGGTCAATCCGGATCGTTATAATCATGGTAAAAACGGAAACACTGTCGCAATGAAGTGGACAATACGATGCAACTCGATGACATGCGAATCTTCGTCGCGACCGTCGACGCCCACAATTTCACCGCCGCGGCAAACCGGCTGTCGCTGTCGAAACAGTTCGTGAGCCGCCGTGTGATGGCGCTCGAGGAAGCGCTCGGCGTGCAACTGCTGATTCGCAATACGCGCAAGCTGGCGGTGACCGATCTGGGCCAGGAGTTCTACGAGCGGGCGAGGCGCATCCTCGGCGAGGTCGAGGACGCCGAGCAGGCGATGTCGTTGCGCCGTGCCGGGCCGCGCGGGCTGCTACGCGTGAGCGCGCCGATGTCGTTCGGCATGACGCATCTGTCGCCGCTCGTCGCGGCGTTTCTGCGCGAGCATCGCGACGTGCGCTTCGATATGGAACTGAGCGATCGCTCCGTCGATGTGGTCGGCGAGGGCTTCGACATGGCGATCCGTATCGGCACGCTGGCGGATTCGTCGCTGATCGCGCAAAAGCTGATCGATGTGAGGATGATCGCGTGCTGCAGCCCCGGTTATCTGCGGCGGCGTGGCAGCCCGGCCGTGCCGGCCGATCTCGTGAATCACGATTGCCTGCTGTACGGCCACGGCGGCGCGGTGAGCTGGGAGTTTCGGGTCGACGGCGCGGTCAGGAGCGTCGAGGTGCGCGGGCCGTTGCGGGCCAATAACGGCGAGCTGATTCGCGATTCGGCCGTCGCGGGACTGGGAATCGTCCGGCTGCCCGATTTCATCATCGCCGATGCGCTCGCCAGCGGACAGCTCGTGCCCGTGCTCGAAGCGTTTCTGCCGTCGGCGACGGGCGTCTATGCCGTGTATCCGCAGCATCGGCAAAGCTCGGTCACGATCCGGGCATTCGTCGAGTTTCTGCGCAAGCATTTGAGGAAAAAGCTCGCGGCCGAACCGCGGACGCCCGGCGGCTAAATCACCTGAACCACATCAACCGTCGCGGAAGATGAAGCTGTACGCGCTCAACGCCGGCACGCCGCCCAGGTGCGCATACAGCACGCGCGAGCCGGCCGGAAATTCGCCGTTACGCACCTTGTCGATCATGCCGTGCATCGATTTTCCCTCGTACACCGGATCGGTCAGCGTGCCTTCGAGCCGCGCGCACAGACGGATCGCCTCGAGCGTGCCGTCGTTCGGCAGACCGTATTCCGGGCCGCCGTAGCGTTCGTCGAGCACGATGTCCTTCGCGGTGATGTCGCGGCCCAGCTCGACGCTCTCGGCGGTCCGCTTCGCGATGCGGGTGATCTGCTCGCGCGTCTGCGCCGGTTTCGCCGAGGCGTCGATGCCGATCACCCGATCGGCGCGGCCGTCGGCGGCGAAGCCGACCACCATGCCCGCCTGGGTGCTGCCCGTCACCGAGCACACGACGATGTAGTCGAATTTGAAGCCCAGTTCGGCTTCCTGCTGGCGCACCTCTTCTGCGAAGCCGACGAAGCCGAGCCCGCCCAGCGGATGATCCGAGCAGCCGGCCGGAATCGCGTACGGCTTGCCGCCGGCCGCGCGCACGCTGTCGAGCGCGTCCTCCCAGCTCTTGCGAAAGCCGATGTCGAAGCCGTCCGGCACGAGCCGCACGTCGGCTCCCATCATGCGCGACATCTGGATGTTGCCGACGCGGTCGTACACCGCATCCGAGTTATTGACCCAGTTCTCCTGCACCAGCACGCATTTCAGGCCCAGATGCGCGGCAACCGCCGCGACCTGGCGCGTCTGGTTCGACTGGATGCCGCCGATCGACACGAGCGTGTCGCAGCCCTGCGCGAGCGCGTCGGGGATCAGATATTCGAGCTTGCGGGTCTTGTTGCCGCCGAACGCGAGGCCGCTGTTGCAGTCCTCGCGCTTGGCATAAAGCTTGACTTTGCCGCCGAGATGCTCGCTCAGACGGTTGAGCGGCTGGATCGGCGTCGGCCCGAAGGTGAGCGAGTAGCGGGGGAAACGTTGCAGGTTCATCGCGGCTCCGTGGTGGGTGATTTCCGTGGGTTCATGTTAGAAAAAACCATCAGAAATGAGCTTGCGAAAAAAATCGCGCGCACGTACTTTTAAAAATTGACGAATGTCTTCTTCCCCATAAAAGTTCGTGTACATGGCCATCAGCGCAACAAAAGTTCGTACTGGGTCGAAACCATCCGATCCCCACCACGCGCTCGATCGCATCGATCGCGCGATCCTGCGGCAGCTGCAAACCGACGCGTCCATTTCGAACGTGGCGCTCGCCGCGAAAGTGAAGCTGAGCGCGCCGGCGTGTTTGCGGCGCGTCGAACGCTTGAAGGAATCGGGGCTGATTCGCGGCGTGGTCGCGCTGCTCGACCCGAAGGCGGCGGGCGCGGGCATGCTGGTGATCATCGGCGTGGTGCTCGATCGCTCGACGCCCGAGTCGTTCGCCGAATTCGAAAAGGCCGCGCAGAAGGTGGCCGGCTGCATGGAGTGCCACGTGGTGACCGGCGAGTTCGACTATTTCATGGTGATCCGCACGCGCGACAGCGACAGCTTCAATCGCCTCCACGCGGAGCAGTTGCTGTATCTACCGGGCGTCCGGCAGATCCGCTCGTTCATGGTGCTGAAGGAAATCCTGTCGACCACGAAATTTCCGCTGTAAGCCGCTCGGCCACCCGGCCGCGCAGCCGGCCGCAAAAACGCGCATGCTGTCATAAACGCCGCGCCCGCGCGACCAAGCTTTGCGCACCCGCGTGCGGCTTGGCAGCACGGTGGCACAGCGGGGGCGCGCGTCGGCACTTTTTCGGAGCGACCATCATGACTGGCAACAGACCGCAATCCCTTACATCGCCCGGCGGCAACTCGAAACGCTCGCGTACGGCCGCACTGTCGTTGCTGCTAGGCGCCGCCGTCTTCGCGTCGCCGCTTGCGCAGCGCGTCGCGTTCCCGGCGGAGAACGCCGTCGTCATCGCACCGCCCGCGCTCGACGAACCGCTCCCGGCGAGCACCGCACACGAGGAGACCGCAGTGCTCGCGGGTGGCTGCTTCTGGGGCGTCCAGGGCGTGTTCCAGCATGTGCGTGGTGTGACGCGGGCGGTGTCCGGCTACTCGGGCGGCTCACGCGACACCGCGCAGTACGAGACCGTCAGCGGCGGCGACACGGGGCACGCGGAATCGGTGCAGGTCACCTTCGATCCCGGCAAGGTCACCTACGGCCAGTTGCTGCAGGTGTATTTCTCGGTGGTTCAGGACCCGACCGAGCTGAATCGTCAGGGGCCCGACAGCGGCACGCAGTACCGCTCCGCGATCTTTCCGCTGAACGACGCGCAGCGGCGCGTCGCGCAAAGCTACATCGCGCAGCTCGACAAGTCCCATGTGTTCCCCGCGCCGATCGTCACGAAGACGGAGCCGTACAAGGGCTTCTATCCGGCCGAGTCGTATCACCAGAACTATCTGACCTTGCATCCCGATTCGGCCTATATCGTGTTCAATGACATGCCGAAAATCGCCAACCTGAAGCGCCTGTTCCCCAACCTGTATCGCGACAAGCCGGTGCTCGTTCAAGCAGGGCAATGACCCCGCCGAACGGTTGCGTCGCGCTCGTCATCAATCTTCCACAGACTTGGCGCATATCTTGCGAGGCCATGCCCCGTGGGCCGTTGTCCGTGTCACCGCGGCGCGCAAGGATCATGCGCACTGGCCACACGACCGCGTGGGTCACGCGGGCTCGCCGCGCCTCGTGCGCATTGCGCCGCCCGCGTCATCGATTGGAAAAATTACACGCCGTAAGTAGCAGTGCGGCGGTCGTCCGTGCTTTTTGGGTCCGCGCTGGACCCCGGGCGAGAACCTAACCTCCTCGCGACGAGCGGGATCGGAGGCTTCCGGTGGTGAACAGCCGTAGAAAGAAGCGGGGCGCCACGCCCCGCCATAAACAAACCGGCATCGCGGCGAGCTTCTTCGTCGCCGCGACCTTGAGTGCGATGGCCTGCGTGCCGGGTGTGGTCTTCGCGCAGACGCCGTCGCCGCTCGGCGAATGGCAATACTCGGTGGGCGTTCCGCTGCAGAAGATGTGGCAGCCGAACATTCCCGACTGGCAATTGCGCTTCGGCGTGGCCACGTCGTTCCAGCCGCGCTTCGAGGGATCGGACCGCTATCACCTGGTGGCCGGTCCGAGCATCGACGTGCGTTACAAGGATCTGCTCTTTCTGTCGAGCGGCGAAGGCTTCGGCGTGAACTTCGCGCAGGGCGAGAACTGGCGCATGAGTCTCGCCGCAGTCTACGATCTCGGCCGGCGCGCCCAGGACGATCCGCAGGAACTCAACGGGCTCGGCAACATCAACCCGGCGGTCGGTCTGAAGCTCTCGGGCGAGTACGTCATTTCGAAGGATTTTCCGCTCGTGCTGCGCGCCGATATCCGCCGCTATTTCGGCGGATCGAACGGCTGGATCGGCGATCTCGGCGCCTATATGCCGATGCCCGGCAGCACCAGGCAGTTCTTCTGGTTCGCTGGGCCGAACGTGGTGCTCGCGGACTCGAAGTACATGAACAGCTGGTTCGGCGTCAATCAGGAGCAGGCCGCTCACTCGCAGTATCCGCAGTATCACGCGAGCGCGGGCTTCAAGTCGGTGGGTTTCGGTGTCAGCGCCATCTGGCTGTTCAGCAAGCACTGGTTCGCGACCGCCGACGGCGCGTTCGAGCAGCTCGTCGGCAGCGCGGGCAACAGTCCGATTACGCGCAGCCGCGCGACCGGTGTCGCCGACGTGTCGATCAACTACCGGTTCTGACGTAGCGCCGCCGCGCAGCCCTTGCGCCGCGACTTCGTAGGTATAGCCCTTGCTGACTCCGTAATCGCGCGCCGCGACGCCTTCGTCGCCGCGCGCCCGAACACAAGGAGTCGATTCCCATGGCAGGTAAAGCGAATACCCAGAAGCCCGCGGTTCACGAAAACGGGGCGGCGCAGTCGAACGACGCGAAATCGAACGATCTCGAACGCAATCGCGTGAAGCCGCAAGGCGAGGCGCTCAGAACCAATCAGGGCGTCAAGATCGCCGACAACCAGAACACGTTGCGCGCGGGGCCACGCGGCCCGTCGCTGCTCGAAGACTTCATCATGCGTGAGAAGATCACGCATTTCGATCACGAGCGCATTCCCGAACGGATCGTGCACGCGCGCGGCTCGGCCGCGCATGGCGTCTTCAAGGTCTACGAATCGATGCGCGAGTACACCAAGGCCGCGTTTCTGCAGGACCCGGCCACCGAGACGCCGGTCTATGTGCGTTTCTCGACGGTGCAAGGTCCGCGCGGCTCGGCCGACACGGTGCGCGACGTGCGCGGCTTCGCGACGAAGTTCTACACGCAGGAAGGCAATTTCGATCTGGTCGGCAACAACATGCCGGTGTTCTTCATCCAGGACGCGATCAAGTTTCCCGATTTCGTGCATGCGGTGAAACCGGAAGCTCCGAACGAAATGCCGACCGGCGGGTCCGCGCACGACACATTCTGGGACTTCGTTTCGCTCGTGCCCGAATCGGCGCACATGGTGCTGTGGACGATGTCGGACCGCGCGATCCCGCGCAGCTTCCGGACGATGGAAGGCTTTGGCGTCCACACGTTCCGCTTCGTCAATGCAGAGGGCAAGGCGCGCTTCGTCAAGTTCCACTGGCGTCCGGTGCTCGGCTCGTATTCGCTGCTGTGGGACGAAGCGCAGAAGCTCGCCGGCAAGGACCCGGACTTTCACCGGCGCGACCTGTGGGAAGCGATCGAGCGCGGCGATTATCCCGAGTACGAACTAGGCGTGCAGATCGTCGAGGAAGCCGACGAGCACAAGTTCGATTTCGATCTGCTCGATCCGACCAAGCTGATTCCTGAAGAGCTGGTGCCACTGAAGATCATCGGCAAGATGACGCTCAATCGCAATCCGGACAACTTCTTCGCTGAGACCGAACAGGCCGCGTTCCATCCGGGGCATATCGTGCCGGGCATCGATTTCACCAACGACCCGCTGCTGCAAGGGCGCTTGTTCTCCTACACCGACACGCAGATCAGCCGCCTCGGCGGCCCGAACTTTCACGAGATTCCGATCAACCGGCCGGTCTGTGCGTCCGTCAACAATCAGCGCGATGCGATGCATCGACAGGCGATTCACGTCGGCCAGGCGTCGTACGAGCCGAACTCGCTGAACGACGGCTGGCCGAAGGAAACCGATCCGGCCGCCGAAGATGGCGGCTTCGACAGCTATCAGGAACGCGTCGAGAGCACGAAGATTCGCGTGCGCAGCGACTCGTTCGCCGATCATTTCTCGCAGGCCGCGCTGTTCTACAACAGCATGTCGCAGCCAGAAAAAGACCATATCGCGGCGGCCTATCTGTTCGAACTGGGTAAGGTGACGAAGCCCGAGATTCGCGCGCGCCAGGTCAACGAGATTCTCGCGAACTTCGACGCCGGTCTCGCCGCGAAAGTGGCCGAAGGACTCGGTCTGCCGGCGCCGAAGCAGGGCACGGCCAGGCTGGTTGGGCCGAAGGCATCGCCGGCGTTGAGTTTGCTCAATCGCGTAAAGCCCGGCATCAAGACCCGCAAGATCGCGCTGCTCGCCGCGCCCGGTTCCGATGCCGCGGCGATCAAACAGCTGCAGCAGGCGCTCAAGGGCGAAGGCGCGACGCCGATGCTGATCGCACCGACGCTCGCCGGGATCGATGACCTCGCACCCGACGCGACGATCGCCGGGCTGCCGTCGGTGATGTTCGACGCGGTGATCGTCGTCGGCGGCGAGAAGGGGGCGAAGGCGCTGTCGCAATCGGGCGATGCGAGGCACTTCGTGCTCGAAGCGTTCAAGCATCTGAAGGCGATCGCGGCACTCGGCGCGGGGCGCGATCTGCTCACGGCCGCGCAGTTGCCGGCGCAGCCGGACGGCGTCGCGACCGGCGAGGACTCTCAGTCCGCCGATGTGTTGAAGGCGTTCATCAAGGCCGCCGGGCAGCATCGCGTGTGGTCGCGCGCGGCGCAGGCGGAATCGGTGCCGGCCTGAGCGGGCCGGGCAGGTTACGCTGCCGCGTTAGCCGCTAAACGGCGCTGAGCGTAGCCGCAATGCGGCGTGTCGATGATGTGTGTTCGATGCAGGAACCTGGCCGGTGCGAGCCGACCAGGTTTCTTTATTGCATCGCGCGCCGAACGCGACCGATCGCGCGAGCGTGCCGCGCCCTGCCAGCAAGCTCAACCAGCCGCCTTCCGTTACAGGATGAGTGTCGTCCTTGTATGATGACGGCGGTCGCTTCGCGGTACTCAACACCGTGCGCAGACCCCGCAAAATATTCCGCATCGACCCGATTCGCCATGCCTCTTACAGAAAAAATGACCGCATCGCAGGCCGTCGATCAACTCCGTTTCCGCCGCATCCTTCGCCGCAATATTGCGCTGCCTTTGGGCGTCGGCCTCGTCACGATGGCGCTGTTCGTCGGCCTGATCGCTTATCTCGTGTCGACAATGAGTTGGGCCGAGCACTCCGAGCGCGTGATCGGCGACGCCAACGAAATGCTGCGGCTCGCGGTCGATCGTGAATCGTCGATGCGCGGCTTCCTGATCACCGGTGACGAGAGTTTCCTCACGCCGTATGAAAACGGCGGCCCAAAATTCAAGGCGCAGCTCGAAACCTTGCAGAAGCAGGTCGCCGACAACCCGCTGCAAATCGCGCGGCTCAAGCAGATCGAGGCGTTGCAGCAGCGTTGGACCCGCTTCGCCGAAGAAATCATCGACGCGCGCCGCCGCAATCTGGACTATGAGAGCGCGATCGCAGCGCGGCGCGGCAAGGTGGAATTCGACGAAATGCGCCGTGAATTCGGCGATTTTCTCGATGTCCAATTGCGCCTGCGCCAGCAGCGCGCCGAAGCGACGCGCAATGTGACGGCGACGCTGGTCGGCCTGTTCCTGCTGTTCAGCCTCGGCGTCAGCGGCCTGCTCGCATGGCGGGGTCGTCGCGAACTGCTGGACCTGTCACAGACCTACGACGACGTGCTGCGTCAGCAGGCCGAGCAGACCACGCTGCTCGAGCAGCAGGTCTGGTTGCGCTCGGGCCAGCGCCTGCTAGCGGACAAGGTCGTCGGCCAGACGAGCGCGCCGCTCGTCGGCCGCGCGATGCTCGAGTTTCTCGCCCAATATCTCGATGCGGTCGTCGCCGCGCTGTACGTGCGCGACCGGCAAAGCGGCACGCTGCGCCGCATCGCCGCGTATGGATACAGCCGCGACAGCGAACAGACCGCCGCTCTGAGTTTCGACGAGGGCGAAACGTTGGTCGGCCAGGCCGCGCGCTCGCACCGCACGCTGGTGCTGCGCGACGTGCCCCCCGATTATGTGCGGGTCATGTCGGCGACGGGCAGCGGCGCGCCGCGCAATCTGCTGATCCTGCCGATCGACAACGACGGCCAGGTCAACGGCGTCATCGAAATGGGCTTTCTGCGCGAGGTGAGGCCGCGCGACGAAGAGTTCATGGAGCTGATCCGCCACAGCATGGGCGATTTTCTCGAAGCGGCGCTGTATCGCGAGCGCCTGCAGGATGCGCTCGCCGAGACGCAGCAGCTCAACGAGGAGTTGCAGGTCCAGCAGGAGGAGTTGCGGGTCTCCAACGAAGGTCTCGAGGAACGCGGCCGCGCGCTGATGGAATCGCAACGGCGCCTCGAAGCACAGCAGGCCGAGCTCGAACAGACCAACGTGCAGCTCGAGGAATACGCGCAGCGGCTGGAGCGGCAGAAATCTGATCTGCTGCGCGCGCAGAACGATCTGGCGGCCAACGCGGAGCGCCTCGAACAGTCGAGCCGCTACAAGTCCGAATTCCTCGCGAATATGTCGCACGAATTGCGCACGCCGCTGAACAGCTCGCTGATTCTCGCGAAGCTGCTGCAGCAGAATCGCAGCGGCAATCTGACGGAAGAGCAGGTGCGCTACGCGGAGACGATCCACGCGTCGAACAGCGATCTGCTCGTGCTGATCAACGACATTCTCGACCTGTCGAAAGTCGAGGCGGGGCAGCTGACGGTCGAACCCGAAACGGTGTCGATCGAGGCGACGCTGCAATCGCTCGACGAAATGTTCCGGCCGATCGCGGCGACCAAGCACTTGCGGGTCGCTTTCGACAAGTTGCCGGGTACGCCGGATACGTTCGTCACCGACGGTCAGCGGCTCACGCAGATTCTGCGCAACCTGCTGTCGAACGCGGTGAAGTTCACCGAGCGCGGCGAGGTCACGCTCGAGGTCGCCAAGGTCGAGGACAACGTGCTGCGCTTCGACGTGCGCGATTCCGGCATCGGCATTCCGGCCGATAAGCTCGACATGATCTTCGAGGCATTCCAGCAGGCCGATGGTTCGACGAGCCGTCAATATGGCGGCAGCGGCCTCGGGCTGTCGATTTCGCGCGAGTTTTCGCGGCTGCTGGGCGGGCGCATTACGGTCGCGAGCGAAGTCGGCAAGGGCAGCGTGTTTTCGCTGTGGCTGCCGCTCGATGCGGGCGAGGCCGCGGACAGCGCGATCAACGCGGGCATGGGCATGGGCATGGGCGCGCAGGCGACGGCGGAAGCGCCGTTGCTGCACACGCCGCTCGACGCCGCGCCCGCCGCGGTGATCTCGCCGGCGAATGGTCTGGCAAACCGGGCCTCGCCCGTCGCTTCGCGCGACGCTTTGCAGCCCGGCACCGTCGAGCCCGCTGCTGCGCCAATTGCCGACGATCGCGACAACCGCACCCGCGCAGGCCGTCTGATCGTCGCGGTCGAAGACGATCCGCCGTTCGCCGCGATTCTGCGCGATCTCGTGCACGAACTCGACTTCGATTTCGTGCACGCGAGCGACGCCGCCAGCGGCCTCGCGCTGGTGCGAGACATGCGGCCGGCCGCGGTGCTGCTCGATGTCGGTTTGCCGGACCGCTCGGGCCTCACGGTGCTCGAATGGCTGAAGAACGATCCGCTGACGCGCCACATTCCGATTCATATCGTGTCGGCTACCGATCACGCCGACAAGGCGCTGCACCTCGGCGCGATCGGCTACACGCTGAAGCCGACCGCGCGCTCGACGATGGAGGCCGCGATCCGCCGCCTCGAAGCGCGGCTGCAACAGCGCCTGAAGCGCGTGCTGGTGATCGAGGACGACGCGCCGATGCGTGCAAGCATCCGCGCGCTGCTGCAAAGCGAGAACACCGAGATCGTCGCGGTCGCGACGCTCGCCGAGGCGTTCGAGCAACTGTCGACGGTGGCGTTCGACTGCGTCGTCACCGATCTCGCGCTGCCCGACGGCACCGGCTACGATCTGCTCGAACGTCTCGCCGCCAACACTGCGCACGCATCGCTGCCGGTGATCGTCTATACGGGCCGCATGCTGTCCGACGAAGAGGAGCACCGGCTGCGCCGCTATTCGAAGTCGATCATCATCAAGGGCGCGAAATCGCCGGAGCGTCTGCTCGACGAAGTCACGCTGTTCCTGCACAGCGTCGAGTCGTCGCTCGCGCCGGAGCAGCAGCGCATGCTGCGCACCGTGCGCCAACGCGACAATGCGTTCGAGGGCCGCACGATCCTGCTCGCCGAAGACGATGTGCGCAACATCTTCGCGCTGTCGCACGTGCTGGAACCGCTCGGCGCGAAGCTGTTGATCGCGCGCAACGGCCGCGAGGCGCTCGACGAACTGGAGAGCGGACCGGAAGTGCATCTGGTGCTGATGGACGTGATGATGCCCGAGATGGATGGCCTGACCGCGATGGGCGAGATTCGCCGCAATCCGCGCTTCGCGCATCTGCCGATCATCGCGCTGACCGCGAAGGCGATGGCGAACGATCGCACGCGCTGCCTCGAAGCGGGCGCCGACGACTACGTGTCGAAACCGATCGACGTCGACAAGCTCGTCGCGCTGTGCCGCGTGTGGCTGCGGCAGCGCTGAGAGCGCGAGCGCAAGCACGCAAGCGAGAAACGCGATGAAACCGTCCGCATCCGACGTACCGCAGCGTCTCAGCGATTTCGACATCGAGCTGCGGCTGCTGCTCGAGGCGATCTATCTGAAGTATCAGCACGACTTTCGCCACTACGCGATGTCGTCGCTGCGCCGCCGCCTCACGCAGGCGCTCGATGAATTCAACGTGGAGACGGTGTCGCAATTGCAGGACCGCATCATGCGCGACGGCAACGAGTTTTCGCGGCTGTTCCGGTACCTGACCGTGCAGGTCAGCGACATGTTTCGCGATCCGTCGTATTTCCTCGCGCTGCGCGAACATGTGCTGCCGCGTCTGCGCACCTATCCGTCGATCAAGGTGTGGGTCGCGGGATGCAGCACCGGCGAGGAGCTGTGGTCGCTGAAGATCCTGTTCGACGAGGAGGGCCTCACCGAGCGCACGCTGTTCTATGCGACCGACATCAACCCCGACGCGCTCGCGCGCGCGGAGGCGGGCATCTATGCGCTCGAACGCATCCAGGGCTTCACGCAGAACTATCTGGCGGCGGGCGGCACCCGTTCGCTGTCGGATTACTATCATGCAGCGTATGGCGGCGCGCGCTTTGCCGGCTCGCTGAAAGAGCGCGTGGTGTTCGCCGATCACAGCCTGTCCACCGACGAAGTGTTCCTCGAAGCGCATCTGGTGTCGTGCCGCAACGTGCTGATCTATTTCGACCGCGGCTTGCAGGATCGCGCGTTGGGGCTGTTCGAGAACGCGCTGGTGCGGCGCGGCTTTCTCGGCCTGGGCAGCAAGGAAAGCCTGCGGTTTTCGCGTCACTACCCGGCGTTCGACGAGTTCCGCGCGGCCGAGCGCATTTATCAGAAGCGTTAGCGAGGTCGCGATGCCATCCTTGAACGTCGAACCTGCGATGACCCAGACGGCCGATGCCGGCGGCGCCGCGCACACGCACGCGCCGCGCGGTTACGAGCTGGTCGTGATCGGCGGGTCGGCGGGCGGCATCGAGGTGCTCAACGTGCTGCTCGCCGCGTTGCCCGCGCGCTTCGCGGCGGCCGTGATGATCGTGATGCATCTGCCGCCCGATTCGCCGAGCTATCTGGTGCCGGCGCTCGCGCATCGCTGCGCGCTGCCGGTGCTCGAACCCGATGCGGGCGAGCTGATCCAGCCGGGCCGCGTGCACGTCGCGCCGCCCGGTTACCACATGCTCGTCGAAGTGGACCGCACGGTCGCGCTATCGACCGATGCGGCGGTGCGCTTCTCGCGGCCGTCGATCGACGTGCTGTTCGAATCGGCCGCCGCGGTGTACGGCGAGCGGCTGCTCGCGATCCTGCTGTCCGGCGCCAACGACGACGGCGCGCTCGGCCTCGAACGCGTGCGCACGCTCGGCGGCACCGCATGGGTGCAGGACCCCGCCAGCGCCGGTTCGGCGGAAATGCCGCGCGCGGCGATCGCGCGTGGCGCCGCCGATGCGATTTTCAATCCCGAAACCTTGGCCAGGCGCCTTGCCGCGCTGCCGACTTCCCTCTGATCCGGTGCCATGACGAACTCACCTGTGAACATCCTGATCGTCGACGACATCGCCCACAACATCACCGCGCTCGAAGCATTGCTCGCCCGGCCCGACGTCGCGGTGCTGGTCGCCGACTCCGGCACCGCCGCGCTCGATCTGCTGCTCAAGCACGAAGTCGCGCTGGCGATTCTCGACGTCAATATGCCCGGCATGAACGGCTTCGAGCTGGCTGCGCTGATGCGCGGCAGCCCGCGCACCTCGCACGTTCCGATCATCTTCCTGACCGCGACCGCGCAGGACGCGTCGCGCACGTTCCGCGGCTACGAGGCGGGCGCGGTCGATTTCCTGTACAAGCCGTTCGATCCGCGCATCCTGCAGTCGAAGGTCGACGTGTTCGTGCAGCTGGAGCAGCAGAAGCGCCAGCTCGCCGCGCAACTGGTGACGACGCGCCAGATGCTCGAAGCGAACGAAATGCTGATGGCGGTGCTCAGTCACGATCTGCGCACGCCGCTCGGCGCGGTGCTCGCGTCGGCCGAATACCTGATGCGCACGGCCGCCGACGAGCAGGCCGCGACCGTTGCCGCGCGCGTGAAGAACAGTTCGCTGAGGATGGCGCGGATGGTCGATCAGTTGCTGAACCTCGCACGCCTGCAAGGCGGACGTCTGCCGTTGCAGCCGCGCTCGATCGACCTCGCCACGCTGTGCCGCTCGGTGATCGACGAATTCGCGTCGCAGAAGAGCGGCAAGCAGATCGTATTCACCTGCACCGGCAATACGGCCGGCGCGTGGGATACCGATCTCGTGTGGCAGGCGGTGTCGAATCTCGTCAGCAATGCGCTGCATCATGGCGCGCCGGAGGGTGATATCGGCGTGGAGGTCGATGGCGACGCCGAGGATTGCGTGCGGCTGAAGGTGTCCAATCGCGGCACGATTCCGGCCGAGGTGTTTCCGCATCTGTTCAAGGCGTTCGGGTCGAACGGCAACGGCGCGCGCTCGCGCGAAGGGCTCGGGCTCGGTCTGCATATCGTGCAGGAGATCGCGCGCATGCATGGCGGCGACGTCAGCGTCGTATCCAGCGACGAGGCCGGCACGACCTTTACGATCGAATTGCCGAGGGTGGTGGCGTTGCAGCGGGGGTCATTCACCCGGCGATAACGCGTCGCTGACGAGTCGATCAACGCGGCGGACCTGCGCCGCGCGCCGGCTGTGCTACGCTTGCCGCAACCCAATCCACGCAGCGCAAGCACGAATCCCCATCATGCGTTCCTGGCGCCTCGCATTATCGCAGCGCAGCGGTCAGATCAGCACCGCGCGCGCCACCGACCTCGTCATGGCGATTTCGCACCCGGATGCCGACGCGCTCGCCGCGAGCATTCTGCAGACGGTGGGCGAATCATTGTCGCTGCCCGTTTCGCAGTGCACGATCTTCGCGTACGAGTTCGATGCGCGGCCGCGTACGGTGTCGGCAGCAGATCATCGCGGCGGGCATTTTCTGCGCGACGTCGCCGAACGCTACGCCGCGCATTTTTATGCGCTGGACGGCAATCGCGCGATCATTGGCCAGACCGACCACAAACGGCGCAGCGCTTCACGCGATGCGCTGGTGCTGCATCAGCAGCGCGGCGACGAAATCGAGAATGAAGCGTATCGCGCGGTCTGCTACGCGCAGCCGAACGTATCGGACCGGCTGTCGTTGCTGGTGCAGCCCGCGGATAGCGTGTGGCTGTCGATCAACCTGTATCGCGACCGCGCATACGGCGTGTTCACGCCGGGCGATCTGGAGCGGATCGAAAGCGTCGCGCCGCTGTTCGCGCATGCGGCCAAGGGTCATTACGCGCTGAATGGGCAGCATCAGCAGGGCACCGGCGCGGCGATGCTCGCGCGCGTGCGGCGCGCATGTCCGGCGCTGACGCCGCGCGAACTCGACGCGTTGCGCGGCACGCTCGAAGGCGCAAGCGCCGCCGAGATCGCCGGGCAGATGGGTGTGAAGCCGGCGAGCGTCGTCACGTATCAGAAGCGCGCATATGCGCGGCTCGGCATTTCGAATCAGCGGCAGTTGTTCGCGCTGTGTATGCAGCCCTAGATGCACGATGCGCGATGCGCGAGTCGCCTGGCGCTTCAGACCCGCTTCAAGCCCGCTTCAACTCCGCTTACCCCGCGCGTCGGCCTGCGTCTCCCGATCCCAGCGTTTCAACCACGGCATCACGAAATCCGCGAAACCATCGGCCGATGGCGACAGCGCCCGTTCGGTCGAGCGATACACGCACACCTCGCGAATCGTTTCCGGATCGACGATGCGCTTCATCACGAGCCCGAACGTGCGCGCGAGCGGCGCCACATAGGCCGGCGCGAGCGTGACCGCCAGCCCTTGCGCGGCGAGGCCGAACGCGGTGGTCACGTTATCGACGACATCGACCGGAATGATGCGCGCCTCGACCGGCAGATTGGCGCGCATCTGATCGACCGCGCGCTCGTGGTCGCGGCCGGTCGCGACGATCGGCACGTCGCGCAGATGCTGCCACTGCACGCGGCGGCGAGCGGCGAGCGGATGCGCGGCCGCGCACCACATGACCCACGGACTCGCGAACGCGGCCTCGGAGCGCACGCGCGGCCCGCTTTGCCGGTCCGGGCCGATCGCGAGATCGATATCGCCGCTCTCCACGCGCTCCACCAGTTGCTCGACCACGGTATCGCAGACCCGCACGACCACCTTCGGCTTGCCGCGCGCGTACGCGGCGATCGCCGCGGGCAGCGCCGTCGATGCGAGCACGAGCGGCGCGCCGACCCGCACGATGCCGGCCGCGCGGTTGCGGATGTCGTCGGCGGATTGGGCGGCCATGCGCACGTGGCGCAGCACCGATTCGGCCGACGCCAGAAAGTCCTGCCCCGCGCTGGACAGCGCGACACGCCGCGTGGTGCGATCGAATAGCCGGAAGCCGAGCTCCGTTTCGAGCTCGGCAAGCAGTTGGCTGACCGCCGACGAAGTCAGCCCGAGCCGCTCTGCCGCGGCGCCGATGCTGTGCAGATCGACGATGGCGAGGAACGCTTCGAATTGGCGGATCGTGACGCGGGTAAGAGGCATACGATCGATTCTAAAGAAAAACTTACGAATCGTGAAAAATCGATTGATTGTGCGCGGCCCGGCGGCGACCGACACTCGTGCGGGTCGACTTAGCCCGGCAAACCCGCTTAGACTTAAGGTTTGCCCCGTCGTCACGCGGCGCGCGGACGACCGCTACAACAGGCCTGCACAGGCCGCCTTCAAGGACCGTCATGTTCGACCATATTCCCGCCTATCCGGGCGACCCGATTCTGAGCCTGAACGAAGACTTTCAGCTGGACCGCCGGCCGAACAAGGTCAACCTCAGCATCGGCATCTACTTCGACGACGCCGGCAAGCTGCCGGTGATCGACGCGGTGCGCCGCGCCGAAACCGCGCTGCTCGACGCGATCGGCCCACGCTCGTATCTGCCGATGGCGGGTCTGCCGCTCTATCGCGACACCGCGCAGGCGCTGGTGTTCGGCGCCAATAGCGCGGCGCGCGCCGAAGGCCGGATCGCGACGCTGCAAACGCTCGGCGGCTCGGGTGCGCTGAAAGTCGGCGCAGATTTCCTGAAGCGCTATTTCCCCGGCTCGCAGGTGTGGATCAGCGACCCGAGCTGGGAAAATCATCGCGTGATATTCGAAGGGGCGGGCCTGACGGTCAACACCTATCCGTACTACGACCCGCAAACGGGCGGCCTGCGTTTCGCCGAGATGCTCGCCGCAATCGACGCATTGCCGGAAAAGAGCGTCGTGCTGCTGCACGCGTGCTGCCATAACCCGACCGGCGTCGATCTGAGCCCGGTGCAATGGGCGGAACTGGCGCCGGTTTTGCAGCGCCGCAAGCTGATCGCGTTCGTCGACATGGCCTACCAGGGCTTCGGCGCGGGTCTCGAAGAAGACGCCGCACCGGCGCGCCTGCTCGCCGACGCGAACGTGCCGCTGATCGTCGCGAACTCGTTCTCGAAGAATTTCTCGCTGTACGGCGAGCGTGTCGGCGCGCTAAGCGTGGTTTGCAAGAGCGCCGACGAAGCGGCGCGCGTGGCGGGTCAGCTGATGTCGGCGGTACGGGCGAACTACAGCAATCCGCCGACGCACGGCGCGCGTCTCGTCGCCAACGTGCTCGCCGATGCGACGCTGCGCGCGTCGTGGGAAGCCGAGCTCGGCGCGATGCGCGAGCGCATCCTCGCGATGCGCAACGTGATTCACGCGGGGCTCGACGGACGCGTCGATGAAGTGATGCGCGCGCGCTATGTCGCTCAGCGCGGCATGTTCACATACACGGGTCTGTCCGAAAGCCAGGTCGAGCGTCTGCGCAACGAATACGCGGTGTACGTGCTGCGCTCGGGCCGCATGTGCGTCGCCGGGCTGAACGCGCGCAACGCGGACTATGTCGCGTCGTCGATCGCGGCGGTGGTGTCGGGCGACTGAAGCCGTCCGGCGGTCCAGCCGCTGTTGCGGCACGCGTGAATAGGGTGGCGGCGCGCACGGGCGTGCCGTCACAACCACAATCATGGAGACACTGACGATGGCCACGACCCTCGAAGCGCAGCCGACAAGCCCGGCCAGACCGGCCGCGATGCATCCGGACGAATGGCAGGCGCGCGTGCAGCTCGCCGCGTGCTACCGGATTTTCGATCTGCTCGGCTGGACCGAGATGATCTACAACCACATCACGCTGCGCGTGCCCGAAACCGTCAGCGGCGCCGAGCGCCACTTCCTGATCAACCCGTTCGGGCTGCACTACAGCGAAGTCACCGCGAGCAATCTGGTGAAGATCGATGCGCAGGGGCGGGTGCTCGACGGCTCGCCGTATCCGGTGAATCCGGCCGGCTTTGTCGTGCACGCGGCGATTCACGAAGGCTTGCCCGACGCGCACTGCGTGATGCATACGCACACCACAGCGGGCGTCGCGGTGGCCTGTCTCGAAGAGGGCCTGCAGCAGACCAACTTCTATAGCGCGCAGTTGCACGACCGGGTCGCGTATCACGACTTCGAAGGCATTACGATTCATGCGGAAGAGGGCCCGCGGCTGCTCGCGCATATCGGCGACAAACAGGCGGTGATCCTGCGCAACCACGGTCTGCTATCGTGGGGACGGACGTTGCCGCAGACCTTCGCGATTCTGTGGACGCTGAATCGCGCGTGCGAAATCCAGATGGCGACGTTTTCGATGGGGCGCGCGCGGCCGGTGCCGGAGGAGGTCGCGATCCGCTGCTCGCGCGACGCGTTGCAGTTCGACCCGCGCCACGGCGCCGGGCAGGACGTGTTCGATGCGCTGGTGCGGCGGGTCGACCGGATCGATGCGAGCTACCGGCAATGATTGAAGCCACGCATAAAAGAGCGCGACAATCAACGCTGCGATAAACACAGCAACAGGCAAGGATTCAGGCGATGAAAGTAGCGATCTACGGTGCCGGCTCGATCGGCGGCTGGATGGGAGTGAAGCTCGCGCAGGCGGGGCATCAGGTCAGCGTGGTCGCGCGCGGCGCGACGCTCGACGCGGTGCGCCAGCACGGTCTGCGGCTGATCGAAGGCGGCGTGATCTACGCCGAGCAGGTGAAGGCGAGCGACAAGCCGGCCGATCTCGGCGTGCAGGAACTGGTGGTAATCGCGGTGAAGGGCCCGGCGATGGCGGCGGTGGCCGCGCATATCAAACCGCTGCTCGGGCCCGAGACCATCGTGCTGACGGCGATGAACGGCGTGCCGTGGTGGTTCTGCGACGGCCTCGGCGGCGAGCTCGCCGGCCAGCGCCTGAAGACGATCGATCCCGACGGTGCGATCGCAGCCGCGATCCCGGCCGCGCAGACGGTCGGCTGCGTCGTGCATGCCAGTTGCCTGACCGACGCACCCGGCGTGATCCGACATCACCAGGGCAATGGGCTGATCGTCGGCGAGGCGTCGGGTAAGGCGAGCGAGCGTGTCGAGTTGCTTGCCGCGCTGCTGCAGGCGGCGGGCTTCCATGCGACGGCCTCCGCGCAGATCCAGCGCGACGTCTGGTTCAAGCTATGGGGCAACATGACGATGAACCCGGTCAGCGCGATCACCGGCGCAACGACCGACCGGATTCTCGGCGACGAACTCGTGCGCGGCTTCGTCACGCACATCATGCTGGAGGCAAAGGAAATCGGCGCGCGCTTCGGCATCCCGATCGACCAGGCGCCCGATGACCGTCACGCGGTCACGCTGAAGCTCGGCGCGATGAAGACGTCGATGCTGCAGGACGTGCAGGCCGGCAAGGCGGTCGAACTCGATGCGCTGGTCGGCGCGGTGCGCGAGCTTGGGCAACTGACGCGCGTGCCCACGCCTTATACGGATGCGTTGCTCGGGCTCGCGCGGCTGCATGCCAGTACGTTGGGCTTGTATCCGAAGCAGTGAGGTTGTTGTCGTAACGCGTTCGCTTCGAAGAAGGAAGAAATGCCGCGCGTTGATCGCGCGGCTTTTTTGTGGGCATTCGCAGAATAACAGGCTGCCTTCAAAACGCATCGAACGTCGCCGTTCTTTAGTCAGCGGTGTAACGACCGCCACGGGCACACGGGCAATTACGCGTCGCTGTGGCCGTCTGCAACTGGGAGACAGCGATGGGTATCAATGTAAATGGCCAACTGCTCGGCAGCGGAGTCGATCTGAATGCGGGCGACTCCGCGTTCTGGTGGGTGGGTCCGATGAACTACGGCGAAATCCTGTGGGCGGCAGCGATCCCCCTGTCGGGACCGCCGTGGGACAAGAACGTCGAAGTCCGCAACCTTTCCAACGATTGCGACGCCGAAGGCAATCGCGTGGTGCTGCTGGAAGTGCATAACAAGAGCGCAACCGACTATGCTTCCTACGGACTCTTCATTGCATGGACCGACGCAATTTGAACCTGGCCGCTGTGCATCCGCTCAATTCCATCGAACATGACGAGGAGTCCCCCATGAAGGTACATATCGAATACGATCAGCAAGGCAATATCAAAGCGATCGCCGTGCTGGCCAGCGGCGGCCAAAAGCGCGGGATGCTCAAGGCGAGCGCTGGCCACAGCATCGCCGAAGTCGATTTTCCCGACGGCAAGCATCCCGGCGATCTCGATCATTTGAAGGAGATTCGCCAGCGCTATCGCATCGAGCCGCATGGCGGCGGTCATCGGCTCGCGGAAAAATAATCCTCTTGCCACCGCCTCCTGGGAGGCGGTTTCTTTTGCCCGTGCTAAGCCGCGACGGCAGCCGGCAGCTTCGCCGCTTCGATCAACGACAACGCGCGCCGCGGGTCGTCGAGTTCGGTCAGACACAACAGCGCGAGGCGCGCCAGATACAGCGACGCCTGCGCTTCGCCTTCGTGGGTCAGCGTGTTGCACAGCGTCGTATAGACGAGGTCGAGATCGGAATCGGTCATGGTGTCGAGGGTCCTTGCGCGTTAGTTCTGCGGCGTCAGCGTGGCATCGAGCGCGTGCCGCACGGCGGCCGCGCTGCCGTTGCGCCAGCGCGCCAGCACGTGGCCGTCGGGGCGGATCAGATAGACGGTGCCGGGCTGTGCGTCGAGCATGTCGTGCAGGCGGCCGGTTGGATCGATCGCTCGAGGGCTGTTCGCCGATTGAGCTTCGGCCCTGACGATATCGATCAGGCTGAACGGAATGTCCTGGCTGGCTAGCATGCTTTGCAGTTGCTGCCACGACTCGCCGTCGTTCGCGTGGTCTGCGTCGAAGCGCAGCGCCGTGAAGCACGGTCCGAGCAGGTCGGTTAGGTGAATGCCGAGCCGTGCGCCATCTTGCGATTGTTTCAGCAGCCTGCACTCGGGCAGCACGGTGCCCGGCGCGGGGCCGCGATCGAATGCATCGGCCTTGTCGCCCACGAAGTTCAGCGGCGATTGCCGATACGCGATCGCATGCGTCTGGCGCGGATTGATCAGCGGCCGCACCGCCGCATGCTTTTCGGCGAGTCCGAGCACGGCCGTGCGCAGCAGATCGAACGCGAAGGTCGGCGGCGCCATGAATTCGGTGCTTTTCATGCCATAGCTCAGATTCTCGCGCGCCGCGTACACACGTTCGTCGCTATAGCTATCGAGCAGCGCTGGCGACGCGTTCCCATTGATCACGCAGCCGAGCTTCCAGCCGAGATTGTCGGCGTCGTCGATGCCGGAGTTCGCGCCGCGCACGCCGAAGATCGGCACCAGATGCGCAGCGTCGCCCGCGAACAGCACGTTGCCGTGCCGATAGCGTTCGAGCGTCAGCGCATTGGCCTTGTAGATCGTGATCCAGATCGGCGACCACGCGCCGGTTTCGCCCATCGAGTCGAGCAGGTTTTGCACGCGCGGCATCACGTTCTCTGGCAGCACGGCGGCGTCGGGGTCTTCGTCGTCGCGCAACTGATAGTCGATGCGCCACACGTTGTCGGGCTGCTTGTGCACCAGCACCGTCGAGCCCGGATTCGACGGCGGATCGAAATAAGCGAGGCGTTCTGTCGCGCGCGTGCTGTCGAGTTCGATATCGACGATCACGTAGCGGCCTTCGTAGGTCGTGCCGGTGAGCTTCAATCCGAGCAGGTCGCGGATCGTGCTGCGTCCGCCGTCGCAGGCGACGACCCACGCGGCGTCCATCTGCCAGACCGTGCCTTGCGAATCGGCAGATTCGGCGCTGCGCAGCGTCAAGGTCGCGCCGCCTTGCGGCCGTTGCGCGAGATCCGTCACACGCGTTTGCCAACGCACGTCGATCAGATCGGCGTGCCGTTCGATCTCGTCGAGCAGCAGTTGCTCGATCTGATACTGCGCGATATTGATCATCGGCGGCAGCGATTGCTCGTCGTCCTGATGCATCGCGAAGCGGAACACCTCGGTGTCGCGATAGAAGCTGCGCCCGCCGGTCCACGCCAGCCCCTTTTGCAGAAACCCCTCGACGACGCCGAGCCGCTTGAAGATTTCGAGGCTGCGTCGCGAGATGCAGATCGCGCGGCTGCCGGTGCAGACGCTGTCGTCGGCCTCGATCAGCACCGAGCGCACCCCCTGGCGCGCGAGCGCAATCGCGAGCGTCATGCCGACCGGACCGCCGCCGACGATCGCGACGGCGCGCGTTTGTGGATCGCGTCCGTTGACGAGCGGCGGCAGCGCGGCCGGATAACGGCGCGGCGCGAACGGATAGGGTTTGAACGGACGGGTCATGCGTGTCTCCGGTTTGCTTGCGTTATCGGCGCAGTATGCGGCAGCGTGCGTGCGCGGCTGTCCGCATTTTGGGTACGACGCCGCGACGCGAGCTGATCCCGTCCAGGCTTGCGTCAGTGGGCCTTCAGGAATTCGACGATCAGGCCTGCGATTTCCTGCGGTCGTATCGTTGATGCGCGTATGGTTTTCGAAGCCGTTGAGCTTCAACGTACCCAGGATATTGAAGCCGAGTTCTCCCAGCACGGATTTAAGGCAAGCCTCGACGGACCATGAGAATGGGATTCGAGCGAGGCTTAGCATAAGCCCTGAGCGGGGCGGGGCGGTGCGCGCTAGCCACAGCCGCAGATGGATGCTTGAAGCAAAAATCGCGGTCTTTCGACCTGGCCTGCTTCGGGCCAGCAGCCTCAGCCCGCGCTGGCCGTCTGCGATTGCTGCCGCATCGGCTGCCCGCTCGTCGCCGCGTGACATGCCTGGATCATCGCGCGGAACGTCGGCGACGCATGCAGCTCGCCGCCCGCATCGAGTTCGGCGCTGTCGTCCGGCGCGTCGCCGACGCCGACCACCAGCGTCGCGCGCGGCCGCCATTCGCGCGTGCGCCGCAGCATGTTGCGCAGATACGGCGGCGACTCGGGCGCGTCGAGCGACACGATGCAGATGATCGAGGTGTCCTTGAAGCTCGGCTCATCGGCGCGCGCGCTGCGATAGCCGGAGTGCGTCGCCATCAGCGGCGCGAAACCCTGGCGGTTCAGCAGTTGCACGGCGATGGCCGTCGTCACTTCGTCGAATGCGCCGCGGCCGGGCACGCACAACACCGCCGGCTTGCCCGCTTCGTCCGCCTGTGGCGAGCGCGACAGCGGATCGCTGCCGTAGCGCTCCGAAGCGCCCGCGCCCGGCGACGCCAGCTCCGGCGCCCCCGCAAGCAGCGCGTTACCCGCGTCAGCCGGTTCGGCAGGCGACAGCGTATCGCGCAGCCCGTCGGCGATTTCGAGGTTCTCGACGATATCGGCGAGCGCGTCGTTGATCCGCTGCAACTGCCCGGGCATCAGCACGCCGCGCTGCGCGTCGTTGCGCGCGAGCCGCAGGCCTTCGAGCGCGACCTTGTCGTAGTAGTCGATCAGCGACATCTCGCGCAGCAGCCGCTCGGCCTGCACGATCGCCTCGTGCGGATCGTCGGCGAGCAGGCGCTGATAGAAGTTCTGCGCGGGAGTCAGCGCGGGCTGATCGCCGAGCAGCACGGTCAGGAAGTTCAAGCGGTCCGCGTAGCGCCCGAGCGTGACGACGCACAGCGTGAGCGGCGTCGACAGCACGAGGCCGATCGGCCCCCACAGCCAGCTCCAGAAAATCGCCGCGACCACCACCGCGAGCGGCGACAGGCCCGAGCGATGACCGTACAGCAGCGGCTCGGCGATCTGCCCGGCGACCACGTCGACGACGATGAACAGGATCAGCGTGAGGACCGCCATCGTCCATTGCGGCTGGATCGCGGCCGCGAGAAATACCGCGAGGATCGCGGCGATCCAGATGCCGATGTACGGCACGAAGCGCAGCAAAGCGGCGATCACGCCGAACAGCAGCGCGCCCGGTACGCCGATGATCGCGAGCCCGATCGCGATGATGCCGCCCGCGCTCAGATTCACGCCGAGCTGCGCGACGAAATAGCGTGACAGGCGCCCGGCGGCGTCGTTGATCGCGGTAGTCGTGCGGTGCAGGTCGCGCGAGCCGAACAGGCTGATCAAACGGTCGCGCAAATCCTCACGTTGCAGCAGGATGAAGATCGTCACGACGAGCACGATGAAGGTCGTCTCGATCGGCGCGATGGCCGGCGTCAGCGCGCGCTGGGCGAGCTGCACCGGCGTCGGCGCGGGCTCGTGCACCTCAACCTGTTGCGGCACCTGCGGCGCGTTGCGCGCGGCGCGGCCGGTCGGGCGCGGCGGCGCGGGACGCGACGGCGCCATGCGCTGCAACGCGCTGGCAGCGCTGCTCATCAGCGAATCGGCGCGGCCCACGGTCTTTTCCTGCACGGTTTCGATCTTCTGCTCGATCGCTTCCTGGTACTGCGGCAGGGCGTTCGCGAGCTGCACGAGCTGCGCGCCGATCAGCGCGCCTATCGCGAGCAGCGACGCGAGAGCGAACAGCACCGCGATGAAGATGGACGGCAACTGGCCCATGTGCAGACGCCGCAGCATCTGCACGAGCGGCGCGAGCAGGAAGCTCAGCAGCACCGACAACGTGATCGGAATCAGCACCTCCCGCCCGAAGTACAGCGCGCACACGACCACCACGCCGGTGATTAGCGACACGAGGCCATGCAGGCCCGGCGTGCCCGGCGGATAAACGCGATTGGGGCGCCCATGCGGCGGCGGTAGCGATATTTTCATGTAAACACAATTCCGGTTGGGACGCGTTGACGACCGAGCGGAGCACTGGTCGTCCGCAAGACATATGCCCGAATTGTAGGCGGTTTGGTGGGACCAGGGCTCAGGCGCGGCTGCGCGGCGGGTCGCTCGATGAGCTCGAATCGTCAGCCTACATGCACCCGCAATATCTCCAGCAACTGCGAACTCACATACAGCAGCAAGCCGATAAATCCGCCGACGATCGTTCCATTGATGCGGATGTACTGCAGATCTTTGCCGATATTCATC
Source organism: Paraburkholderia sp. BR13444 (assembly GCF_040948755.1). Taxonomy (NCBI): domain Bacteria; kingdom Pseudomonadati; phylum Pseudomonadota; class Betaproteobacteria; order Burkholderiales; family Burkholderiaceae; genus Paraburkholderia; species Paraburkholderia sp. BR13444. The sequence continues at coordinate 206,976 of NZ_JBFPKM010000007.1, read as the reverse complement.
TCGACCTGCCGTGACATCTCATGCGCGTCCCAGTTCTTCACGGTATCGCTGATATGGCGCGTCAGGAACTGCGCGAAGTCCGGCGCCATCGCGCGCGCGGCTTCTTCGAGGTGATCGTTCAGCGATTGCCGCAGCGCTGGGTCGCGCGCGAGTTCGCGGCCGACCCACGCGCCCATCGCGGCGACACGCGCATGCAGTGCCGAGTCGGTGCTTTGCAGATCGCGCTTGAGCCACGCGCGCAGTTCGCCCCACATGTCCTTCACATAGCTGCTGAAAGCCTCTCCTTCGACCAGATTGCGCTTCAGCGCTTCGCCCTGTTGCAGGAAAACCGGATCGGTCTTCAGCCGCACGATCAGCTTCTGCACCACCCGGTCGAACTTGTCGCGCAGCTCGTGCGTGGGGTTCTCGGCGATCTGTTCGAGCATACGGTTCGCGGCGCTCGCGATCGCCTCTGCTCCCTTGTCGCCGATCCACGCCGACGGCAGAAACTTCTCCATCGTCGGATACTCGCTTTTCACCCAATCGACGATGCGCGCGGCAATGAACTCGCGCGCCGGCGCCTCGCGCAGCACCGCGATCACCTGATCGATCGCGGTGTCGAGCAGTTCCTGATGACGGCCGTCGCGCGTCAGCGTGTCGAGGATCGCGCCGAGCGATTGCGACAGATCGACCTTCGCGAGCACGTCGCGCAAGCCGACCTTGATGAAGTTCTGGATGCGCGCGTCGTCGGCCACCTCGAGGATGCCGCCGGTGAGGCGCACCACGTAGTCGCCGAGACGCTCGGTGTTGGCCGATTCGCTGAGCCACGCGGTGATGGTCTGCGCGGGATCGTGACGGCGGATCAGACCGACCAGCGACGGCACGTCGAGAAACTTGTCCTGCACGAAGTGCGCGAGGTTGTCGGCGATCTTGTGCTTGTTGCGCGGGATGATCGCGGTGTGCGCCGACACGACCGGAATCGGCACGCGGCGAAACAGCGCCGCGACCGCGAACCAGTCGGCGAGCGCGCCGACCATCGCGGCCTCGGCGACGGCCTTGATGCCGTCGACCCACAAGCCGCGCGGCAGGAACGCGGTGACGACGAAAACGCAGGCGGCCGCAAGCAGCAGCAGTAAAGGCGTGCGCTTGGCCTTCTTCAGTTCGGTGGTCTTGTCCATCGGGCGCGGTTGATCGTGTCGGGCGGCGGGCGGCTGAAAGGTGGCGCGGCAGCCGGTTCGGTTGCAATGATGCGGTACGGCCCGCGCACGCGTCCAGCCTGGATGCGCGCGCGCAATACGCGCCGGGGCTTCGGCAAGGTAACATTCGCGGTTGGGCTCGTCGTCGTGCCGTACGCAAGACGACGCAACGCAATCGCAATGGAGGCACAGTGATCAGGTTTCTGCACACCGCGGATTGGCAGATCGGCACGCAGTTCGGCCAGTTCGAAGCGGACGAGGCCGCGCATCTCGCGCAGGCGCGCTTCGACACGGTGCGCCGCATCGCCGAAGAAGCGGCCGCGCGCAACGTCGACGCGGTGCTCGTCGCGGGCGACGTGTTCGATCTGCAGACGGTGTCGGACACCGTGATCCGGCGTTTGTTCGCCGCGCTGCAAGCGTTTTCCGGAACGTGGATCATGCTGCCGGGCAATCACGACGCGGCGCTGGTCGAAAGCGTGTGGACTCGCGCGCAGCGGCTCAATTGCGTGCCGCCGAACGTGCGCGTCGTGCTCGAAACCGGCGTCGTGCTACTCGACGCGTGCCGTTGCGCGCTGCTGTGCGCGCCGCTCACGCAGCGCATCACCTACGACGACACCACCGCATTCTTCGATTCCACCGAGACGCCGCCCGGCTATCACCGCGTGGGGCTCGCGCATGGCAGCGTCGGCGGCATCCTGCAGGAGGGCATCGATTCGTCGAACCCGATCGCGCCGACGCGCGCCGTGAGCGCGCGGCTCGACTATCTGGCGCTCGGCGACTGGCACGGCCATCTGCGTGTCGACGCACGCACGTGGTACGCGGGCACACACGAACAGGACCGCTTCCGCGCGAACGAGCCGGGCTTCGTGCTCGACGTCACGATCAGCGAGCCGGGCGCGATGCCGCAGGTCGACGCGGTGCGAGTCGGGCAATACCGGTGGCATCGCTGGGACGAGACGATTTCGGTGCCGACCGATATCGACGCACTGAAAGCCCGCCTCGCCGAACTCGGCGCGAATGACGTGCTGCGCATCGAGGTCGGTGGCACGGCGGCACTCGCCGATGCCGAGGCGCTGCATGTCGCGGTCGAGGAGGCTCGCGCCCGGGTGCGCGCGTTGCGTGCCGATCTGAGCAGCCTGCACGTGCTGCCCACCGCCGACGATCTCGCCGAACTCGGCGCGCAAAGCGGCTATCTCGCGAAGGTGGTGGCACGGCTGCGCGCCTTGCAGGAAGACGCGCAGGCCGATCCGCAACAGGCGCGGCGCGCGGCCGAAGCGTTGCTGCTGCTGGCGCGCTTTCAGCGCGAACAGTGGCACCGCGATTCCCATGCCGCACCACCCGCGCAGGCGCGCGATCGGCAACCTGAAGCGCCGCGTGAAGGAGCCTGCGCATGAAGCTGCAACGTATCGCGATTCAGGAATTCAGGCAGTTCGGCGGGCAGATCGTGATCGACGATCTGCAGCCCGGTCTCAACCTGTTCGTCGGCCCGAACGAGGCCGGCAAAAGCACGATTGCCGAAGCGGTGCGCACGGTGTTCCTCGAACGCTACAAGGCCTCCCATCTGAAGGACTTGTTGCCGTGGGGGCTCGCGAACGGGCAGCCGTCGGTCGAGGTCAGCTTCGAACTCGATGGTGTCGCGTGCCGTCTGTCGAAGCAGTTCGTGTCGCGTCAGCGCTGCGAGCTGAGAATCGGCCAGGCCGTGTATAGCGAGGACGAAGCCGAAGACAAGCTCGCCGCGCTGCTCGGCTTCTCGCGCGCGGCGCGCGGTCCGATGAAAGCCGAGAACGCCGGCGTGCCGGGTCTGTTGTGGGTGCAGCAAGGCGGCACGCAAGAGATGCGCGATTCGACCGGGCACGCGGCGCAGTATCTGCGCGACGCGCTCACGCAACTGTCCGGCGGCCGCGAAGCGGGCGGCGAGGACGCGCTGATCGCGGCCGTGCAGCGCGAGCTGCGGCAACTGCTGACCGCGCGCACGCAGAAGCCGACGGGGCCGCTTGCCGAGGCGGAGCAGAAGCTCGCCACGCTGATCGCGAGCCGCGACGAGCTGCGACAGCAGCGCCAGCAGTTCGACGACAACATTGCGCGCCTCGCCTCGCAACAGCAGGCATTCGACGACGCCGAGCGCCGGCGTCCGTGGGAGCTTCACGAGCAGAAGGCCGCGCTCGCGCAGCAACGTGCCGCGGCGGTCGAACAACTCGAACGCGGTCTCGAAGGGCTCGCGCAGTCGCTGAAGATCGGCGAGGCGGAACTCGCGTTGTCAGTGCAGCAGGAGCAGGGTGCGCTCGAACTGGAGGCGGCCATCGCGCGCGAACGCGAGCAGCTCGACGCGGCGCGCGCCGAAGTCGCGGCTGCGCAAACCGCGCATGCGCAGGCGCAAAGCCGCGTGGCGCAATTCGAGCAGGCAGCCGCCGAGGCGAACCGCGCGCTCGAACTCGCGAACGCGGCCGTGACCGCCGCCGACCTGCGCAGCCAGGTCGATTTCTATCGGGCGGAGAGCCAGCGGCTCGAAGCGTCGATCGGTGAGGCGGACAAGGCGAACGCGGCGGTGCTGCAGGCCGCGCGCGACGCGGCGGCGCTCGAACTCGACGACGCGCAGTTCAAGCGCCTCGTCACGCTCGACAGCGAATTGACCGTGCTGCGCGCGCGGACCGAAGCGGCGATGACGCGCATCGAGTACAGCTTGAACGGCGGGTTACGCGTCGGCGATCAGACGATCAGCGGCACAGGCGTGCTGCGTGTCGACGAAGAAAAGCGCATCGGCCTCGGCGAGCTCGGCGAATTGCGCGTGATTCCGGGCGTGTCCGATCTGTCCGCGCGATTGTCGGAGTTGGCGTCGCTCGAGGCGCAGCACGCGCAGTTGCTGCTCACGCTCGGCGTCGCGTCGGTGGGCGATGCGCAGGCGCGCTACGAGCAATGGAAAACGCTGGTCGCGCAACAGAAGAGCCAGACCGGGATACTCGCGGTCCATGCGCCGCAAGGCATCGATGCGTTGCGCGCGGCGCTGGCAGCGACGGCTGCGCGCTTGCAGACGTCGCGCGAGCGCCTTGCCGGTCTGCCCGACGTGTCGGCGGCGCCGCCGCTCGACGACGCGCGCCGCAATGCCGAAATCGCGCGCGACGCGTTGGAGGCCGCGCGCAAGGTGCTCGCGCAGGCGGCGGGCGCGCAATCCACCGGCGTCGCGAAGGCCGATTCGCTCACGGCGCAGCTGCAGCGTAAAGAAGCGCAGCTGAACGACGAAGCGTTCCGACGCAACCGCGCACAGTGGCAGACGCATATCGTCGAGCAGCGCGTGAAGGTCGATGTGCTGAAGAACCAGCGCGGCGAGCGCGAGCGCGAACTCGATGCGGCGCGTCTGGACGATCCCGTGGCGGAGGCAAAGCGCTATCGCGCATCGGCGGAACTCGCGCGCAACGAGCAGCATGAGCGTCAACTGCGGATCGCGGAGCTGCGTAGCCAGCTCGAAACGATGGGCGCATCGGGTCTCGGCGAACGGCTTGCCGTGCTCGAAGCGCAGGTCGAGCAGGCCACGCGCCGCAAGGACGAACTGAGCCTGCGCGCGAGCGCGCTGAGTCTGCTCGACGAAGTGCTGGTCGACGAACGCGACGCCGCGCTCGCGCAACTGCGCGCGCCGTTGACCGAGCGGCTCGGTCACTACCTGAAGCGGATTTTTCCGCAGTCGAGCCTCGCGCTCGGCGACGATCTGATTCCGGCGATGCTCGATCGCGACGGCCGAGCGGAACTGCTCGACGCGCTGAGCTTCGGTACGCGCGAACAGCTCGGCATCCTGACGCGACTCGCCTACGCGGACCTGTTGCAGGCCTCAGGCCGGCCGACTCTGCTGATGCTCGACGATGCCGCGGTCCACACCGATGCCGCGCGCCGCGACGCACTCAAACGCGTATTGATCGACGCGGCGACGCGGCATCAGATTCTGGTGTTCACGTGTCATCCGGAGTTGTGGGACGACCTGGGCGTCAGGCAGCGGGCGGTGCAGGATCTGAAGATGGCATGAGCGGAGCGGGCTGGCACCACCCGGTACGGCCCGCTTACTCGTACCACCGCGGCGTGTACACCCACTGCGCGCCGTTGTCGCCGCAAGCGAATTTTCTCGTCAGCGACGACCCGACGATCATCATCGTGCGCATATCCACGTCGGCCGAGCGCAGCTCGCCGAGCGTCAGCGTGCGCAGCGTGCCACCGGGCCGGCCGATATCGCGCCCAAGCACTACCTGGGTCGATGGCGCGCGATATTCCCGCACGATATCGAGCGCCTTGTCGAGTTGCCACGGACGCGCGCGCGAAATCGGGTTGTAGAAGGCCATCACCAGATCGGCTTGCGCCGCATGGCGCAGGCGACTTTCGATGATCGTCCACGGCTTCAGATTGTCCGACAGCGACAGCATGCAGAAGTCGTGGCCGAGCGGGGCGCCGGCCTGCGCGGCGGTCGCGAGCGCGGCCGACACGCCCGGCACGATCGATAGTTCGACGGCGGCCCATGCGTCGTTGCGCGAAGCTTCGAGCGCTTCGAGCACGGCGGCCGCCATCGCGAACACGCCGGGGTCGCCCGAGGACACCATCACGACCGAGCGGCCTTCGCTCGCGAGCTCGAACGCGTGCCGCGCACGCTGCAATTCCTCGCGATTGTCGGTGCCGTGCACACGCTGATCGGCGCGCAGCGGGCCAGCCATTTTCACGTAGGTGTCGTAGCCGAGTATGTCGGTCGCTTCGTTCAACGAGGTGCGCGCGGCCGGGACCATCAGTTCGGCACAACCGGGGCCGAGGCCGATCACGGTCAGACGGCCGCGGGGGCGGCCGAGCGTCGCCGGGTCGATGGCGAGTGAGGAGAGGGCGAGCGCGACGTTCGGGTATGCGTCGTCGTGCAGCGTTTCATGGGGGACGCGTAGCGCGGTATGCAGCAAGCGTGCGGCGCTCGATTCGCCCGGTTCGGCGCTGGCATCGGCGAAACGTAGCGGCACATCGAGAAGCCGTGCCGCTTGCGTGAGCGCCGGGTCGGCCATGCTCGGCGACGGCGCGAGCAAGGCCGCGAGCGAAAGCATCGCGAGACCGTGCGCGCTCAGTGCCGCACGCACGCGTGCGACGATCGCATCGGCGCAGTCGGCATCGTCGCTGACGACAGCCGCCACCACGCTGCGCGGATGAATCACGAGCTCGTCTTCGCGCCCATCCCACGCGAGCGGCGTCACGCGAATCGCGAGACGCGCCGAGTCCGAGCGCGGCAGTTGCGCGTCGTCGAGCCACGGGGCGTCGCCTTCGATGCGCGTGCTTTCGCCCGCGAGCAGATCCGACACGAAGCGCTTGCCCTGGCCGAGATCGGCGAGCGCATAGCCATCGGGTGGATTGAGCACGCAGGTGCCGAAGCGCAGTTCGCCACTCGTCGTGATCGCGGGCTGCACGGCCAACGCGGCGGCGATGTCGCGCGCCATCAGGTTGACGCCCGCGAGGCCGCCGAGCAGCGGCACGACCGCGCTGCCGTCCTCGGCAACCGCGAGCACCGGCGGCTCGGCGCCTTTGTTCGACAGCAGCGGCGCGAGGCAGCGAATCACGATGCCGGCCGCGCACAACGCGACGATCGGCGTGCCGCGCGCATACAGCTCGCGCAGATGCGCGCCGAGTTCGCTGTACGACACGTCGGCCTCGACCCGGCCTTGCAGCGCGTGGACCCGACATGCCGTGGCAACGCCGGCCGCGGCATGCGCGCCACGCTCGACATACAGCGCCTGAATCCGCCGCGCCGTCGCGAGCGCGCCCGTACCGAGAATCACGATCGCGGGCGCGTTCATCCTTGCCATTTCTGCCCCGGCACGACCAGCAGCGAGAAATACGGCGACGCCATCGGATCGACCTCGGCGAGCGGCACGATGCGCTGATTGCGCATCGTCGCGCGTTCGACGTACAGCGCGCGCTGCGCGAGTCCGAGTTCGTCGAGCACGCGCCGCACCTTGTCGAAGTTGCGGCCGAGTTTCATGATGACCGCCGCGTCGGCATCGGCCAGACGGCGGCGCAATTCGTCTTCGGGCAACACCCCCGACAGCACCGACAAGCTCTGGTTGCGATACACGAGCGGCGCGCCGAGCACCGCCGCGCCGCCGAGCATCGAGCACACGCCGGGCACCACCTCACTGTCGTAGCGCGCCGCGAGCCGGTCGTGCAGATACATGTACGAGCCGTAGAAAAACGGATCGCCTTCGCAGACCACGGCGACGTCGTGGCCCGCGTCGAGATGGCCGGCGACGACTTCGGCGGCGGTGTCGTAGAAGTCCGCGATGATCGCTTCGTACGACAGCGGCGGTTCGAGCGCTTCGGTCGTGACCGGATAGACGAGCGGCAGATGCTGCTGCGCGTCGTGCAGATGCGCCTCGATGATGCCGAACGCGTTGCCCTTCTTGCCCTTCGCGACGAAATATGCGACCACCGGCGCCGCTTTCAGCAGCCGCAGCGCTTTCAACGTCAGCAACTCCGGGTCGCCGGGACCGACACCGATGCCGTATAGCCGTCCGCGGCTCGTTATCTGGCTCGTCATTTATTCGACCTCCGTCGCAAGCGCGTTGACCGCGGCGGCGGCCATCGCGCTGCCGCCGCGCCGTCCGTGCACCACCACATAGGGGACGCCGCGGCTGTTTTGCGCGAGTGCCGCTTTCGATTCCGCCGCGCCGACGAAGCCGACCGGAAAGCCGAGAATCAGCGCGGGCTTCGGCGCGCCGGCATCGAGCATGTCGAGCAGATGGAACAGCGCGGTCGGCGCATTGCCGATCACGACGACGCTGCCCGCCAGATGCGGGCGCCACAATTCGAGCGCGGCGGCCGAGCGCGTGTTGCCGATCTCGCGCGCCATCGCGGGCACGTCCGGGTGCGTCAGCGTGCAGATCACCTCGTTGTTCGCGGCCAGCCGCGCGCGCGTGATGCCTTGCGCGACCATGCCCGCGTCGCACAGGATCGGCGCGCCTTGCGCGAGCGCGCGGCGGCCCGCGCTGCCGGCGCCGGCGGAGAACGCGAGGTCGTCGATCACGTCGACCATGCCGCACGCGTGGATCACGCGCACCGCGAGTTTTTCGAGGTCGGCGGGGATGCGCGCGAGGTCGGCTTCGGCGCGGATCGTCGCGAACGATTGGCGATAGATCTCCTGACCGTCGCGAATGTAATCAAGCATGTGGAGTACTCCGGGCGAGGCGCGCGAGCAGCGCGGCGGCCTCGTCGATCGTCAGTTGGGGCGCGACGCATTGGCCGAAACCGGGGCGGTCGTCGCGTCGATAAAGGTCGTAGCGGCCGGGCGCGGCCGCGAGCAGCGTGTACGGCGCGCGATGCGCGGCCGCGCACGAGCGCGGGCAGCCGGTCAGATGCACGTCGACGCCTGCGGGTAAGCGTTCGGCGAGTTGCAGCGCGTCGGTCTTGGTGTCGGCGAGGCCCTTCGCGCAGCCGGCCGAACCGGCGCAGGCGATCACATGCGTGATGGCCTGCGCGGGATCGCAGGCGAGGCCGAGTGCGCTCAGCTTCGCGAGCACGGCGGGCACGGCGTTCGTCGCGATGTCGATCAGCAGTACGCTTTGCCACGGCGTTGCGTGCAGCATGCCGTTGCCTTGTCGTTGCGCGAGCGCGGCAAGGCCGTGCAGTGTGGCCGCGTCGATTCGGCCGAGCGGTGGCTGGCCGCCGACGTGCCACATGCCGTCGCCGCGCTGTGCGTGCGCGCCAAGCCGCAGCGATGCGTCGGCGCCAATGTGGCGTTGCCAGCGGCGCAGCGATGCGTCGCGCGCGAGCGGGAAATCGACGTAGCGTTGCGCGTGTCGCAGCACCGCATCGGCGGAGTGCGTGGCGAGCAGGTCGCGCATGCGGGTCGCGTCGGCGGCGGCGAGGTCGAGGAACGTGTGCAGCAATGCGCGCACGAGCGCGGGCACGTGCGACGGCGGGACGGCCGCGAGGGCGCCCGTGCCGTCGGCATCGGGATCGTCGCCGGCGTTCGCTTTATTGCCTGTCGAGCCGGGGCACCCCGCGAGGCCGAACACGAAGCGCACGCCTTGTTCCTCCGCCGACGCCGCGAGCCACACGTCATGCGGATGATCGACTCGCGCGAGTCGTTCGCCGCCGTCGAGCAGCAGCGCGAATTTCGGCGACAAAGCGGCGAAACGCGCATCGCTTTGCAGCAGCGTGAGCAGCTCCGCGCACAGCGGCGTCGTGTCGATCAGCGCGTGCGGATCGCGGCCGGCGGCGGGGCTGATCATCACGTTGCGGACGTCGTCGGCGTAGCTGAGCGCGGTGGGGACGGTGGTGTGAGGGTCGTTCGCGGTGGACGGTCCAAGCCCCGCGCCAATCAGCGCCGCGCTCAACGGAGCTTCGTGTCCGCTACGCACGCCGCGCAGTTGCAGATTCGCGCGATTGGTCAACTCGGCGACGCCGTTCGCATAGAGCGTGCTCGCATCGGCGATCGCGTGTGCCTGCGCCGCGCTCAGCACGCCGCCGGGCAGTTTGATGCGGCAGATGCCGCCGTCGCGCGCGGGGACGATGCGCAACAACCCCGGACATGCGGAGGACCGCGGTGTCGTGACCGCGTGGGACGAAACGGTGGGAGGCGAAGCTCGATTCAATGGGGCACCGGGTTTAGCGTCGCGCGACGGCATGGTGGCGGCCTCGCTGCATGCTGCCCGATGAGGGCCGGCGTGAACCATGCGGCCGAAAAGCGCTTCGGGCTGACCGTGGGCAATGAAAGCGGCCATTATATCTTTACGCAATGGCCGCAGCGCCTGTTTGCCGGCCATCGCGCGATGCCGCCGATCGCGACGCACGGCGCCGTGCCGCGGACCCGCGGGCCGCATGGCGGCGGTATCATGCGGACTTTCGCAACCCGCGGTCCGAGCTTGCGCGCAGCCGCATGCATGACGCGGCGCGGTGCAATCGCTCAAAAATCGACGCAACTGATGAGGATGGATGCATGCCGGCATGGCTGACCGTAGTGGGCATTGGCGACGACGGCTTCGCCGGTTTGGGGCGGCCCGCGCGGCGTGCGTTGCTGGGCGCGTCGGTCGTGTACGGCGGCGAGCGCCATCTGGCGATGCTGCCCGCGCGGCTCGCCGCGCGCCGTGCCGCGTGGCCGCGTCCGTTCGATCTCGCGCCGTTGCTCGCCGAGCGTCCGCATGCGGTGTGCGTGCTCGCGAGCGGCGACCCGATGCTGTTCGGCGTTGGCGCGACGCTCGCGCGGCAGTTGCCGGCCGGCGAATTGCGCGTGCTGCCCGCGCCGTCGTCGCTGTCGCTCGCGGCCGCGCGGCTCGGCTGGCCGTTGCAGGATGTCGCGACCGTGTCGCTGGTGGGCCGGCCGCTTGCCGTGCTGAATGTGCATCTGCATGACGGCGCGCGTCTGTTCGTGCTGAGCGCGGACGGGCGCACGCCTGCGGCGCTGGCGGCCTCGCTCGATGCGCGCGGCTTCGGTGCGACTCACATGACGGTACTCGAACATCTGGGCGGCGAACGCGAACGGCGCGTCGATGGCCGCGCCGATCAATGGCCGGCCGGCGAGATGGCCGCGCTCAATCTGATTGCGCTCGACTGCCGCGCGTCCGCGCAAGCACCGCGTTTGCCGCTGACCTGCGGCCTGCCCGACGACGCCTTTATCCACGACGGCCAGTTGACCAAGCGCGACGTGCGCGCCATCACGCTCGCGCGCCTCGCGCCCGCGCCCGGTGAGTTGCTGTGGGACGTCGGCGCGGGCAGCGGTTCGATCGGTATCGAATGGATGCGCGCGCATCCCACCTGTCGCGCGATCGCGATCGAAGCGAATGACGCGCGGCAGCGCTTCATCGAACAGAATCGCGATGCTCTGGGCGTGCCCGGTCTGCAACTCGTGGCCGGCCGCGCGCCGGATGCGTTGCGCGGGCTGCCCGCGCCGCATGCGGTGTTCATCGGCGGTGGGGTGACGGTGCCGGACGTGCTCGACACCTGCTGGGCGCAATTGCGCGACGGCGGGCGGCTCGTCGCGAACGCGGTCACGCTGCAAGGCGAGGCGGTGCTCGCCGCGTGGCGGGAGCAGCATGGCGGCACGCTGACACGCATCGCGCTCGCGCACGCGCAACCGCTGGGCGGCTTCGATACATGGCGCCAGGCGTTGCCGATCACGCTGCTCGACGTGACCAAACCCGCCAAACCGTCAGCCGATTCGTGATGCGCGACGAAACCCCCGAACAGCCGGCGCCGCTGCGCAGCGGCTATACGACTGGCAGCTGCGCGACCGCAACGTCGCTGGCGGCCGCGCGTCTGCTGCTGGCGGGCGAGGTCAGCGAGGTCGCCGAGATCGTGTTGCCGAAGGGCCAGCATGTGCCGATGCGGCTCACGTTCTGCCGTCTCGCGGAGACGGACGGCGAGCGGATCGCCGAAGCCGGCACGATCAAGGATGCCGGTGACGATCCCGACGTGACGCATGGCGCGCTCCTGTTCGCGCGCGTGCGCCTCGTGCCCGAGCCCGGTGTGATTTTTCGCGCGGGGCCGGGCGTCGGCACGGTCACGCGCGCGGGGCTCACGCTGGCGGTCGGCGAACCGGCGATCAATCCGGTCCCGCGCCAGATGATCACGCAGCACCTCGACGAACTCGCCGCGCGCCACGCGTATCACGGCGGCTTCGAAGTGACGATCGGCGTCGAAGGCGGCGAGGCGCTCGCGCTGAAAACGATGAACCCGCGGCTCGGCATCGTCGGCGGACTGTCGATACTCGGCACGACCGGCATCGTGCGGCCGTTTTCGTGTTCCGCGTATATCGCGTCGATTCATCAGGGCATCGACGTTGCGCGCGCGAACGGCTACATGCATGTGGCCGCTTGCACCGGCAACGCGAGCGAGGACGCGATGCGCGCGCACTACGGCCTGCCCGATATCGCGCTGATCGAAATGGGCGATTTCGTCGGCGCGGTGCTCAAGCATGTGAAGCGCGCGCCGGTCGAGCGTCTGAGCATTTGCGGCGGCTTCGGCAAGCTCAGCAAGCTCGCGGCCGGCCATCTCGACCTGCATAGCCGCAACTCCAGCATCGATCTCGAACAACTCGCCGGCTGGGCCGCCCAGCATGGCGCCGACGCCGAGCTGCAAGCGGCGATGCGCGCGGCCAACACGAGCCAGCAGGCGCTCGCGCTCGCGCACGCGCAACAGGTGCCGCTCGGCGATATCGTCTGTCAGCACGCGTTGGCCGTTGCACGCGGTATCGTGCCGCCGCAGGTCAGCGTCGAAATTTTTGCGATCGACCGGCAGGGCAAGTTCGTCGGAGTCGCCCGATGACCCGCATCCTGCTTCTCGGCGGCACCGGCGATGCGCTGAAGATTGCGCGCCAATTCGGTCGCGCGCATGTGTACAGTCTCGCGGGGCTCGGCAAGGTGCCCGACGACCTGAAGTGCGCGGTGCGCGTCGGCGGCTTCGGCGGCAGTGAGGGGCTGGCGCGTTACCTCGCAAGCGAAGCGATCGGCCTCGTGATCGACGCGACGCATCCGTACGCGGCGCGGATCAGCGCGAATGCCGTCGAGGCGTGTCGCGTCGCGAAGGTGCCGTGCTGGGCGTTGCGGCGTCCGGCGTGGCAGCCGCAAGCCGGCGACGACTGGCGCATGGTCGATGACTGGAACGAACTGATCGATGCGCTCGCGCCTTTCAGACGGCCGCTATTCACGCTCGGACGCGAACCGCTCGCGCATCTCGACGAGATTCCGCCGTATCAATTCTGGACCGTGCGCGTGCTCGATTCGCATCCGGACACCGCGCGCTCGCGCATCCTCGCCGCGCGCGGACCGTTCACGCTCGACGGCGAACGCGCGCTGTTCGCGCTGCAGGCGTTCGACGTCGTCGTCAGCAAGAACAGCGGCGGCGGCGCGACCGAGGCCAAGCTCGACGTTGCGCGCGAACGCGGCTTGCCGGTGATCATGCTGCGACGGCCGGTGTTGCCCGACGTCGATCGCGAGTTTGGCAGCGTTGCCGATCTTCTCGATGCGTTGCCCGCGCAGGTGGATTCGGCTTCGGCTTCGGATCAGTGAGCAAATAACTGGAGTACTGAATGACAGTGTTTTTTATCGGCGCGGGTCCGGGCGACCCGGAACTGATCACGGTGAAAGGGCAGCGTCTCGTGCGCAGTTGTCCGGTGATCCTGTATGCGGGGTCGCTGGTGCCGGCGGCGGTGCTCGAAGGTCATAGCGCCGAACAGGTGATCAATACCGCGGAACTTGATCTCGACCAGATCGTCGCGCTGCTGGCGGCGGCACACGCGAAGGGCCAGCATGTCGCGCGCGTGCATTCGGGCGATCCGTCGCTGTACGGTGCGATCGGCGAGCAGATCCGCCGCTTGCGCGAGTTGGACATTCCTTACGAAATCGTACCCGGCGTGACCGCGACGGCCGCATGCGCGGCGGCGCTCGGCTGCGAGCTGACGCTGCCCGGCGTGTCGCAAACGCTGATCCTCACGCGCTACGCGAGCAAAACGTCGATGCCGGAAGGCGAGCAGTTGGCCGATCTCGCGCGGCATCGCGCGACGCTGGCGATTCACCTCGGCGTGCGGCATCTTGCTCGCATCGTCGATGAATTGCGGCCGCATTACGGCGGCGCGTGTCCAATTGCGGTGATCTATCGTGCGAGCTGGCCCGACGAGGAAAAGATCACCGGCACGCTCGACGATATCGTCGCGAAAGTGCAGGGCAGCGCGATCGAGCGCACCGCGCTGATTCTGGTCGGGCAGGTGCTGGCCGCCGAAGGTTTCGCCGATTCGACGCTGTATGGGAGCGGCAGTTGACGGCGCCGTGACAGCCTCTTGGGTGCCGGAAAGCGGCGTGCGTTGTCGATCATAATGTGACGCAGCGCGCGAGCCTGTCCGCCCGTTTCCTGGCAAAACGCGAAAGCGCAAAAGCGCGAAAATCCGCAAGTTCTGCACCGCCACGCGGCGCGCAGACCGCTATCGTGGCGCCATGATGAAGCCCAGCACCGAACGTGATTACCGTCGACGGATCGCTCGCGTGGTCGAGGCCATTCTGGTCGAACCCGGCGCGCGACACACGCTCGACAGCCTCGCGGCCGTCGCGCATATGTCGCCATACCACTTCCACCGGATTTATCGCGCGTTGATGGGCGAGAGCGTCGTCGATACCGTCAAGCGTCTGCGGCTCGCCGAGGCGGCGCAGCGGCTGACCGACGCCGCGCAAGTCACGGCGGTCGCGCACGACGCTGGCTACGACAGCCCTCAGGCGTTCGCGCGTGCGTTTCGCGATTTCGCCGGCGTGTCGCCGAGCGAGTTCAGGACCCGGCAGCGGCATCTGGTGGGGAATCCGGCGGCTTCGGCGGCTTCGGCGGCTTCGGCGGCTTTGGCGCGGACGCGGCGAACCGCGCATGCGCGCATCGCGCAGCATCGCGAAGGCGATTGCATAGGCGTTGACGGCAGCCGCGACGAATACGCTGAAAACCAAAGCACGCCCGCATTACCATCCGTCGAAGTCATCGAGATCGCGCCGCTCGACGTGCTATGCCTTCGCCATGACGGCCCGGTCGTGACGATCGGCCAGACCTTCCACACGCTGATGACGACGTTGCGCTGTGACGAGAACCCGGTGTTGCAACAGCGCGTCGGCATCTGCGCGCCCGATCCGTCGATGGCTGGCGGGCTTTGCTACCACGCGGGAGTCGTCGCGGGGTCGCCGGCGGCGTTCAGCGATGCGATGCGGCGGCTCGACGATGCCGCGCAACGCTCGCGTGTTGCGGGGCCGCCACCGGGCATCGAGCCGCTGCGCCTCGAAGGCGGGCTGTACGCGGTGCATCGCCTCGTCGGTCCTTATGCGCTGATCTCGCCGACTTTCAGGGCGCTGTACAGCGGCTGGCTGCCCCGCAGCGGCTACCGGCGCGATCAGCGGCCGGGGCTCGAACTGTATCGAAGCGCGCCCGATCGCGGCGCGCTGCACCCCTGCATTACCGATCTGCTGCTCCCCATTCGCGAGGACTAACCATGATGCGTCGAAGCTGTGCCGCGCTGTCGAGCGCGGTGGTGGTGTCGTTGAGCGTGGCGTTGTCGGGGGCGCTGGGCGGCGCGATGTGGGCTGCGTCGCCGGCGCATGCCGACGCGCGAACCGCATCCGCCGACTGGCATGTCGGCGAGACGAGCCGCGTGTTTCATCCCGACGTGGCCCGCAACTGGCGCGGCGCGCAAACGCAGGCGCTGATCACGCGCATCTGGTATCCGGCCGATGCGACGCAAGCCGAGACGCCACACGATATCGGCGCGCCCGGCCATCCGATGTTCGTCGGCCACGCCGCCGCCGACGATGCGCCGCTGTCCACCGCGCAGCCGAAGTACCCGTTGCTGCTGCTGTCGCATGGCACCGGCGGCAGCGCGGACAGTCTCGACTGGCTCGCGGCGTCGCTGGCCGCGCAGGGCTATATCGTCGCGGGCGTCAATCATCCGGGCAACAACGCGCTGGAGCCGCGCACGCGCGACGGGTTCATCCTCTGGTGGGAGCGTGCGACCGACTTGAGCGAAGTGCTCGACGGCGTGCTCGCGGACCCGCGTTTCGGTCCGCGCATCGACACGACGCGGATCGGCGCGCTCGGCTTTTCGCTCGGCGGCTACACGGTGCTCGAAGTCGCGGGCGCACGTACCGATCGCGCGGCGTTCGAGCGTTTTTGCACGTCGCCCGAAGCCGATGCGATCTGCTCACCGCCCGAAGCCGCGAGTCTCGCGCACGCGCCGGACGCGCCGGCGTTGACGGTCGACGGGCTATCGGCCGAAACGAATGCATCGCGCGCGCGTTCGGGCGACTCGTATCGTGATCCGCGCGTCAAGGCGGCGTTCGCGATTGCGCCCGCGCTCGGCGAGGCGTTCAACAGTTCGTCGTTCAAGGAAGTGACGATTCCGGTCGCGCTGCTCGCGGGCGAGGCGGACACGACGGCGCCCGTCAACACCAATATTCATCGCATCGCGGGCTTCATGCCGCAAGCGACGGTGACGATGGTGCCGGGCGCCTCGCACTACACCTTCATGGATGTGTGCGAGCCCGAGCTGATGGAGCGTCTGGCGCCGATCTGCAAGGACGGGCCGGGCGTCGATCGCGCCGCGATTCATGCGCGAACCGCGGCACAGGTACGTGATTTCTTCGCGGCGACGCTGCCGGCGCGCGGGCGTGAAGATTGAGTATCGCGGGACATGAAGGGCGTAGTATCGGTATGTTGACTGCGTCGACGGCCCGGAGGAGGCCTTGCTGCGGCGCATCGGCGCGGCCGCGCGTGACGGCCGCTCAGGTGTATGCACCTTGCGCAGAATGCGCTCGCGCCAGCGCAGCCGGCCAGCCGGCCGGTTTGGGCATGAGCGTTGCGTATTCGGATTTCCCTTTGACACACGGAGGACAATCATGAGGATCGAATTCACCGGACGGCGGGAAGTGGTGGCTGCTGCGCGCGTCGCCTACGAGGCCAATGTGGACGGGAAGGACGTATGGTGCAGCGTGTCGCTCGACGCGCTCAATGACCATTTCGGCAACGGCAGCCTCGGCAACGGCGCCCCGTCGGCTCACGATCTGGTGGGAACGTTCGAGGCGAACCGCGCCCGCATTGAAAATGCTACGCGGCGGGTGCTCGAACGCAACGGGGGACGGTCCGTGGAACTCGAAACGCGCGACTTCGATTGAGCGGCCCGCTTGCGCGTATCGGGTCAACTGATTCGCGCCGCGGTGGAAAGGACTCTTCCACCGCGGCGACTATATCCGCGACGCCGGCGCGGCTACAGTATCGACGCACACATTGCTTCATGCGTGTGAGCGAGAGAGTTGGACCCGGCTGCCGGCAGCCGGGTCTTTTTTTATGGGCGCGTCCAGGCACACCATTATTTCGCTGGCAATTCGACGCTGGAGCGTCCGACGATTAGCACGGTGATTCGCGCGACGAGTGAAAGGCTGCGGTATAGTCGCGGCAAACTTTAAATCCGTCTCTTCGATTCTCTGGAGAAAATCGTGCAGGAAATCATCGAAGGTCTGATCCGCTTTCAACGCGAGGTCTTTCCACAGCAAAGCGCGCTCTTCAAGCGTTTATCGACTGCGCAGAATCCCAGCACGCTCTTCGTGACCTGTTCGGACAGCCGCGTGGTGCCGGAACTGCTGACGCAGACCGAGCCGGGCTCACTGTTCGTGATCCGCAACGCGGGCAACATCGTGCCGTCGTACGGCCCGGAGCCGGGCGGCGTGTCGGCAACCGTCGAATATGCGATCGCCGTGCTCGGCGTGACCGACATCGTGATCTGCGGCCATTCGAACTGCGGCGCGATGACGGCGATCTCGTCCTGCACGAATCTTGAGCACATGCCGGCGGTCGCGAGCTGGCTGCGTCACGCGGATGCGGCGAAAGCGATCAACGCGTCGCGTCACTATTGCTCGGATGCGGAGCGTCTCGCGGCGCTGGTCAAGGACAACGTGATCGCGCAGCTGGCCAATATCCGCACGCATCCGTCGGTGGCGGTCGGACTCGTGAACAAGACGCTGCGGCTGCATGGCTGGATCTTCGATATCGAAAGCGGCGAAATGCTCGCGCTCGATGGGAATACCGGTAACTTTTTGTCGCTTACAGAGAATCCGGAAATTTATGCGGGTTGACGTGGCATTTGAAACGGGGTTTTGCTTTGAGAAATCAACAGCCCGAGCTTGCTAAAAGCCTTGCCTAAAAATGAACGCGGCGCAACGGATTTTCCGGTGCGCCGCGTTGTTTTTGAGGGTTGGCCGGCGCCGTGGCGCGGCGTCGATCCCACCGCGCCGCCCGGCACGACCATCCCTGTCAGCTCGACGTCACCAGCGAATCCGACGGCACGACCTTCAACACATCAGGGCTCTTCGCAGCCGGGTTCGACCACAACAGATGCATGCTCGCCGCTCCGCTGCCGTGCATGTACTCGACCTTGATCGTATCGCGTTGATCGTCGGCAGTTCGGTTGCCGTCGCGATGCGCGGCAAATCCCAGGAAGGGCCGCTCGTTTGAGCCGGCTTCGCGTCCCGCTGAGAACAGGGTCGCGAAAGGCGCAGGAAAACTTGCTTGGGACTCCGATTACAGGGCCCGTTTGCACAGAAGAATACCCGTCGGATTCGGACACACCCACGACCAGATCCGCCGATTCGTCAGTTGTTGGGTCTAAAAAGGAAAACACTGTCCTTCGGATCGCCGACACTTTGACTAATGGGTCGTCGAACTGTCGGAATGGGGAGCGTGCCTTGTACAGCGAACCGAGAATGATCGTGTTGACGGGCCTCGTCTTCGGCGCGGTGACGATTGGGGCCTACGTGTCGCAGTTGGACAACGACTGGTCGTCCGGCCGGGACGCGAGCCTCGTCGCCGATGGCGAACGGGGTGTCGGCGCGACGGGCGCGGCGCCGACGCGGCACCATGCGCTGCGCGACGACGTGACTGCGCTGCGGTCTCAGCCGGCCGCGTCGATCGGAGCGCAGGCGGGCGACGCACTGGCCATCGCGGCGCTGCAGTTCGCGCGGGAGTCGAACAAGCCGCAACCGCAGGTGCAACCGCAGCCGCAGCCGACGAATTTGCCGCCACAGCCCGCGGTCACCTCGAACCGGACCCAGGCGCCGCCCGCGGCAAAGACCGTGCGCGCACACCATAGCCGGATTGCATCGGGCACCACGACGAAACCGCATTCAGCGCAAAGCGCTGTGACGACATCGGGTACTCATGCACGGGGCAGCAGCTACCGAAAAAGTTCTACTGCCGAGCGCTCCGGCAAGAAAGCGGCTGGCGTGATGCTAGAGGCGCGGCCGTCGCCGCCACATGCAACGCAAGGCGTCGAATCGGCGTGGTCGATGCCGCGCGCGGGGCAGAGCAGCGAGGCCGCGACTCAAGCGGTTGCCAACAGCGGCCCCAAAACCCGCGCCGAGGTAGAGGCCGAACTCGTGCGCGCGAGAGAGAACGGCACGATGCCCGCGTTCGGCAGACCCGCACCGTCGGGACCTGGAGCGCACTGAAACAGGGCCCCGCGCCGCGTCCCATCAACCTTTAGATCAACGACGCGGCGAGCCGCGCGAAGGTGGTCTCGTCGGTGCGATCGAACGCCAGTGGCGTGACCGATACGCGGCCCGCCGCGACCGTCGCCGTTTCGCTGTCGGCGTCGTTCTCGCGCGGGCCGCGATCGAAGCGCAGCCAGTGGTACGCGATGCCGCGCGGATCGACTTCCGGCAGCACCTCGATGTCCCTGACGAGCCCGACGCCCTGGCGGGTCGGCGTCAGCGGACCGGCATCGGCTGCATCGACGTCCGGGAAGTTGATGTTCAGGCAGGTCGGCGCCGCATGCTCGATCGCGAGCAACTGACGGATCACGCCGGGCGCGAGCGTGCGCGCGGTTTCCCAGCGCACGCGCTCGCGATCGGTGAATACCTGGCTCAGCGCGAACGACGGCAGTCCGAGCAGCAGCCCCGTCATCGCCGCGCCGACCGTGCCCGAGAACATCGTTTCGATGCCGAGATTGCCGCCGCGATTGACACCGGACAGCACCAGCGTCGGCGGCGCCTCGCGCATCAGATGACGCACGCCCATCACGACGCAATCGCCGGGCGTGCCGGTCACGCCGAAACGGCGTTCGCCCTGGCGGCTCACGCGCAGCGGCGAATGCAGGCTGATCGAATGCGACGTACCGCTCTGGTCGTGCTCGGGCGCGACCACCCAGACTTCGTGCGCGAGCTCGGCGGCAACCGCTTCGAGCACGGCGAGGCCGGGCGCGTCGATACCGTCGTCGTTCGTCAGCAGCACGCGCGGCACCTTGGATTCGTAAGCGGACATCGATTCAATCTCCTGTGGGTCGGTCAATGGATCGTAGGGAAGGGACACCCATTATCCGGCTTTCATTCGACGCGCGTACGATGACGTTGAGCCGCTAACCGACCCAGGACGACCCGCCATGCAGATCGACCCGTTTGAGATCGCGATCGCCGATCAGGACATCGACGATTTGCGCCAACGCATCCGTGCGACCCGCTGGGCGCCCGCGACGCCCGCGCCCGCGTGGCAGCAGGGCGCCGACCCGGCCTGGCTGCGCGAACTCGCGACCTATTGGGCTGGGCAGTTCGACTGGCGCGCGGCCGAACGCAAGTTGAACCAGCTGCCGCAATTTCTCGCCGACGTGAACGGCCAGACCGTGCACTTCGCGCATCGGCGCGCCGCGAGCGTCACACCGGGATTCCAGGCTTATCCGCTCGTGATCACGCACGGCTGGCCCGGTTCGTTCTTCGAGTTTCACGCGCTGCTCGATCAGTTGTGCGATCCGGCCGCGTTCGGCGCCGATCCCGCCGACGCCTTCGACGTCGTCACGCCGTCGCTGCCGGGCTTCGCGTTTTCGCCTGCGCCCGCGCAGGCCGGCATGTCCGCGTTCCAGGTCGCGGACCTGTGGGTGTCGCTGATGCGCGGGCTCGGCTACGAGCGCTTCGGCGCGCAGGGCGGCGATCTTGGCGCGGGCGTGTCGATCGCGTTGGCCGCGCATCATCCGCGGGTGGTCGACGGCATCCACCTGAACTTCCTGCCGAGTTCCTACGAGCCGGCGATCGGCGCGGCGCAGCGGGAGCTGACCCCGGCCGAGCGGGACTATCTGCGCGAGAAGAACGACTGGGCCGCACTCGAAGGCGGCTACGCGCATCAGCACAGCACCAAACCGCTGACCGTCGCCGCGTCGCTGAACGATTCGCCGGTGGGACTCGCCGCATGGATTGGCGAGAAGTTTCGCGCGTGGAGCGATTGCGACGGCGACGTCGAAAGCGTGTTCTCGATCGACGAGCTGCTAACCAATATCTCGCTGTACTGGTTCACGCAGTGCATCGGCCCGGCGATGCAGATGTATTGGGAAAACCGCCTGCAGCCGATGCGTTTCACCGACGGCGAGCGCATCGACACGCCAGTCGGCTTCGCGCTGTTTCCGAAAGAGATCAATCATCCGCCGCGCAGCTGGCTCGAACGAACCTTCAACGTCGTGCAGTGGAGCGAAATGCCGGCCGGCGGGCACTTCGCGGCGATGGAAAAGCCAGAGTTGCTGGCGGCCGAGATTCGCAAGTTCTTCAGGCCGTTGCGGCAGAAAACACGTTAGGCCGCAGCGTAGCGCGCAAAAAGCGCATGGCGAACGGCGCGCGGCGCAAACTTCAACCCCGGAGACCGACGGCATGAGCGCACCCGTCACGCTGCTTCTGTTCGACCTGGAAGGTGTGCTGTCGCACTACGACCGCGCCGCGCGTGTCGAGCGTCTCGCGGCGATCGCGGGCTGCGCGGAAGAGACCGTGCGTCATGCGATCTGGGGCTCGGGACTCGAGGCGCGCGCCGACGGCGGCGAAATCAGCGACGACGAATATCTGCGCGAACTCGGCGCGCTGCTCGGTTATCCGGTGAGCCGCGCCGAATGGCTCGACGCGCGGCTCGCGTCGATCACTCCGAACGAAGCGGCGCTCGCGCTGGCGTCGCGCGCGGCGCAGCGTTGCCGCATCGCGATACTGACCAACAACTGCCGCCTGCTGACCGACCACATCGCTTATCTGAATCCGCCCGTGGCGCGGCTGTTCGGGCCGCACGTGTATTCGTCGGCGGTGTTCGGCGCGGCGAAGCCCGCCGCGCAAACCTATCTGCGCTGCGTCGAACGGCTCGGCGCGGCCCCAACGGAGACGCTGTTCATCGACGACAGCGAGGCCAACGTGGACGGCGCGCTCGCGGCTGGGTTGCAGGCCTACCGGTTCGTCGACGCGGATGGCCTGGCGGTCGAATTCGCGCGGCGGGGTGTGCTTTAGCCGCTGCGATGACGGTCGAACTTCCACGCACGAGGGCACCATAACCGCTATGGCACTTGCGTCGAACCACGCTCACCGCCGCCGCTTTTTGCGCGCGGCGCTCGGATTACCGGCAACACTCGCGTGGTCGCGCGTCACGTCCGCACAGACTAAAACACCCGCGCAATCCGGTGCCTCCTTACCCCGCATGAACCGCCGCGCGATCCCGTCCACCGGCGAAGCGCTGCCCGTGATCGGCTGCGGCACGTGGCGCACCTTCGACGTCGGCGACGATGCCGCCGCGCGCGCTCAGCTCGCCGACGTGCTGCGCATCCTGTTCGAAGCGGGCGGCTCGGTGATCGATTCTTCGCCGATGTACGGTTCGTCGGAAGCGGTCGCGGGCGCGCTGCTCACCCAGCTCGACGCGCATCGCAAGGCCTTCGTCGCCACCAAGGTCTGGACCGAGGGACGCGCAGCCGGCATCGCGCAGATGGAGGAATCGCTGCGGCGTTTTCAGCAGCCGCATGTCGATCTGATGCAGATCCACAATCTGCTCGACTGGCGCACGCAGCTCGCGACGTTGCGCGACTGGAAAGCGCGCGGCCGGATTCGCTATCTCGGCATCACACATTACACGTCGAGCGCGTTCGACGAGGTCGCGGCGGTGATGCGCAGCGAGAAGCCCGACTTCGTGCAGATCAACTACGCCGCCGACGATCGCGCGGCCGAGCAACGCATCCTGCCGCTCG
Source organism: Paraburkholderia sp. BR13444 (assembly GCF_040948755.1). NCBI lineage: Bacteria > Pseudomonadati > Pseudomonadota > Betaproteobacteria > Burkholderiales > Burkholderiaceae > Paraburkholderia > Paraburkholderia sp. BR13444. The sequence goes on along the minus strand of NZ_JBFPKM010000007.1, from coordinate 184,320 downwards.
CGGCCGATCTCGGCATCGGCGTCGTGATCAATCAGCCGTTCGGCGGCGGTGGTTTGCTCGCGCGCGTGATGAAAACGCCGCTGCCCGCATGGGCCGCCGAAATCGGCTGCACGAGCTGGGCGCAGGTTCTGTTGAAATTCGTGCTCGCGCAGCCTGCGGTGACGGTTGTGATTCCCGGCACCGGCCGGCCGCAATACATGGCGGACAACGTGCGCGCGGGATCGGGACCGCTGCCCGACGCCGCGATGCGCGCGCGGATCGTCGCGGCGGTCGGCGGCTGACGTGATGCGCAATCCATTGCACAATCCGTCACGGCGTTTACGGGCTGCTTTCTATTCACATACACGCGCCGCGTCCCGCAAACGCCGCACGACACGGGAATAAAACCCGCCACACGACAGTCATGCCTCACGAACCGGGTTCGGTTCGGCGAATCCCTATCGTGAGGTCATCATGTCGTCACAACATTCATTCGATCCGGCGCGTCGCGGCGCGCTGAAGTGTCTTGCGTTCGGTGGCCTGGGCACCGTGTTCATGCTGTCGGGCGGCGTGCTGACGCCGGTCGAACTCGCGCTCGCGGCCGACGCGAACACCGCGACGCCCGCCGCGGGTACGCCGCTTTTCCTGCAGATCAGCGACACGCATATCGGCTTCAACAAGGAAGCGAATCCCGACGTCGCGGGCACGCTGAAACAGACGATCGATTACGTCAACGCGATGCCGTCGCGGCCGCCGCTCGCGATTCACACCGGCGACATCACGCATCTGTCGAAGCCCGCGGAATTCGATCTGGCCGCGCAGCTGATGTCGGGATTGAAGATCACCGAGCTGCACACGGTCCCCGGCGAGCATGACGTCACCGACGGCCCCGGCACCGAGTACTTCAACCGATTCGGCAAGGCGTCGGATAACCGCGGCTATTACAGCTTCGATCATCAGGGCGTGCATTTCGTCGGCCTCGTCAACGTGATGCATTTCAAGCCGAATGGCCTCGGCGGTCTCGGCAGCGAGCAGCTCGAATGGCTCGAAAACGATCTGAAAGGCCGCACGTCGAGCACCCCGGTCGTCGTGTTCGCGCACATGCCGATGTGGACGATCTACGAGCCGTGGGGCTGGGGCACGGGTGACGCGGGACAGGCGATGGACTATCTGAAGCGCTTCGGTTCGGTGACGGTGCTGAACGGTCACATTCACCAGATCGTGACGAAGGTCGAAGGCAACGTCACGTTCCATACCGCGCGCTCGACCGCCTATCCGCAACCGACCGCCGGCCAGGGCGAAGGCCCGGGGCCGCTGAAGGTCGCGAGCGACCAGTTGCCGAAGATGCTCGGCGTGACGAGCGTCAGCATCGCGCGTCATCCGCTGAAGGCGACGCTCGACGACACGACGCTCGCCTGAGCGCACGCGCTACTTTTACGCTCGAGGAGATCAATGATGCCAACCAACCTGATGGGCCGAGTACTCGCAGTTGCGCTCGGCAGTGCCGCGATTCTGGCGATGTCGGCGGAGCTCGGCTTCGCGCAAACCACCATGCCGATGCAGATGCCGATGAAGCCGGCGCAGCAGCAGACCGTCGCGGCGACACCTAACGCGATGTTCATGAAAAACTTTAATTTCACGCCGACGGATTTGACCGTCAAGGCGGGCACGACGGTCACATGGAAAAATCTCGACGGCGAGCCGCACACCGTGGTCAACGACGCGGGGCTGTTCCGCTCGGCCGCGCTCGATCAGAACGACACCTATCAATTCAAATTCGATAAACCGGGCGTGTACAAGATCTTCTGTGGCATTCATCCGAACATGAGGGCCACCATTACCGTGCAATGAGCGGTGCCATGAGCGGCGAGGCGAACCTGGCAACCCGCGCCGCTCACGCGGTATGCAGCTCGCTCAACCGGCACAGCAGAATCCCGTAGCCGGTCAGATGTCCGAGGTACACGCTCGTAAACACGTTCGACGCCGGCAGGTCCTCGGTCAGTTGACGCAGGTCCTCGATATGCAGAGGCGGGGCGTCGAGCGGCGGACGCTCGACGCGCAGGTCCGCCGCCTCGGCCAGTTGCCGGTGAGCGCTGACGAGCCGCGCGAGCCGCGCGAGAAACATTTCGCGCCACGCGGCATCGAGCGCGGCGAACTGATCGTGAAACGTGTCCATCGTTTCCAGAAAATTGACCAGCGAATCGAAAGTCTCCTGATAGCACGCGAACATCGGCAGCCTTGCCGCGTTGCGCTTCAGATGCGGCGACACCCACGCCTGCTCGAGGTCGGTCTTCAGCAGCAGGTGAGCCTGCTTCAGGTTCGTGCTCAGCCAGATCAGCAGCGTGCCGATCGGCATCGCCACCACGTTGGAAAACACCCGCTTGTAGAAGTAGCTTCGCGCCGCCGAAATCGAGCTACCGAGCGCCAGCGTCAGCATCGTCGAACCGGCGAGCGGCACCGCCGCGTCGGGAAAACCGAGCAGGTACGGGATGCCGAAACCGATCCACAGGCCGAGCGTCAGCTTCGTGTACCTGGCGGTTTCCGAAAGAGAAAAGCGCGCGAGCGCACGGCGCAGCGGCGTGAGGGGTTGGTGCTGATACCTGTTCGACATGATTCTCATGCTGACCGATGAGGTGGGGCTGGGCCGCGTCAGGCCGGGCCGCGTCAGGCACGGCGCGCGTTCGCGACATGCGCGCAGGTGACCTTACCACCGGGCGCGAACGGTTTCGGGAATTCGCACGCTATCAGGTTCGCGAGATGCCGCTTAAGGGCGCGCGGCGCTCAATCCCACGAGGGTTTCAAACGGCGCTGTCGGGGTCGCGCATGAGTGCGCGTTCAGGCGCGGTTGTTGCGTGCGAAACGGCCACCCCGATGGCGCGTTTCGCGGAACCTGTGTCGCATCGGGCGTCGCGGTGACGGCAGGCGCGCGGCTGGCTGTCGAGCGATTAGCGGAGTTGGAGTTTTTACCAGCTTTGCGCACTTTTTTGCCAACTCACGCGGTGTCCGGCGGCGTCGTTCGAAACACCCTGGAAGCGACGCGGAAACGCAACGCTGCTGTGTTGTCGGCGGTTCGCGACAGGATTACATTCATTGAGCATTGCGTGCGGCGGCAGCCCGCGAGCGCGGCTTACGCGGCGGCTCGTCAGGGCGCCAGCTGGTCAGCAGGAAGTGGCATACCCGGAGCGTATTGCGATGGCTACCGATCCCGACGATACCGACTTGCGTCATTCCACAACGGACGGCCGTTCCTCCTTCGAACCCGACGGCACGGACGAATCGGGCGTCCCGCCGCCGCGCTTCGGCCGCCTCGCGCTATGCCTCGCGGCGGCCGGCGCGCTGACCTTTGGCGTGATGGGTACCGTCGCCTACGGCGTCTGGTTCAACCAGGATCAGCAGACCTACGCGGATGCCATTGCGGGCGCACGCCAGGCGCTCGGTTCATCGGCGCCCGCGGTGCCGACAGTAGCCGTCGCGCACGCGCCGCAGGAGGCCGCCACGCCCGCCATCGCGCAGTCAGCCACCCACCCCACCGCGTCAGACGTCGCGCTCGCAACGGCCGGCTCGAACGGCGGCTTCGAGGACACCAACCCGGCCGTGTGGTCCGGGCAGGTCCACCCGAGTACGCCCGAGTCGAATCTCACCGCCGCGCTGGCCGATGCACCGGTGGATACCTCGGGGGATCTGTCGGCGGGTCTGTCGGACCACCCACCCACCGCCCCGATTGTTCCGACGCCACCGCCGCGCTCCATGCGGCACGTCGCGAATTCGACCGCGAAGCCCGCGGGCAGTCAACATGCGAAAGAAACACGCGTCGCGCAGCAGGAGCGGCGCGCGTCGTCGCAGCACAACGGCGGTCTGTTTGCGCGGATCGGACAGTTCTTTCGACGCGTGAGCTATCGTCAACATGACAACGGCCGACAGCAAGATCCCTACTCCCATCCCTGAGCACGGGGTCGCCGGGTCAGCGGGGCAAGCGGGGCTGCGCGGCGCCGCACGCGCGCGCGGGCCGGTGTGGCGCTTCCGGCCAGGGCCCGCGAGCGTCGCCGTGGCCGCGCTGTTGTGTCTGCTGTTCGGCCTGCTGTATGTGGCGATGCAGATCCGCACGGTGTTTTCCGATCAGCTGAAGCAGGAGTACGCGGGCCTCGTGCTCGAAGCCGCCGGGCGCGTCGACAGCGCGCGCGAACAGTTGGCCGCGTGGCAGCACATGGCCAACACTCCGGCCAGCCACGACGGGTCGTTCGTGCCGGCCTATGATGCGGCGCGCGCGGAACTCGCGCGGCGTTTCGCGTCGCTCGCGGCGCTCATCAACGCGAGTCCGTCGCCGGCGCCGCCCATTCCGTCGATGTCACCGGCCCAGGCGACGCCCGAAGCCGTCGCGGCGGTGCTCGGCAGCGTCTCGGCCTACTGGCGCGCGCAACGCGACGCGTCGAGCGCCGACGTGCGGCTGCGCGTCGCGCACGTCGCGCGCACGCTGATCGCGCTCGCCGCGCTGCTGTTCTGCATGCTGATCACGGCGCTCGGCATGTACGCGAAGCGCAACCGCCAGCTCGCGGGGCAGTCGCACGAGTTCGAACTGGCGTCGCTGCACGATTCGCTGACCGGCCTGTCGAACCGCCGCAAGCTGCTCGGCGCGCTCGACGCCGCCGCCAGAAACGCGCGGACCGCGGCCGTCGAGCCGCGCCTCGCCGTGCTCTATATCGATCTCGACGGCTTCAAGCAGGTCAACGATTCGTTCGGGCATCGCACCGGCGACGAATTCCTCGCCGCGGTGTCCGCGCGGTTTCGCGCGTCGGTGCGCAAAGGCGATCTGGTCGCGCGCATCGGCGGCGACGAGTTCGCGGTGCTGGTGCGCACCTTCGCCGGCGATGACGAGCTCGCCGAGATCGCGCGCCGGCTGATGGCCTGCGTGGTCGAGACCGACGAGCAGATGGGAATCGGCCGCGTGCGCGCGAGCGTGGGCATCGCGAGCTATCCCGACGATGTCGACGATCACCGCCGTCTGATCGCCGCCGCCGATGCCGCGATGTATCAGGTCAAGCGCGACGGCAAGAACGGTTTCGCGTTCGCGGCGCAGACGGGCAGGGAAGCGACGATGTGAACCTGTCGAGCGTCACTGAGCCTCGTTGCGCCACTCCGTCAGCTTCTCGCGCTCATTGAGTTCGATGAACGCCGGCCGCGCGCGCAGCATGCGGATATAGCCCGCGAGATGCGGCCAGCCCACCGTCGCCGGGTGCGGCATGTTGCGGGTCCAGCGCATCAGCACGAGCGCGAGCAGATCGGCGGTGCTGAGCTTGTCGCCCGCGAGGTACGCGTGGCCGCCGGCGAAATGCGCGTCGAGCCGCTCGCACGCCGCTTCGATGCGGCGTTGCGCGAGCGCGCGCACCGCGTCGGCGCCGGCCGGGTCGCCGTCGCTGCCGGCGTAGAACCAGTCGCGCATCGCGGGCAGCAGCGTGTTCGCGAGGTAGATCATCCATTCGAACCATTCGCCGCGCGCGGCCGACCCCGGCGCGGGCGCGAGCCCGGCGTCGGCGTGGCGCTCGGCGAGCAGCATCAGCAGCGCGGCCGATTCATGCCGGGGCACGCCATCGACGACCAGGGTCGGCACGCGTCCGGCCGGATTCAAACGCAGATACTCGGGATCGTGCTGCTGGCCCGCGTCGATATCGACGAGGCGCGCTTCGAACGGCACGCCCATTTCGAGCAGCATCCAGTGCACGGGCATGCTGGCCGCGCCGGGCGAGTAGTAGAGAACGTAGGACATGTCGGGCTCCGTGGGTCGAGGGATGAGCGGTCGAACCGTGAACCGGAAGAATAAGGGGCTGTCGCCGAAGCGAACAGCCCCTTCAGATGCATCAGGCGCTAGCTGTCTTTCAATGCGCCGACGCGTGCTTCTCCTGCTCGGCCGCGCTCGGCTGCGTCACCGCGCTGACGATCACGAACACGATCACGTTCACCGCGAGCGCGAGGAAGCCGATGTTGACGTCCTTCAGCGCCTCGGGCAGGAACGGCATCAGTTGACCGACGCTCCAGTGCAGCGTCGTGGTCAGCGTGACCACCGCGACGCCGGTGACGATCCCGCAGAACGCGCCTTGCCTCGTCGCGCGGTTGCGCGGGAACAGGCTGCAGATCACGGCCGGGAACAGTTGCGTGACGAAGCTGTAGCCCATCAGCAGCAGCGCGACGATGGTTTCGCCGCCGTTCAGCGTGAAGAAGACCGCGACCAGCGCCACGATAGGCACGAGGACGCGTGCGATCATCGCGACCGACGCATCCGACGCGTTGCGGTTCACCATGCCGCGATAGACGTCGTTGGCGAGCAGCGTCGAGGCCGAGGTCAGAATCATCGAGCCCGGCACCAGCGCGGTCAGGATGCCGGCCGCGCCGATCACGCCGACGAACCACGGATCGAACGTCTGCAGCGACAGGCGGAACAGCGACAGGTCGATGTCGGCGCCCTTCAGACCCGGCACGCGCAGCGTCGCCGCGAAGCCGACGAAGAACACGAACAGCAGGATCAGCTGATAGAGCGGCAGGATCGCGGCATTGCGGCGGAAGATGCGCTCGTCCTTCGCCGTGAAGATCGAACCGAACGTATGCGGCCACATGAAGAAGCCGAGCGCGGTCAGCAGCACGGTCGACTGGAACCATACGACGCTCGAACCGTGCGCCGGGAAGGTCAGGAAGCCGGGACGGGCGGCGTCGATGGTGCGGAACATCGCGGCGAAGCCGCCGTAGTAATGCAGCGGCAGATAGATGCCGAGGAACAGCACGATCGCGAGGATCAGCAGGTCCTTGACCACCGAGTTCCATGCAGAGCCGCGCACACCCGACACGATCACGTAGGAGGTCACGACGATCGCGCCGATCCAGATCGCCGCCGTCGACGAGATCACGCCATAAGACGCGGTCGCGACGATGATGCCGAGGCCCTTCAATTGCAGCACCAGATACGGAATCAGCGCGGCCGCGCCGACCAGCGCGACCAGCGTGCCGAGCGCCGGGCTTTCGTATTTGCGCGTGAAGAAGTGCGGCTGCGAGACGAGGCGGTGCGTTTTCGCGTAGCGCCAGATCGGCGGCAGCATCCAGTACGACAGGATGTACGCGAGCGTGCCGTACGCGAGGATGTAGTAGACCGGTGCGCCCTTGCCGTATGCAAAGCCGCTGCCGCCGAGGAACGTGAAGGTCGTATAGATTTCGCCGGCCATCAGCAGGAACACGAACGCGGTGCCGAAGCTGCGGCCGCCCACGCTCCATTGCTCGAGGCTCATGTCGTGGCCGCGCCTCGCGCGCACGCCGAGGAACAGCGCGAACAGCGTAACGGCAGCGATGATGACGAGTGCGCTCATGGGCGAACCTCCTCGCCATTGGCGGCGACGCGCCGGTTGGACGGATCGAGGTTGTAGACGATCGCCATGATGATCGCGCTCAACACCACCCACATGACGATCCAGGCCAGCACGAACGGCATGCCGAACACGATGGGCTCGACCCGATTGACAAACGTAACGCCGACCAGAATGCCGATGAACGGCAACGCGGCAAGTACACGAAGAAGCATGCGGGCAACTCCTCGAACGGGTAGTTATGTGTCGTTGAACTTCCGGCTTCGCTGATGACTGTATGCCGGATACTTCGCTCCCGTAAAGTAGGTCAAAATAAATGCGAGGATTTCGACCGTTGCAATTGCATCTTTCCCGCACGGATTGCTGCGGTGCAAAGCGGGACGCGACGTGACGCGCCATGTATCGCGGGGCTTTTTTACTGGGCGACTGGCGCGCCGCGATATGATCTGCGACCATTCCAGCATTTTCTGGTCCGCGCGATGCGTGCCGGATTCATGACCGGCACCGCGCCCAGGCGCGAACCCCCGCGAGCACATGCAGGCACACGCAGACACACGGACACGCACATGGTCGAAAGTCTGATCTCGGACATTATGTTCGGCTTCATCGGCATGATCAGCATCATCAATCCGTTCGGCGGCGCGTTCGTGTTTTTGGATCGGACCGCATCGTTGACGCTCGACGAGCGCGACGCGCTTGCCCGCAAGGTCGCGATCAACGCCGCCTGCGTGCTGCTGGTGGCATTCTTCATCGGCACGCCGATCCTGCATTTCTTCGGTATCTCGATGGAGGCGCTGCGCATCGGCGGGGGGCTCGCGCTCGCCGTCGGCGGCTGGCAGATGCTCAATGCGCCCGACACGCCGGCCGAGCAGACGGACGTCAAGCGCGTCGATGCCGAGACCGCGAAGGCCCGTGCATTCTTTCCGCTCACCGTGCCGCTGACCACCGGGCCCGGCTCGATCGCGACCGCGATCGCGCTGTCCGCGAATCGTACGCACAAGCTGTCGGCGTTCGTGATGTCGAGCATCGCTTCGGTCGCGATCACGTTCGCGGTGGCCGTCTGCGTATATCTGATCTATAGCCGCGCGACGGTGTTGGCGCGCTATCTCGGCGTCGAGGGCACCAAGGTCGCATTGCGGGTATCGGCGTTCCTGCTGCTGTGCATCGGCGTGCAGATCATCCTGACCGGCGTGTCGGAATTCCTGACTCCGATCGCGACGATGCGGGCGACTACCCCGTAGCGACGCGTCGCGCGCCGATAAAGACCGAGGTCGTCGTCCTTGTTGCCGTCTTCGTGTTCGATAAGGTCGGGCGCGCTCATGGCAATGAGGATAACTGTCGATCCTCCCATATTGGCCGTCTCCACATGGACTCAATCCGCGACGCACGGCAACCGCCGGCGCCATGCGTGCAACGGCGGCGGCGCCGCGGGCGGGTCGCCTTCCGGTGGTTCGTTGGGATCGTCGAGCGGATCGTCCGGGATCGGATCGGGGTCGATGTTCGGCGGCGGCGCCTTGGGCGGGATCTCGGGGTCGACCTCGGGCGGCGTCGGCACATGTAGATGCAGCGGCAGCGGCAGCGTCTGCGTCGAAATTCGCGCCAGGGTGGGTGCGTCCAGGTCGAATGTGCCGATTGCACGGGGCGCTTGCCGGCTCGTGTCAGGTAAATCCATCAGGGTCTCCACAAAGTCTTCGTTCAGACGCGCAATGCTCGTGCCGCATGACGACGGATGTCGTTGCGTGGAACGTGACTTGCTGAAAACCCGCACACGCCGAATCGCGATGCCCGCGCGCGCCCGGCTCGCATTGGACATCACCCACGCAAAGCACAGGAAGAGGAACGCATATGGCGCGACACAAGGCCGACGTTGCTGACGACGACTTCGAGATCTTCGCCAGCTATCACGGAACAGGCGACGGCCGATACATAGGTGGACTGAAGGTCGTGAGGAAAGCGGACAGGCGGATTCTGTTTCCGTTCGACGGCGCACCGCAGATCGGCCCCTATGCGACCGCCGAGGAAGCTCGCCGCGCCGCGATTGCGTATGGCCGCGAGATCGTCGCGGCCGATCGCGCCGCACCCGAAGGCTGAGCGCGCGCGGCCGGTGCGGTGCTTGTTCCGCGACACGTGCGGACGCGATCAAGGCATACCGCCGAGCGACGGCGAAATCGTGCTGCCACGCGCAGGCTCGTCCGGATGTTCGTCGGGCTCGATGGGGCGCGTCGCGAGCGGCGGGTGATCGCGATAGCAGGTGTCGACCGAACCCTCGACGAGGCAGTTCTGGAACGCATCGGCGTCGCTCTTTTGCGCGAACGTGTACAGCGTGCGCTCGACCTGCACCTCGGTGCCGGATACGCGAATAGTCGTGATGCTCATAGGGTTCTCCTTTGGGTTCTCCTTTTTACAAAGCGAGAGATCGCAATGGCCGTGCCTGTCGCGCTGCGCTTGACTTCATCGGCAAGGCTCGAATGTTGCTGCATGAACCAGGTGGCCGTTCGAGATGCCGCGTCACGACGCGAATCGACGGCCGAACACACGAGGAGGGCGTGATGCCAGATTCCCAATCGACCAACGCCGACACCCGGCAGCAGGCCGCCACACCTGGCGGCGAGCAGTCCACGAGGCCGGATGAGCGCGCCGCGCCCGCGATATCCGACGAAGTCAAAGCCCGCAACAGGCCGAGTGGCACGCACTACGTCGAGCCGAGTCCGCTCGGCATCGAACCGGTCGTGCAGACCGGCGTGGATAAAGCGACCAATCCGCCACGTTCGAGCGAGAGCCCGCGGCACGGCGCCGAGGTGCCGCTCGGCACCGGCGAGCACGCCGAACCGCCAGGGGGCGGCGGGCGCGAATCGCATCGCAAGCAGCCGGGCGAGCAATGACGCGGCGCGTTGTGAGCCAGCCCGTGCATCCATTCCGTCAACCTTCAACCGGAGAAAGCGCATGCAACCGGACAACTCAACCGAATCGATGAACCCCGGCGACGAAGCGCCGCCCAACACACCAGGCGCGGGCGAGGACATTTGCCGCGCCTGCCACGGCACCGGCAAGGTCGACGGTGCTCGCTGCACCGTGTGCGGCGGCACGGGCAAGGTGCTGCAGGGCATCGGCGGAGGCTAGCCGGCGCTGGAGCGCCGGTTCGCGGCAACCGCATCACAAGCCAGGAGCAATCATGTTCAACGAGTCAAAGCACGGCTTCGACGCCGCGCAGACCGAATACGAAGCTTTCATGCTGGAACCGCACGGCTGGGTGCCGAACAACAGCAAGCTGCCGGTCGTGCTGTACCGGCGCGCGCTGTCGCCCGGCAGCGGCAATCTGCCCGCCGCGTTCGAAATCCTGTTCGAGCGCAATGCATGGCCCGCGCAGTGGCGCAACAGCATCTTCGACTTCCATCACTTTCACGCGACCGCGCACGAGGTGCTCGGCGTGACCGACGCGAGCGCCGAAGTGATCGTCGGCGGACCCGGCGGACGGGTGGTGAGGCTGCATGCGGGCGACGTGCTGCTGCTGCCGGCCGGCACAGGCCATTGTCTGCAATCGTTCGAGCCGCATTTTCAGGTGGTGGCGGGCTATCCGTTGGGGCAGCAGTGGGACATTCGCCGCGAAGCGCTGACGCCGCAGGAACTCACCGAGATGCTGGCGCTGCCGTTTCCGCCGCTCGATCCGATCGACGGCAAGCATGGTCCGGTGGTCGAGCTTTGGCTGCAGGCGGCGTGAACTTCGTCGTTCGCGAAGCAGCCGGTCTGCTGCGGGGTGGCGTGCAGAGTTGCGCGGTTAGGCGCATCATCTGTGGGCTTCGCCGCGATTTTCCCGCGCGCTTTCGGCAGTAACGTCGGCACGTGTGCGGTTCCACGTGCGGCTTTGCGTCCCGCTTCGTGTCCTCGTGGTCACGCCCGGACGCGCGCGTTTTCCATGACGACACGATGCGCCGATCCGTCCGCGCGCTCAGCGGTGTGCGTCGGCCGTCTCCCGAAATGCCGAACAAGGAGCGTCCCATGCAAAACGATCCCTCCCTCGATCAGCTGTGCATCAACACGATCCGCACGCTGTCGATGGACGCCGTGCAGAAGGCCAATTCCGGCCACCCCGGCACGCCGATGGCGCTCGCGCCGATCGCCTATCACCTGTGGCAACACCATCTGCGTTACGACCCTGACGAGCCGCTGTGGCCGAACCGCGACCGCTTCGTGCTGTCGGTCGGGCATGCATCGATGCTGTTGTATTCGCTGCTGCATCTGGCCAACGTGAAAGCCGTCGACGAACACGGCAAGCCGACCGGCGCGCCGGCCGTGTCGCTCGACGACATCCAGCATTTCCGCCAGATCGACAGCAATACGCCGGGCCACCCCGAGTACCGGATGACGACCGGCGTCGAGACCACCACGGGGCCGCTTGGCCAGGGGCTCGGCAATAGCGTCGGCATGGCGATGGCCGCGCGCTGGCACGAGAACCACTTCAACCGCGCGGACGCGCCGCTGTTCGATTACCGCGTGTACGCGATGTGCGGCGACGGCGACATGATGGAAGGCATCTCGCACGAGGCGGCCTCGCTCGCGGGGCATCTGAAGCTGTCGAACCTGATCTGGATTTACGACAGCAACCGCGTGACGATCGAAGGCCATACCGACCTCGCATACAGCGACGATGTGGCAAGCCGCTTTCACGGCTACAACTGGCACACGCTGAATGTCGGGGATGCGAACGACACCGCCGCGTTCGAAAAGGCGCTGGTCGAAGCGAAGAGGGTGACCGACCGGCCGACGCTGATCGTGGTCCACAGCATCATCGGCTGGGGTGCGCCGCACAAGCAGGACACCGCGTCCGCGCACGGCGAAGCGCTCGGCGTCGACGAAGTCGCGCTGGCCAAGAAGTTCTACGGCTGGCCCGAGGACAAGTTCTTCTACGTGCCCGAGGGCGTGCACGAACGCTTCGCGCAAGGCATCGGCGCGCGCGGCAAGGCGGCGCGCGAACAATGGCAGGCGAAGTTCGACAGCTACAAAAAGCAGTACGCGGAGCTCGCGCGCGAATTCGCGCAGATGCAGGCGCACGAATTGCCGGAGGGCTGGGACAGCGACATCCCGAGCTTCGACGCCGATCCTAAGGGGATCGCGACACGCGAATCATCGGGCAAGGTGCTCAATGCGATTGCCGCGCGCGTGCCGTGGATGATCGGCGGCGCGGCCGACCTGTCGCCGTCGACGAAGACCAACCTGAAGTTCGAAGGCGCCGGCAGCTTCCAGGCGGATAGCTATGGCGGCCGCAATCTGCACTTCGGCATTCGTGAACATGTGATGGGCGCGGTGGTCAACGGGCTCGCGCTATCGAATCTGCGCGCGTACGGCTCGACGTTCCTGATCTTCAGCGACTACATGAAGCCGCCGATCCGCCTGTCCGCGATCATGGAAGTACCGGCCATCTATGTGTTCACGCACGATTCGATCGGCGTCGGCGAAGACGGTCCGACGCATCAGCCGATCGAGCAGCTCGCATCGTTGCGCGGCGTGCCCGGCCTCACGGTGCTGCGTCCCGGCGACGCGAACGAAGCGGCCGAGGCGTGGCGGGTCGCGCTGACGCAGCCGCATCGGCCGGCGTGCATCGTCGTGTCGCGCCAGCCGCTGCCGACGCTCGACCGCAGCCGCTATGCGTCCGCGAGCGGCGTGAAGCGCGGCGCGTATGTGCTCGCCGATGCGCCCGATGGCAAGAAGCCCGAGGTGATCCTGATGGCGACCGGCAGCGAGCTGTCAATCTGCGCCGACGTGTACGAGAAGCTCAAGAGCGAGGGCATCGCGGCGCGCGTCGTGTCGATGCCGTCGTGGGACATCTTCGAGCGCCAGGACGGCGCGTATCAGGAGTCGGTGCTGCCGGCGGACGTGGAGGCTCGCGTCGCGGTCGAGCAGGCTGCGTCGCTCGGTTGGGATCGGTATACAGGGCGGCTCGGCGCGCAGGTCGTCATGCATACGTTCGGCGCGTCGGCGCCGATTGCGGATCTGAAGAAGAAGTTCGGTTTCACGCCGGAAGCGGTGTATCAGGCGGCGAAGCAGCAGATCGAGCGGGTGAAGAAGGGGAAGGGCGCTTGAGCGTGCGGCGACGGTTTGAGTGAAAGGAGACATCAAATGGCCGAGATCAATAAGGAGGACGTGGTTGCGGTGCTGAACCGGATTCTCGAATCCGAGTTGGCCGGCGTCGTCCGTTATACGCACTATTCGTTGCTTGTTTTCGGATTCGGGCGCATCCCGATCCGGGAGTGGTTGCGCGCTCAGGCGGACGAATCGTTGTTGCACGCACAGCAGGCGGGCGAATGGATTACCACGCTGGGCGCCTATCCGTCGCTGGCGATCGGTCCTCTGCTCGACTCGCATACCTTCGATATCGCTTCGATCCTCCGCGAGTCGTTGCAAGCCGAGAATGTCGCGTTGCAGTTGTATCGCGATCTGCTGGCGCTGGTGGAAGACCGCTCGGTTGCACTCGAGGAATTCGCCCGTCAGATGATCCACGTCGAAGAGATGCACGCGGGCGAGGTCGACAAGATGTTGCGCCGCCCTGGGGAAATGACGACGTCGGAGGAACGGCAGGCACCCCCGGCTTGATCGTAGACGGCCCTCTGTGATGAGCGGGGCATCGCAGAGGGGCCGCTCAGGCGTCGCGTTTCGCGTAGATCTCGTAGTCGACGCCATTCGTCACCACGCCGCCAAACCTGCGAGTACGGAGCCAACCATGAATTCCCCCCATTCAGGCGACGCCATCTCGACGCTGCCGCGCAGAGTGCTGATCGCAGTCGATTCATCGGAAGCATCCCGACGGGCGCTCGACTACGCGCGAAACCTCCTTCCCGCCGGATGCGACGTCCGCCTCGTGAGCGTGGCCGAGAATCCCCATAAGCTTTTTCCGACGGGCCGGCGCGTCGGCCACATGCTGGATCTGGCGCGCGATGAATTGCTCCGCGATGCGCTCGAGGCGCTCGATCGGGCGACGCAATCGCTAGCCGCGTGTGATGCGCGTATCGACTCGGAAATCATCGACCTCGCGAAGCGCGGCAACGACGTCGTGGATGCCCTGATCGATGCGGCCGACACATGGAGAGCCGACCTGATGGTGATAGGCGCGCGTCAACACCAGGGGCTGCAGCGTTGGGCCGAGGGTACGGTGTCCGAACGGCTGACGAGACGTCTGCGCTGCCCGATGCTGGTCGTCCCGCAGAGCTACAGCACGACGCATGGCGAGCCGCCCGAGCGCATCCTGTTCGCGGTCGACGGTAGTTCTCTGTCGATATCCGCGTTGCAGTATGGAATACGGTTCGCTACGTCCGAGACCGAATTGCGAGCGGTCTATGTGATCGATCGCGCCGTGCGGCTCTCCGATTGGATCCCGATCGATTCGCTCGAGGACTCGTTCGTCGGCGAAGGCAAGGAGGCAATAGCCGCTGCCGAGCCGGTTCTGGCGCGCGTGTCGGCGCGGGTCTCGACAGCGCTCGTCAGGACGAACCGAACCGACGATGATGTTGCTCATGCGATCGTGCGCGAGGCGGGCGGCTGGGAGGCGCAACTGATCGTGATGGGTACGCATGGCAGGCGCGGCATCACACGCTGGATACTCGGCAGCGTCGCTGGGCGGGTCCTGCAAATCACGCAAACGCCAATTCTGCTGATCCACGCCAGCGACGCCACTTCGGCATCGTGAGCGAGTAGCGGTGCTACAGCCTGGACTGTGGCGCTGCGCTCGAGCGCGTCCGTTTCGTATTCGGCAACGGCTCGTGCTGCATCGGCCCCTTGATGAGCTCGCTCATCGCGTCGCGAATCCAGCGGTTGGCCGGCTCGTGATGAAAGCGCGGATGCCAGTGCAGATAAAAGTCGTACTTGGGCGCGGGGAAGGGTAAGGGCAGCAGCTTGACGTTCACGAACTCCGCGAAGCGCCGCCCGACCGCCTGAGGCACCGCTGCAATCATGTCCGAGCCGGCGACGACGAACGGTACGCCGATAAAACGCGGCACGCTGAAGCGCACGTTGATGCGAATCCCGAGGCGTTCGTGCGTGCGAGCGAGCACGTCCTGCTCGCGGCCTTCGGGATGCACCATCACGTGCGCGGCCGCGCGGTACTGATCGAGCGACAGCGTGTCGCCGATTTCCGGATGGTCTTCGCGCGCAATACACACATACGAATGCCGGTACAGCGCTTTGCGCTTCAGCGATTCGCTGTTCAAACCCGGAAAGTAGCCGATCGCGAGATCGACGTCGCCGCTCGCCAGACCTTCCTCCAGCTCCGGCATGCTGAGCGCGACCGTTTTGATGGTCACGTGCGGCGCGGTCTTGTCGAGAAAGTTCTGCAAGCGGGGCAGGAACACCATTTCGCCGATGTCCGACATACACAGCACGAAGCTGCGCGACGACGCGGCCGGACGGAATTCGGGCATCGGCAGGATTTCGGTCTGCACGAGATCCAGCAGCCGCGCAACTGGATCGCCGAGCGCCTGCGCGCGCGGCGTCGGCTCCATGCCGCGGCCGGTGCGCACGAACAGCGGGTCCTCGAACAGCTCACGCAGCTTCGATAACGCATAGCTCATTGCCGGCTGGCTGAGCCCGATGCTCACGCCCGCCTGCGTCACATGCCGCTTTTTCAGCAACGCATCGAACACTTTCAGCAGATTCAGGTCGACCTGACGAATATCCATGGTTTGGATGATGCCTATCGATGTCACATAATTGACGGATTTTATCGCGCTTCCTAACATCGTTTCCACAACAAAGGAGTGAGACGCCATGTCCGATGGACGCAAGCCGCAACGCCCGTTGCGCAGCAATTTCCCGCGAGGTTCGTATCTCGGCGCGGTGCGCGCCGCCCAATGGCGCAATCTCGGCATCAGCGAGGAAGACCTCGACAAGCCCAAGATCGCCATCGTCAATTCCTCGTCCGAACTTGCTACCTGCTTCAGCCATCTCGACGGCATCGCCGCACAACTGAAACAGGCGATCCGCGCGGCGGGCGCGCTGCCGTTCGAAATCCGCACCGCGGCGCCGAGCGACTTCATCACCGGCGCGGGCGCGCGCGGAGCGTACATGCTGGCCGCACGCGACCTCGTCACCAACGACATCGAAGTGGCCGTCGAAGGCGCGCAACTCGACGGCATGGTGTGCCTCGCTTCGTGCGACAAGACCGTGCCGGGCCAATTGATGGCCGCCGCGCGGCTGAACCTCCCGAGCATCGTCGTCGCATGCGGCTATCAGCCGAGCGGCGAATTCCGCGGCGAGCATGTGGACATCGAGGACGTGTTCGTCGGCGCGATGCATACGCTGACCGGCACGCTGCCGGTCGAGGACCTGATCGGCATGAGCCAGAACGCGATTCGCGGGCCGGGCGTGTGCTCGGGTCTCGGCACCGCGAACTCGATGCACATGGTCAGCGAGGCGCTCGGCATGTCGTTGCCCGGCAGCACGCCGGTCGCCGCCAACAGCGACAAAATGTTCGCGTTCGTGCACGAAGCGGGCGCGCGCATCGTCGAGATGGTGCGCGACGACCTGAAGCCGCGCGACATCCTGACGCCCGGCGCGTTCGCGAATGCGGTGAAGACGGTGCTCGCGGTCGGCGGCTCGATCAACACGGTCAAGCACTTGCAGGCGGTCGCGGCCGAGGGCCAGCTCGACGTCGACGTGTACGCGCTGTTCGAGGCATTCGCCGCGCAGATTCCGGTGCTGACCGGCGTGCGTCCGGTCGGCTCGCACACGATCGAGCAACTGGAGGCGGCGGGCGGCGGGCGCGGCGTGATGAAGCGGCTCGAAGCGTGGCTCGACACCGGCGCGCTGACGGTGACCGGCCGCACGGTGAAGGACAACCTGGCCGAGGTCCGGATCGCCG
Organism: Paraburkholderia sp. BR13444; assembly: GCF_040948755.1. NCBI lineage: Bacteria > Pseudomonadati > Pseudomonadota > Betaproteobacteria > Burkholderiales > Burkholderiaceae > Paraburkholderia > Paraburkholderia sp. BR13444. The sequence goes on along the minus strand of NZ_JBFPKM010000007.1, from coordinate 167,151 downwards.
ACGACGACGTGATCCGCCCGCCGGAGCGCGCGTTCGCGAACCATCCGGCGATCGTGCTGGTGCGCGGAAACCTGGCCCCGCAGGCCGGCATCGTGAAGTTCGGCATCTCGCCGACCAAGCAGCGCGCGTTCACCGGCGAAGCGATCTGCTTCTCCACCTCCGACGATGCGATCGCGGCGATCAAGGACGGCCGCGTGCAACCGGGCAAAGTCGTCGTGATGCGCGGCGCGGGCGTGTGCGGCGGCCCGGCGATGGGCGGCGGCGCATCACGCGTGGTGTTCGCGATCGACGGCGCGGGCCTGTCCGAGCAGGTCGCGATGCTGACCGACGGGCATCTGTCGGGCCTCGTCTGCAAGGGGCTGGTGGTCGCGGAAGTGTCGCCGGAGGCGGCGACCGGCGGACCGCTCGCGTACGTCGAGGACGGCGACACGATCGAGATCGACCTCGAGCGGCGCGTCTGCGATCTGAAGGTGGACCAAGCCGAGCTGTCGCGGCGGCGCGCCGCGTGGCAGCGTCCCGCGCCGGTCAACGACACCGGCTGGCTGAAAATCTATCGCGCGACGGTCGGCACGATGCCGCAAGGCGCGGTGCTCGGCGCGGACCGCCTGGCGCGGGAGCGCTGAGATGGGCGAGCAAACCGTAATCGACATCGGCACGGTGATCGAGCGGCAGCAGACGAACCGCTTCGGTGTGCTGCTGATCGTCGCGATGGGCGTGATGATGATGACCGAGGGCTACGACCTCGCCGCAATGGCCTTCGCGGCCCCGGCGCTGAGCCGCGCGTGGCATCTCGAACACGGCGTGCTTGGCCCGGTGTTCGGCGCATTCGTGTTCGGCACGATGATCGGCGCGTTCGTGCTCGGCTACCTTGGCGACGTGATCGGCCGCAAGCGCATGATCGTGATCGGCAGCGTCGTGCTTGCGGGGTTCACGCTCGCGGCGTCGCGCGCAACCGCGCTCGACCAGATGCTCGTGCTGCGGTTCCTGGCGGGCATCGGCATCGGCGGCGTGGTGCCGAACGCGATCGCGTACACGACGGAGTTCGCGCCGAAGCGCTGGCGCGCGACGTGGGTCACGCTGATGTACACCGGCTACACGATCGGCAGCAGCGTCGGCGGGCTCGTGTCCGCGTGGCTCGTGCCGAAGTTCGGCTGGCAGGTAGTGTTCGTGATCGGCGGCATCGCGCCGCTCGTGTCGAGCGCGATGTTGTGTTTCGCGGTGCCCGAGTCGATCCGCTTCCTGACGCTCAAGGGCCGTCACGCCGAAGTCGCGCGAATCGTCGCACGTATCGCACCGGGTTTCCACGTCGCGCCGGGGGCGCGCTTCGTGACCGGCGGCGCTTCGGGTGGTGACGCACATGGCGACGGCCGCGACGGCTCGCTGCGGCTGCTGTTCGCGGGCCGGCTGCGCGCGCTGACGCCGGTGCTGTGGGCCGTGTACGTCGCGAACTCGATGGGGCTGTTTTTCCTCAGCAGCTGGCTGCCGGTGCTGATCGAAAGCGTGGGCCTTGCGCCGCGCGAGGCGGCGCTCGTATCGACGATGTTCCAGCTTGGCGGCACGCTCGGCGGCCTCGCGCTGATGCGCTTCGTCGACACGCGCGGCGCCATCATCATCACCGCGCTGCCGCTTGTCGGCACGCCCCTCGTCGCGCTGCTCGGCACCGGACTGCCCGGCCCGATGCTGGTGGCAGCCGTGTTCCTGACCGGCTTCACGGTGGTCGGCACGCAGTTCGGCCTGAACGCGGTCGCGGCGCTCGTCTATCCGACCGCGCTGCGCGCGAAAGGCACAGGCGCGGCGGTCGGCATCCAGAAGATCGGCGCGATCGCCGGGCCGGTGATCGGCGGGATGCTGATGTCCGCGCATCTGCCGGTCGAGCAGCTGTTCTTCCTCGGCGCGGTGCCGGTCGCGTTCGTCGCGGTGCTCGCGTTCGCTCTCGGCCGTCTGCATCGTCGCCGCGACGATGCAGCGCCGGACAACCCTCAAACAGGAGCAGCCCATGCCGCTGAAGTCGTTCCCATTGACGCCGCGCATCCGGACTTCGTTGGCCTCGCCAGAGGCATCGATCTGACGGCGCCCGTTTCCGAACAGCTCGCGTGCGCGATCGATGCCGCGATGAACCGCTACGCGGTGCTGGTGTTCCGCGGACAGCCGCTCACGCAGGACCAGCAGCTCGCGTTCGCGCGCTCGCTCGGGCCGCTCGATCTCGGCTTCAAGCGCGTCGCGCGTCCGCATGCGCGGCTCGCGTATCAGGAGCTCGCGGACATTTCGAATGTGGACGAGTCCGGACAGATCGCGGAGCGCGCGCACCGGCGCATCGTCGGCAATCTGGCGAACCAGTTGTGGCATAGCGACAGTTCGTTTCAGCAGCCGGCCGCGCGCTATTCGATGCTGCATGCGGTCGTCGTGCCGGAGTCGGGCGGCGAGACCGAGTACGCGGACATGCGCGCCGCGTGGGATGCGCTCGAGCCGCGCGAGCAGCGCGAACTCGAAGGGCTCGAAGCGGAGCACTACGCGCTGCACTCGCGCTTCCTGCTCGGCGACACTGATTACAGCGACGAGCAGCGCAACGCGCTGCCGCCGGTGCGCTGGCCGCTCGTGCGCGAGCACGCCGGTTCGGGACGCCGGCATCTGTTCATCGGCGCGCACGCGACGCATATCGCCGATCGCACGCTCGCCGAAGGACGCGTGCTGCTGATGGACCTGCTCGAACACGCGACCGCGCGCCGCTTCGTGTATTCGCATCGCTGGCAGCCCGGCGATCTGGTGATCTGGGACAACCGCTGCACGTTGCACCGGGGTCGCCGTCACGATCTGTCGGTGCGCCGCGAGCTGCGGCGCGCGACGACGGTCGACATCGACCGGCACGCGGCGCCGCAAGCGGAGCAACTCGAATCTGTCCACGGAGTGCGCTAAATGCAGCTGAACGACGACGAACGGGCGATGCTCGACGGCCGCGACGGTGCGGCCGTGCAGCGCGCGATGGATCTGCTGGTGCGCTACGGCGAAGCACTCGGCGCGCCGAGGCTGGTGGACACGAACAACGTATGCGGCACGGTCGGCGCGACGATGCCGTTCCTGCGCGATTACGCGGCGAAGCACGGCGGCCTCGACGCGGTATTTTCCGAATTCAACCTCGATAGCCCTGAGGTAGTTGAGGTGCCGAAGGCCAAGGTGTTCAGCAGCCATCTGCAGCAGGGGCTCGATCCGCAGCATGCGCAGCGTCAGGGCATCGAAGGCGAGGTCGTGAAGCTGTACCGCCAGGGCGAGGCATTCACGGGACGGCTCGGCATCCAGCCGCTGAACACCTGCGCGCCATATTTGACCGGCAACGTGCCGGTGCGCGGCGAGCATTGCGCATGGATGGAGTCCTCGGCGGTGATATACATCAACGCGGTGCTCGGCGCGCGTACCAACGCGGAAGGGCGCGAGAGCACCGGCGCCGCGATGCTGACCGGCAAGATTCCGTACTGGGGTCTGCACCTCGATGAAAACCGTAGCGGCACGCATCTGATCGAGCTCGGCATCGACGTGAAGACGGTGCAGGACTGGGGGCTGCTCGGCTACTACGTCGGCGAACTCGTGCAGGACCGCATTCCGGTGATCGACGGGCTGCGCGACGTGCCGAACCTGCCGAAGCTCAAGCACTTCGGCGCGGCCGCGGCGTCCTCGGGCGGTGTCGAGATGTATCACATCGTCGGCCAGACGCCGGAGGCGCGCACGCGCGACGAAGCGTTCCGCGGCCGCAAGCCGCTCGACACGATCCGCTACGGTGCGGCCGAGCGGCGCCTCGCGTACGAGCGCGTGAACACCACCGCGAAAGACGCGCAGGTCGACTTCGTGATGCTCGGTTGTCCGCACTATTCGATCGAGCAGATCTGGGAGGTCTGCCAGCTACTCGAAGGCCGCCGCATCGGCGCGAATACCGAACTGTGGATCTTCACCGCGCGCGCGACGCGTCAGCTCGCGGACCAGGCCGGCTATACGAAGCTGATCGAGGACGCGGGCGGTGTATTGATGACCGACACGTGCTCGGCGATCGGCCGCGTGATGCCGAAGGGCACGCGCGTGGTCGCACTCGACTCGGCGAAGCAGGCGCACTACCTGCCCGCGATCATGGGCGTGCAGGCCTGGTTCGGCACCACGGCCGATTGCATCGAGGCCGCGGTGAGCGGCCGCTGGACAGGAGGGCTGGCCGCATGAGCACGAACCAGGAGACGACAGACACGTTAGGCACACCTGAGCCGGCCGCACCGATCGTACTGCGCGGGCGCAAGGTGGTCGGCGGCTATGTCGAGGGCGAGGCGCTCGTCACGCGCGATCGCATCTCGGGCTGGGGCGGCATCGATCCGCGCACCGGCACGATCATCGAAACCCGTCACGAACTGCGCGGCCAGAGCTTCGCGAACAAGGTGCTGGTGTTTCCCGGCGCGAAGGGTTCGTCGGGCTGGTCGAGCCAGTTCCATATCGCGCGGATCGCCGGCACCGCGCCGGCCGCGATGCTGTTCAACGAGATGACCACGAAGATTGCGCTCGGCGCGGTGGTGAGCCATGCGCCGTCGCTGACCGACTTCGACATCGATCCACTCGACGTGATCGAAACCGGCGACTGGGTGCGCGTCGATGCCGAGCGCGGCGTCGTCGAAGTGCTCAAACGCGGCCGCGCCTGATCTTGCTGCGCGGGACGGTCCGCGCGCAACCGCGATGGTTTTTCAAGGAGGAAATGTTTTGAAGACTGGTACTCGTATCGTCCGCCGCGGCGGCCAACCGACGGGCTGGAAACTCGACGCCGACGTGTGCATCGTCGGCGCGGGCATCGCCGGCACGTCGGCTGCGCTCGAAGCGGCCGCGCTTGGCCGCAAAGTCGTGCTGGTCGACAGCCTGCCCGCGCTCGGCGGCCAGGCGGTCAACTCGATCATCGGCACGTTCTGCGGGCTGTTCTCGAACGGGCCGCAGCGTTTCCAGGTGACGCACGGCATCGCGGACGGCATCCTGCGCGATCTCGGCGAGAAGGGCGCGCTGCACTACAAGGAAGGGCCGCTGACGACCGTCGTGCTGTACGACGAAGTTGCGCTCGCGCGCTGGATCGAGCAGAAGATTCTCGACGCCGGCATCACCGTCGTGCTCGGCGCGGTGCTGCGCAACGTCGTACGTGAAGAGCGGCGGGTGCGCGAGCTAGAAGTCGCGACGCGCTATGGCGACGTGCGCATCGCGGCGAACGGCTTCGTCGATGCGAGCGGCGATGCGGCGCTCACGTGGCTCGCAGGCTTCGACTGCCAGGAGCCGGAAACGCCGATTCGCGGCACGCAGATGATCGTGCTCGAAAACCTCGACGAAACCGATCTGCCGACGCCGCCCGCGTTTCGCGAGCGCGTCGAGGAAAAGGCGCACGCCTATGGGCTCGAGCGCAAGGACGGGCTCGTGTTCTACTTCCGTGGCCGCAATATCGGCATCGCGAACATGACGCACATCGAGACGCCGCTCGAACCGATGGCGGCGTCGCACACGGCGCTCGTCGGCCGCGACCAGGCGGACCGCGCGTTCGAGTTCCTGCGCGGCGAGTATCCGCACATCTATCGCAACGCGCACATCCGCAGCTATGGCCTGCCTGGCATCCGGCAGACGCGCTGGATCGTCGGCGCGCAGCAGTTGAGTTCGGAAGACGTGATCGCCGCCCGGCAGTTTCCCGACGCGGTCGCGCGCACGTCGTGGCCGATCGAATTGCACGATCGCGCCGAAGGCTATGAATGGAAGCCGTTCGGCGACGACCATCTGCATACCGTGCCGTTCGGCAGCCTCGTCGTGAAGGACGCGGACAACCTGATCGCGGCCGGCCGCTGCATCGACGCGGATGCGACCGCACTGTCGAGCGTGCGGGTGATGGGGCCGTGCATCGCGATGGGCGCGGCGGCCGCGCACGCATTCGATCTCGCCGACGGCGGCAGTGTTCACGACATCGATCGCGGCATGCTGCGCGAGCGGCTCGCCGACAACGTCGATCGCATCGATCCGCCGCATCTGAAGAACTGACGCATGATCCGCCGGCGGCGCGGCAATATCAAAGAGGTGCAGCGCGAGCTCCGCGAGGAGGCTCGCGACGAGCACCCACTGCCGCGCCGGCCAGAGACGATATGACGGAACCGCGCGACGCGCCGGGATCTGCCCGGCCGCCGACGCGGCACCTCTGGAGGAGACGATGATTCAAACCCTGCCCGATGCGCGCACGGTGGACGTGTCGCGCCTGATCGACGAACAGAAGATCGGCCGCTTCGCGATCCTGCTGATCGCGTCCACATGGCTCGTGATGCTGACCGACGGCTACGAGCTCAGTGCGCTGGCGTTCGCCGCGCCTTCGCTGATTCGCGCGTGGCACATCGAGCGCAGCGTGCTCGGTCCGGTGTTCGGCGCCAACATCTTCGGCATCATGATCGGCTCGATCCTGTTCGGCTATATCGGCGACCGGATCGGGCGCAAGCGCGCGATCCTGCTCGGTGCGTGCTGGTACGGGCTCATCACGCTCGCGACCGCATGGGCGGCGAGTGTCGACCAGCTGCTGTGGCTGCGCTTCGCCGCGGGCATCGGCATCGGCGGCGCGGTGCCGAATGCGTTCGTGCTGGTGTCGGAATTCGCCCCGAAGCGGCTGCGCGCCACCTGGGTCACGCTGATGTTCACCGGCTACACGCTCGGCGCGGGCTTCGGCGGCGGCGTCGCCGTGTGGCTCGTGCCGCACTTTGGCTGGCCCGCGGTATTCGTGGTCGGTGGGCTCGCGCCGCTCGTAGTGGCGGCCGGGCTGTCGTTCGTGATGCCGGAGTCGCTGCGCTATCAGGTGCTGAAAGGCTGGCCCCGCGACGGCATTGCGGCGACCGCCGCGCGCGTGCGGCCCGAACTCGCGTTGGTGCCCGGCGCGCAGTTCGTCGTGACCGACGAGCGCCGCGTCGCCAGGTTCTCGCCACGAATGCTGTTCGCCGGCCGCCTGCGCTACGTGACGACCGCGTTGTGGCTCGCGTACATCGCCAATTCGATGGCGCTGTTCTTCCTGCAGAACTGGCTACCCGTGCTGATCGAGGCGACCGGCGTCGCCGCGCATCGCGCCGCGCTGATGACGACGCTGTTCTCGGTCGGCGGCACGCTCGGCGGCCTCGTGCTGATGCGCTTCATCGATCGCCACGGCGTGAGGCTCGTCACCTGTCTGCCGCTCGTCGGCTTTCCGCTCGTCGCGGCGCTCGGCATGGACCTGAATACGGCTTTGCTGACCGCCGCCGTGTTCGGCGTCGGCTTCTGCGTAGCCGGCACCCAGGCGGGTCTTAATGCGGTCGCATCGATCGTCTATCCGACCAGCTTCCGCTCGAAAGGCACCGGCACCGCGATCGGCGTCGCGAAGATCGGCTCGATCTCGGGCCCGATGATCGGCGGGATGCTGCTCGCCGGACATCTGCCGGTGCGCGAGCTGTTCCAGGTCGCGGCGCTGCCGGTCGTCAGCGTCGCGGCGCTGATGTTCGTGCTGGGTCGCATGTACCGGCCGGGCGATGCGCACGACGACGGCCTCGCCGACCACGATCTCGCGCACGGCGCCGAGCCGCCGCTGTCCGCGGCCGAGCGGTAGGACCAGCAGCAGCGGCAGGGCCGGCTGTGCGCGGCGCACCGTCGCGCACGAGGCTCGCTGCCGCCTTTCATCCGCATCACCCAATTACATCGAAACCGGAGAAGCACAATGAAAACAGCAGTCTGCACTGCTGCGGTGGTTTGCGCCTTCGCGGCGCCGCTCACGGCCGACGCGCAAAGCTCGGTCACGCTGTACGGCATCATCGATACGGGCATTGCCTGGACGAATACGGTCGCGTCGTCGATCAAGGCGCAAGGGGCCTCGCGCTGGTCGATGGCGACCGGCTGGGGCAGCGGCGACCGCTTCGGCTTCCTCGGACGCGAGGACCTCGGCGGTGGCCTGTCCGCCGTGTTCCAGCTCGAAGCGGGCTTCAGCGGACTGAACGGCACGTCGTCGCAGGGCGGCCGGCTGTTCGGGCGACAGGCGTACGTAGGGTTGGCGAGCAAGCAGTACGGCAAGCTGACGCTCGGCCGCCAGTACGACTACACGTTCGACTACGTCGCGCCGCTGATGTCCTGGCTGATGTTCGGCAGCATCTACGGCGCGCACATCGGCGACGTCGACGACAGTTTCCAGACGTTTCGCCTGAACAACAGCGTCAAGTACGAGGTGAGTCCGCTCGCGGGTCTGAAGCTCGGCGCGCTCTACGCGTTCAGCAACCAGGCGGGCGGCGACGCCGGCCAGGGCTTTGCCAACAACCGCGCGTACGGCTTCGGGGTCGACTACCTGCGCGGGCCGTTGCATGTGGTCGCGAGCTACCTGCAGCTGAACAATCCGTCGGCGGGGCTCGCGTCGGGGAACAATCCGAACGGCGCGATCGGCGACGAGTACAGCGGCTCGACCAGCATCTTCTATAACGCGGGCTTCGTCGAGCGTCAGCGGATCTCGGCGCTGGGCGCCGGCTATACGTTCGGCGCTGCAAACGTGAACTTCATCTTCACCAACACGCTGCTCGACTATCGTGGCGGCCACAGCCTGCGTGTCAATAACTACGAGATCAACGGGCGCTACTACTTCACGCCGGCGCTGATGGCGGGGGTCGGCTACATCTTCACCGATGGCGATGGCTATACCGGCAGCGGCGCGACGTCGTTTGCAACCGGCGAGCGGCCAAAATGGCATCAGGTGGACGCGGGCATCAGTTACCTGCTGTCGAAGCGCACCGATCTGCATATGTCGATGGTCTATCAGCGTCTGTCCGGCGATGCGAGCACCGTCGCAATCAACTTCTTCGGACCGGCTGGGGCGGGGCGCAATAGTCAGATTGCGGTGCTGGCGGGGTTGCGGCATCGGTTTTGAGCGAGGCGGCAGCGGTAACATGGCTGAACCCGCAGGCGGCAAAAGGGTTCACCTGGTGGGCTCCGCCAATTGCTCTTCCACGTAGCGCAAGATGGTCTCCACGAGGTCTTCGCGGGGGTACGTATTCTGTGTCACGATCAGCGCGCCGGTGGTCGAATGCGTCCGGTTGCCGTGCAACGCCCAGCCAACTGTCGGAATGGGTCGCATTGTCGAGGGCGAGGCAAACTCTGGGCGGACGCTGGCATTACACCCAGCCATCGACTATTCTCGACAAGACGCACGTTTGGAGCGGGCAATGGCTATCGAACGATTCCTTGTCTACGGCCTTGCAGCGATTTTCTTTGTCGTCGCACTTGCAAGACTGAGGCGCTCGAACGTCCTGAAGGCAAGTAAGGTCCAGGGAAACATCGTTGTCGGGAACCAATCAGGCCACCTGACGCAAACCTATTCGGAAATGGCCGCGCCATCGGGTAAAGAAGGTCCAAGCCGGACTGCCCCGCACGGTGACCGCGTTGCGTGGGTGATCGGAATCGTGGGCGCATTGATCGCGGCGGCTCAACTGGTTCACGATATTCGCAAATGAAATTCCCCCGCCTGTTTCGTTGGGGCAGCTATGCGGTGTCCTCCGAAAAGATCGTTGGGAACGTCTTCGTCGGTTCGAATTCCGGTCTTGTTTATCAGGTGTACGACGGCCGGCAGCCATCACCACCGCCTATTGTGGACTGGGCATCGGGCTTGCCCAAGCAGGGCGACCCTTTTGAAGTTTTCAATCTACTCTCCTGGCGGTGCAGGCTTGCGGACGACCTGATCGGCCGGGGTCCCGAACTCGACGAACTCCTCAGTTGGGCTCGATCGGGACAACCTTTGCGCATCAGGTTTCTTGTGGGTGCCGGAGGCAGTGGCAAGTCTCGCCTGGCCGCCGAACTTGCCGAACGACTGAAAGCGCAGGGCTGGTATGCCGGCTTTTCTGCACTTGAGCAAGGCGCGTCCCTTCCTGTTTCTGACAAGGGGCTATTGGTCATATTGGATTATCCCGAAGCATGGCGCGAGCAGGTGAGGAGTCTGCTTCGTGAAGCAGGTCGGGAAGACCGGCAAAAGCCGTCCGCGCCGGTTCGGATTCTGTTGTTAAGCCGTCGCCCTTTCGACGAGTGGAGACAAGACGTCCTCGATGCCCGTGCTTCACACGTCTGTGACGCGCATGAGGTGGCAATCCGCGCGCTTCCCACAGTCTCAGCGACGGTTTTGTTCAAGCGTGTCGCCTCTCGACTCGCCCAGCATCGTGGCTACAGCAAGCCACAGCTCGATGGTGCTGCAATCGACAATTGGCTCTCCCAAAGCCCGGAGCTTTATGCATTACCCCTGCTGATCACGGCCGCGGCCGTCCACTTCGTGGACTCGCCTGACGAGACGCTCGACCTGACAGCCCCAGACATCGTCGCCGCTCTGATCGATCGTGAGCGCACCCAGCTAAATCGAGTCGGACGCAATACAGGGTGGGGAGAGCATGCCGCCTCCCGGTTGGTCGGGCTCGCGGCTTTGCTTGACGGCCTCGACGCTTCAACGATGCGGCGACTTGCTGCACCTGAGCTCGGGATCGGGCTGCCGGCTCCTCAGTATGTGGTCGATGGGGTGCGTCTGCTGGGCTGGTGCAGAGACAATCGATTTCCATCGCCAGCGCCTGACATCGTTGCAGCCGAACTGCTGCGACAGGTGCTCATCGATGCTCAGGACCGTCGCGCTGACTGGGTATGGGCGACACTGTCTGAAACCGGAGCGGATCACATCGAACTCTTGAGCAGGCGTATGCACGACATGGTTACTCTGCATGGACCTGCTGAACGGATATTGCGTGACTCGCTTGTTGAAGCGGTCACGGGGAAACCTGAACGTGCCAAAGCATGGCGGGGCTTTCTTGAGGCCAACGCAGTCGGCTTCCGGCTAAGTCCGGTTGGTATCGCAGTTGGCCAGGCGCTGCTTGGTATGGCTGATCTTCCAGCTGCCGAACGCGCAGAAATTCTCAACGATCTGTCGAATCGCCTCGGCGACGCCGGCGATGGCGGGCCCGGGCTAGCCGCGATCCGCGAAGCGGTAGAAATCCGGCGGCGTCTCGTAGAGATGGACCAGCGCCAGTTTGCCCCCGGTCTTGCTGCGAGCCTCAACAACCTGTCCGTCCGTCTCAGTGATGCAGGTGATCGCGCGGGCGCGGTAGCTTCAGCCCGCGAGGCAGTAGATATCTTTCAGTCTGTCGCGCAGGAGAACGAAAGTCATTTCGCACCCGATCTCGCCATGAGTCTCAATAATCTTTCTGCCTTCCTGGGCAACGTCGGCGATGACGTGGGCGCATTGGCCGCGATCCGTCAGGCGGTAGAGATCCGGCAGCGTCTCATGCGGGAGAACCCGGGCCGCTTTGCACCCGATCTCGCCATGAGCCTTAACAACCTGTCGCTCCGCCTTCACAATGCCGGTGATGGCGCAGGCGCACTGGCCGCGATCAGCAAAGCGGTAGAAATCCGGCGGCGTCTCGTGCAGGAGAACCCGGGCCGCTTCGCACCCGATCTCGCCATGAATCTCAACAATCTGTCAGTCCGCCTTCACGATGCTGGCGATGGCGCAGGCGCGCTGGCCGCGATCCGCGAGGCGGTGACGATCCGGCGGCGTCTCGCACAAGAGAACCCGGGCCGCTTCGCAGCCGATCTCGCCATGAGCCTCAACAACCTTTCACGCTCCGTCGGCGATGCCGGCGATGGCGCCGCCGCGCTGGCCGCGATCCGCGAGGCGGTGAAAATCTATCGTTTTCTCGCGGAAGAGAACCCGGACCGCTTTTCGCGCGAGCTCGCCGGCAGCCTCCACAACCTGTCGCTCCTCCTGGCCAAAGCCAGTGATGGCGTAGGCGCGCTGGTCGCGATCCGCGAGGCGGTGGAGATACGGCGGCGTCTCGCCCAGGAGAACGCGAGGTACTTCGCTCCTGATCTAAGCGTGAGCCTTAACGACTTGTCGCTCCGCCTCGACGATGCCGGCGACAGTGCCGGCGCACTGATCGCGATGCGCGAGGTAGTGAACATCCATCGTTTTCTCGCAGAGGAGAACCCAGACCGCTTTTCGCCCGATCTCGCCAGCAGCCTCCACAACGTGTCGCGCCGCTTGGCCGATGCCGGTGATGGCGCCGGCGCACTGGTCGCGATGCGCGAGGCGGTGGAGATCCGGCGGCGTCTCGCACAGAAGAACCCGGGCCGCTTCGCTTCCGATCTAGCCAACAGCCTTAACGACCTGTCGCTCCTTCTCGGTAATGCCAGGGATGGTGCGGGCGCGCTGGCCGCGATCCGCGAGGCGGCGGAACTCCAGTGGCATCTCGTACAGGAGAATCCAGACCGTTTCGCGCCCGACCTCGCCACCAGCCTTTACAACCTCTCGCTCCACCTCACGGATGCTGGCGATGGAGCGGGCGCGCTGGGGGCGATCCACGAATCAGTACAGATCCGGCGGCGTCTCGCACAGGAGAACCCCGGCGGCTTCGTACCTGCTCTTGCCGCGAGCCTCCAAGCCCTTTCGAACTGTCTTGATACTGAGGGCGATGGCCCGGGCGCATTGGCTGCAATACGCGAGGCGGTGAAGCTCCGGCGACGGCTAGTACAGGATGACCGGGACCGCTTTGCAGCCGATCTCGCCATGAGCCTCAACAATCTGTCGGTCCGCCTTGGCGATGCCGGCGACGGTGCGGGGGCACTGGACGCGATCCGTGAGGCGGTGAATATCTATAGTCCTCTCGCAATAGAGGACCCGGGCCGCTTCGCATCCGCTCTCGCCATGAGCCTCAACAATCTGTCGCTCCGCCTTGGCGATGCCGGCGACGGTGCGGGGGCACTCGACGCGATCCGTCAGGCGGTAAGAATCTATAGTCCTCTCGCAAAAGAGGACCCGGGCCGTTTCGCTCGCGATCTCGCCGCCACATTCCACAACCTGGCGAGCTGTCTCCACAATGCGAACGATAGCGCGGGAGCACTTGCCGCGATAGCCGAAGCGGTCAACATCTATCGCTCGCTCGCAAAGGAGAATCCGGGCCGCTTTGCGCCCAGTCTTGCCAAGAGCCTCCACAATCTGTCGGACCGCCTCAAAGACACGGGCGATGGCGCGGGTGCGCTGGATGCGATTCGCGAGGCGGTGGAGATCCGTAGGCGTCTCGCACACGAGAACCCAGACCGCTTTGCACCTGATCTTGTTAGGAGCCTCAACAACTTGTCGGCCCACCTTATGGATGTCGGCGATGATGCCGGCGCGCTGGATGCGTCGCGAGAGGCGGCCGACATCTCGCGGTCTCTCTCTCAGAGGCACGGCAACAGTGGCCTGCATGGCATCCGTCGCGTTTCCGACGGCGACCCCGCCTGAGTATAGTCCCGTTGACTTCGGCGAACGCTTGCCTCTCGCGTTGCCAGTCCAGTTATTTCCTTTTGCTGCGCGGCAGTCTGGTCGTTTTCCGTTATTTCGGGCGAGTCATCGCCCACATATCCAGTTGCGGAAGAGGTGAACGACTACCGAGGCGTACGCCCGTAGTCGACCCGCTGCTGCCATTCGCGCCGTTCGCGTCCAAGGGCAGATATCTGAGCGAAGCGGTCGTATGAATGACACTAATCCTGCGATGGCGAGCGGCGCTCGTTGGCGCATGGCGCCGTATTTGACGCACTGATCCGCAGGGTCGTACCATCGCATATCCTCAACGGATGTCAGCAACGCGCCGGCTTTACAAGCGTTCAATCAAGCGCCGATCTCCCAACTCGCAATACCCATGACATGCCGCACGCGCCGCGTTCGCCGCGCCGTGTACGAGCAGCGGCGCATCCGCGCGGCGTGACATCGACACCACGATGGACGGCGGCGAGGGCTGCAACGGCAACTCCACCACCTCGCCGCGGGCGATCAGATCGTCAACAAATAGACGCGGAATCGCCGCCACGCCAAATCCATCGCGCACGAGTTGCACGATCACCGAAATCGACGGCGAGCCTGTGATGCGCGTATCCGCGAGCGGCACGCCATTGGCGAGCGCCAGCTTGCCGACGATGTCCTCCAGCGCGCGATGCGGCGCCGTTCCGCGCCCGAACGTCAGGATCGGATGACGCAGTACGCGTTTCGCGAGCCCGCTGCGCGAAAGCGGCAACAGACCCGCGCGCGCGATCCAGTGCACCGGATAGTTCGCAAGCGCGTCGCACACCACAGATTCCTCGTCGCTGCCTTCCACGCGAATGATGAGATCGAGTTCGCCCGCCATCAGCCGCCGCTGCAAAACAACGCTCACGTCCACCGTCAGCTCGACTTCGAGTTGCGGGAAGTCGTCCGCGAGACGCCGCATGTAATCGGCGAGCCAGCTATGCACGACCGTCTCGATCACGCCGAGCCGCAGCTTGCCGCGCATCGCGCCTTCATGCGACGCGGCGGCCTGCAACTGGCGCGTCGCTTCCACCACGGCCTTCGCATAGCCCAGCAGATATTCGCCGTTCGCCGTGAGCCGGAAATCACGGCTCTCGCGATCGACGAGCGTGGTCTGCAATTCGTCTTCCAACGCTTTCAGACGCTGCGAGATCGCCGCGGGCGTGGCGTGCAAAGCCGTCGCCGTGGTGCGAAAACTGCGCAGCTTCGCCAGCGTGACGAAGGTTTCGAGAAAGCGCGTGTTCATAGGCCGAGGTGGCAAAAGCGACGGGGAGAATTGCTCCAAAAAACTCATCGTAGCTCGGGAAAACCCGCGATTCCGTTAAGAAATTCTATCCACTTGTCGCAAATAAAACTAGTTGGCGTCATATTTTCTTCTTTTCTATGCTTTGTCTGAGCGCACAAACATCGCTTCGCGCATCTCACCTGTACGCAGACGACGACAAACCAGAGCAAACCCCACGAGCACGCTGACACCATGACGCCATTCGAATTCCGCAGAGCCGTACGACATCGCGACTTCCGCGGCCCGACCGCCGGCCATTGCGGCGACTACGCGCAAGCCAATCTTGCGATCCTGCCCGCCGCGTACGCGCACGATTTCCTGCGCTTCTGTCATGCGAATCCGAAGCCGTGTCCGCTGCTCGGCGTGGGTGAGCCCGGCGACTTTCGCGTGCCGGTGCTTGGGCGCGACATCGATATCCGCACCGATGTTCCGGCCTACAACGTCTACCGCGATGGCGAGTTGAGCGAATGCGTCGACTCGATCGAAGCGCACTGGCAGGACGATTTCGTCGTGTTCGCAATCGGCTGCTCGTTCTCGTTCGAACACATGCTCGCGAAGGAAGGCATCGGACTGCGCCACGTCGAAGAAGGCCGAAACGTGCCGATGTATCGCACGGACATTCCGAACCAGCGCGCCGGTGTGTTTGGCGGCGAACTCGTTGTATCGATGCGCCCGCTACGCGGCGCCGACGCAGTCCGCGCCGTGCAGATCACGAGCCGTTTTCCAGGCGTACACGGCGCACCCGTGCATATCGGCGACCCGGCGGAACTCGGTATCGCCGATCTCGCGCGCCCCGAGTTCGGCGATGCGGTGACGATCCACCCGGGCGAACTGCCGGTCTACTGGGCGTGCGGTGTGACGCCGCAAACCGCGTTGATGGCCGCGAAGCTACCGCTCGCCATCGCCCACGCGCCGGGACATATGCTGATGACGGACATTACCAACGCATCGCTGGCCATCTTCTGACCGTTTCTTCGGCGCGCGTGGCCTGACACCGCGCCGCCGAGCCACAACCCAATCACAGCATCCCGAAGCCATCCGGCCGACCGGCCCGAAGGGAATGACGCATCCCTACGCTCTTGCGTGGCTTCGCTCGTTACTCATGCGTCTATCCACAGGAGCAGCAGATGGACAGCAAGACACTCACGGCAAGCGTCGACGATGTCACCGACATGAAGGCAACGGCAGGCAGCCCGCAGCTTTCCTGGTACGCGGAAGCCGGTCCGCACGCACGCCGCGCGTTCTGGAGCTGCAAGGTCGGCTATATGCTTGACGGCATGGACACGCAGATGCTGTCCTTCGTCATTCCGACGCTCGTGGCCACGTGGGGCATCTCGCTTGCCGACGCCGGCTTCATCGGCACTATGACGCTGCTTTCGTCCGCGCTTGGCGGCTGGATCGCGGGGATACTATCCGATCGTATCGGCCGCGTACGCGCGTTGCAACTCACCGTGCTGTGGTTCGCGGTGTTCACCGCGTTGTGCGGTCTCGCGCAAAATTACGGCCAGCTGCTCGCCGCTCGCGCGCTCATGGGCTTCGGCTTCGGCGGCGAATGGACAGCGGGCGCCGTGCTGATCGGCGAAGTGATCCGCGCACGCGATCGCGGCAAGGCGGTCGGTCTGGTGCAATCCGGCTGGGCGCTCGGCTGGGGCATGGCCGCGCTGCTCTATGCCGTGCTGTTCTCCGTGATGGCGCCTGAAATCGCGTGGCGCGCGTTGTTTCTGATCGGGCTCGTGCCGGCGCTCCTCGTGCTCTTCATTCGCCGCTACGTGAAAGAACCCGAAGTGTTCGAGCAAGCCAGGGTTGCGCAGCAGGACGCGCAGGACACACCACGTTTCACCGAAATCTTCGCACCCCGGCTGCTTTCGACGACGCTGCGCGCCGCACTCCTCACCACCGGCGCACAGGGCGGCTACTACGCGATCACGACATGGCTGCCGACGTTCCTCAAGACCGAACGTCATCTCACGGTGCTGGGCACCGGCGGCTATCTGGCGATGATCATCGCCGGTTCGTATGTGGGTTATCTATGCAGTGCGTGGCTCACGGACCGCATCGGCCGCAAGCCGAATTTCATCCTGTTCGCGCTCGGCTCGATGGCGATTGCTTTCGCGTACACCTCGTTGCCCCTCACGAATGCGTCGATGCTGTGGCTCGGCTTTCCGCTTGGCTTCTTTGCGTCGGGCATTTTCTCCGGCATGGGCGCATTCCTCACCGAACTCTTTCCGACCCGCGTACGCGGCTCCGGCCAGGGCTTTTGCTACAACGTCGGCCGCGCGATCGGGGCGCTGTTCCCCGTGCTGATCGGCGCACTGTCGAGCCGGTTTGGCCTTGGCACGAGCATCGGGATATTCGCGGTGGCTGCATACGGCGTGCTGATTGTCGCCGCGCTCACATTGCCCGAAACGCGCGGCCGCGAACTCGAATCCGCCTGATTAGCCTCTCTCGCATCTCTTACATATTTCGCATCAAAGACCTCGACGCCATGAAGCACGATCACAGCTCCGATTCTTGTACACCGTCCCGCTGGCAGTTCTGGATCGACCGCGGAGGCACCTTCACCGATATCGTCGCGCGCCGCCCGGACGGCACGCTCACCACGCACAAGCTGCTGTCTGAAAACCCTGAGCAGTATGGCGACGCGGCCGTCGCAGGGATTCGTCATCTGCTCGGATTGCAAGCCGGCGAAGCGATCACCCCGCACGACGTCGAAATGGTCAAGATGGGTACAACGGTCGCGACTAATGCCTTGCTCGAACGCAAGGGCGAACCGGTTGCGCTCGTCACCACACGCGGCTTTCGCGATGTGTTGCGAATCGCGTATCAGAACCGCCCGCGCCTGTTCGATCTCGACATCGCGTTACCGGAAGCGCTCTATGAGCGCGTAGTCGAAATCGACGAACGCGTAAGCGCGCAAGGCGAAGTCGTCGCGCCGCTCGATCGCGTTGCGGCGGAACGCGCACTGCACGAGGTTTACGACGCGGGCATTCGCGCGCTCGCCATCGTGCTGATTCACGGCTATCGCCACACGTCGCATGAACGTGAACTGGCAGAACTGGCACGGCGTATCGGCTTCACGCAGATCTCCGTGTCGCACGAAGTTTCGCCGCTGATGAAAATGGTCCCGCGCGGTGATACGACCGTCGTGGACGCGTATCTGTCGCCGATCCTGCGCCGTTACGTCGATCAGGTCGCGCACGAAATGCCCGGCGTGAACCTGCAGTTCATGCAGAGCAGCGGCGGACTGACACGCGCCGACGTGTTCCAGGGCAAGGACGCGATCCTTTCCGGTCCGGCGGGCGGCATCGTCGGTATGGTGCGCGCGGCGCAGGCGGCGGGCTTCGAGCGCGTGATCGGCTTCGACATGGGCGGCACGTCGACGGACGTCTCGCACTTCAACGGCGAGTTCGAGCGCGTGTTCGAAACACAGGTAGCAGGCGTGCGCATGCGCGCGCCGATGATGAGCATTCACACGGTAGCGGCTGGCGGCGGCTCGGTGCTCGGCTTCGACGGTGCGCGGCTTCGTGTCGGCCCCGACTCAGCTGGCGCGAATCCCGGCCCCGCCGCGTACCGTCGCGGCGGCCCGCTCGCAGTCACCGACTGCAACGTGATGCTCGGCAAGATCCAGCCGGACTATTTTCCGCGCGTGTTCGGTCCGCATGCGAACGAGCCGCTGGATCGCGATGCCGTCGCGCAACGCTTTCAGGCGCTCGCCGACAAAATCTTCGCGGCGAATGGACGACGCCGCACGCCCGAAGAACTCGCGGAAGGCTATCTGGAGATCGCCATCGGCAGCATGGCGAACGCGATCAAGAAAATTTCCGTGCAGCGCGGCCATGACGTCTCGCAGTACGTGCTGACGACGTTCGGCGGCGCAGGCGGTCAGCACGCATGCGGGGTGGCCGACGCGCTCGGCATGACGCGCGTGTTCGCGCATCCGCTCGCAGGCGTGCTCTCCGCGTACGGCATGGGTCTCGCGGATCAAACCGCCATGCGCGAACGGGCGCTGGAAATCACGCTCGACGCAGCCTCGCTGCCAACGCTCGAAGCCACACTCGATGCCCTCGCGGCCGACGCAACCCGCGCCTTGCTCGAACAGAGCGTCGATGCGGCGCGCATCACGACCGAGCGGCGTGTGCATCTGCGTTATCAAGGCACCGATTCGTCGCTTGCCGTGCCCGCGGGCAGCGTCGACGCAATGCGCACCGCGTTCGAAGCGGCCTATCGCCAGCGCTACGCGTTCCTGATGGCGGATACGCCGCTCATCGCGGAACTTGCGTCCGTCGAAGCCATTGGTCATTCCGATGCGCCCGTCGATGCCGGCAACCTGGCGCCGCGCGCGGCAGACGACGCGCTTCGCGCGCAGACGGTCGTACGCATGTATTCGGGTGGCGCGTGGCACGACGCGTCGCTCTACCAGCGCGACACGCTGTGCGCCGGCGACACGCTCGATGGCCCGGCGATCATCGCTGAAAAGAACGGCACCACCGTGGTCGAGCCGGGCTGGCAAGCCGTTCTGACCACACACGGCAACGTGGTGATGACGCGTGTACAACCGCTGCCCACTCGCCGCTCGATCGGCACCGAGGCCGACCCCGTGCGCCTCGAAATCTTCAACAACCTGTTTATGTCGATTGCCGAGCAGATGGGTTTGCGCCTGCAGAACACGGCGTATTCGGTCAACATCAAGGAGCGTCTCGACTTCTCGTGCGCGATCTTTGACGACGCAGGTAACCTGATCGCCAACGCGCCGCACATGCCGGTGCATCTCGGCTCGATGGGCGAGAGCATCAAGACGGTGATCGAGCGCAATCGCGGCGCGATGCGCGACGGCGACGTGTTCATGCTGAATGACCCGTATCACGGCGGCACGCACTTGCCCGATGTGACCGTCATCACGCCCGTGTTCGCCGACGGTTCGGCAGAACCGCTGTTTTATGTGGGCTCGCGCGGTCATCATGCGGATATCGGCGGCATTACGCCGGGCTCGATGCCGGCGGCCTCCTCGCATATCGAAGAAGAAGGCGTGCTGATCGACAACTGGCAGCTCGTCTCGGCGGCGGTGCTGCGCGATGCCGAAACGCGCGCGCTGCTCGCGTCGGGTCGCTATCCCGCGCGCAACATCGCGCAGAACATGGCTGATCTGCGCGCGCAGATCGCAGCGAACCAGAAAGGCGTGGACGAGTTGCGTCGCATGGTCGCGCAATTCGGCCGCGACGTGGTGCTCGCCTTCATGCGCCACGTGCAGGACAACGCAGAGGAAGCGGTGCGCCGCGTGATCGGCGCGCTCAAGGACGGCAGCTATCGCTACGAACTCGACAACGGCGCGGTGATCGAGGTCGCGATTCGTGTCGATGCCGCGACGCGTAGCGCCACGGTCGATTTCAGCGGCACGTCCGCGCAGTTGCCCAACAATTTTAATGCGCCGAAGGCGGTCTGCATGGCGGCGGTGCTCTATGTGTTCCGCACGCTCGTTGGCGACGATATCCCGCTCAACGCAGGTTGCCTCAGGCCGCTGTCGGTAATCGTTCCCGACCGCTCGATGCTCAATCCGGTGTATCCGGCGGCGGTGGTATCGGGTAACGTGGAGACGTCGTCGGCAATCACCAATGCGCTGTATGGGGCGCTCGGTATCGTGGCATCGAGCCAAGGGACGATGAACAACTTCACCTTCGGCGATGCCCGCTACCAGTACTACGAAACGATTGCGGGCGGCAGCGGCGCGGGCAACGGTTTCAGCGGCGTCGATGCCGTGCAGACACACATGACCAACTCGCGCCTGACCGATCCCGAGGTGCTCGAATGGCGCTACCCGGTGAGGCTCGAATCGCATATGATCCGTGCGGAATCGGGTGGCGCGGGACGCTGGCACGGAGGTAACGGTGCGATCCGGCGCATTCGCTTTCTCACGCCGATGACGGCTTCGATTTTGTCGAATAACCGCATTCATGCGCCTTTCGGCGGGGGTGGCGGACGGGCGGGAAGACGCGGCAGCAATCGCGTCGAGCGCGCGAATGGTCAGATCGTCGCTTTAGGTCATATTGCGAGCGTCGAGATGGAGGCGGGAGATGTGTTCGTGGTGGAAACGCCGGGGGGCGGTGGTTTCGGAGAAGTCTAGTTCCCGTACAGCGGGGCTTGCGTCCGGCCTGGGCTCGTCGTGCCACACTGGCATGATTGACCGACCAGCCGTGGGTAGGACGCCTCTCAGAGTAAGGCAGCCGTTCGAGGGTCCCGGGCGCCCCCAGTGCGAACGGCCGATACTGGCCGACGTCTGCCTGATGCACCGGTCCCGTGCCCACCCCGAGCGGACCTCGGTCACACCGGCAACGGTCATCAATCTTGGCGACGAAGCGCTTCGCCCCAAATCTTGATCGTGGACGAGAACTGCCCAGGCTCACTCGCTTCTACGTTGATGGCTATCGGAATAAAGCTAGTCCCTTGATACTCTGGCGTAGCTTTGTACCTCGTGACCTTGCCCGATTGCACTAGCGGAGCGACGATGTTGCGGTCCATCGACTGCTTGATCTGTGCCCTTTGATTTGCACCGACGCCCGGCCGCGCCCTATGACTGCCGATGCATAATAGCTTCCGAATTCAGGTTAGCTTGGCTGGCGCACATAGTGGATGTCCCATTCTGCTTCGCCCGTACGTATGAAGCCATAACGCTGGTAAAAGCGGTTTGAATCACTGCCGCGTAACGCAAGTAGGCGGATTGGCATGCGCTGCACGTCGGCGGTCGCGAATACTTCGTGCAAGACGGCCGCGCCAATTCCTTTTCCTTGGTGCTCCGGCAGAATGTAAAAGTGGTCCAGGAGCCAGTGATCTTCCTGTGGGCGAATCTGGACAAAACCTGACTGAACACCATCGACCTCTATGAATCGACACAGCGCGGGGTCGAACGACGCGAGGAAGCGCTCGCGAGCACGTTGCGGGTCGAAACGACCGATTCGTTCCAAGCTCTCGCGCATCGCGGCGATACGAATGGCGACGAGTGTATCTGCATCCGATAGGGTTGCATTACAGAAGGAAATGTTCACCGGGAGCGGTCCCTGAAAGGATTGTCGCGAAGAGGCTACCTCTTCTGCGAGAACTATTGGATCGACTCGATTGTTGACGATTTTCGCGCTGGTGTCGAAGGTCCTTTCCTGGCCGACCAGAGCCCGACGACCGAGCGCAAGGATGATCGCCGCGTGCGTTCGATGCAAACGCACAATTCGACCCGTTTCTGACGCTCGATGCAACACCGCCTTAACGACAGCTTTCAAGGTGCATCGGTCAATGCTGGTCGAGTACAGCTTGGCCAGTCGTACCTCCGGCCGGACCGTGTCCGCGTTTTGCGTGAGCGTGACAAGCTTCGCGTAGTAGAGTTGCGCCTTCTTATCGTGCGCCAGGTCTGCTGCTTTCGCCGCACCATACAGGCCACGCAGGCGGTTCGGGGTTGCTTGCATCGATGCCTCGTACTCCTTCAGCGCATCGGCAGGTCGCTTCAGATTGAGCAACATTTCGCCCAGCAACTCCCGCATCGGGTAAAGCCGGTTCTCCATCGCGACCTGCTTTTCGCTGCCGTCTTCCAGATCGGCGGCGGCGTGCATCTGCTTGAGCGCCTGATCGTCCTTGCCCTGAACATGATCCAGCCACGCCGAGGCGGCGAGGATTTGAATCTGGACCTGATCGGCCCAGTATGGCTGCTTGGCCTCTTCGAGCTTGGCGCGCAACTGCATGAGCATGTCGATATTGGTCTGCGCCATGTCCGCCTTGCTGCTGCGAGCGCAGCCTAGTGCACGGGCAAAATACGTGATTGCCTCAGCTTGCGGCCAGCGGCTGCCACGCGGCTCGAGCGTGGCAGCCTCCTGCCAGTCGCCGCGCTCGAGCGCATAGCGCGCCGGGATGGCAGCCAGCGCCGTGTAGACTGCCAGTCGGTCAAATGGAAATTTCGTGGCAGCATTGGCGTCATCGCGCACTTGTCTTGCATGCGCGTCCTGGCCCAGCTGTAGATAGGCGTACTCAATGAAATCCCAGGAATGGGGCGCCCCTGTATGGGTGGCGCCCGGCCAGCTTCTGGCGGCTTCTTCCTGCATCACCTTCAGCGCCGCTTCGTTCGATTTGATGGATGCATCCCACATGCCGAGCATCGAGTAAATATGCGAGGGCATGTGCAGGGCGTGCGGCGCCGCCGGGGCGATCTGCGCGTATTTGTTGGCAAACGGCAGTCCGCGCTTCGCGAGCGGCGGGTAGTCGTAGCTGTGGATCAGGTAGTGCGCGACACCGGGGTGGTCGGGCTGCTCACGGTAGATTTTCTCCAGGATCGTTGCAGCCTCGAGTTGGTTGGCGTACGTCTTGTCGCTGGGGTCCGCGGCCTCGTTGAGCGCAAGCGCATAGAAAATCGCGGCTTCCGTATCGTCGGGATATTTCTGCGTCAGGCGCGCCATCGCATGCTCGTATGCCAACGTGCGCTGGCTTTGTGGGACTTTGTCGTAGTCTTTGTAAAATGCTTCGGCAGCCAGCAGCCAATCGCGCTCCCGTTCGGTCTTCGGATCCAGCGCCAATCCCTTCTCCGCAGCTTCCCATCCGCGCTTGAGTGCCGTCTCGTCAAACGGCGGGACCAGCGGATTAGGACGCTGGGCAATTGCAATGCCCCAGTATGCAATCGCACATTGCGGATCGATCTGGGTCACGGCCTCGAACGCCTTGAGTGTCGAAGGGTAAAAGAAGGAATGGAGCATCGCCAATGCCTTCTCAAACTGGCTTTGTGCCGCAAGGCTGCACGAAGTGGGGAACTTCACGGTGCCGAACTTGCCGCCAGTCGGCGGCGCAGCGGGGTGTTCTTCGTGCTGGGCGAGCGCGGGAGCGAATGCGAGGACCGCGAGCAGGCATGCGGTTATTAGCTGCTTGTGATACATGATGACCTCCCCCGCAGGATGAATGGCAAACTTCACGCGAGATCGTCGAAAGCGGTGGTGCCAGGCGGCCCGACGGCGATGCCCATCGCAATGACATTGTCGTGGGCGAGGGCTCCGGGCGCCGTGGACGATTCCGACTGGAGTGAGTGGTGAGCACTTTTTTTCTAGTCAAGGCGTTACGTGCCCACAAGCTCGGAAACCCTGGGCGGCTGCACATTTTCACTAACGGATCGAACGCACAGACCAGTTGCAGCCGCCTAGCCATCAGCCTACCGCGCAGCCGTTCAAAGTTGGATTGGCCGCAAGGCACGGTCCCCGGCATTGGCCGATGAATAGGCTTGCATCGTCACGGATCGAACGGCCGGTTACGGATGAGGATTCAACCGGTCGACGCAACGGTTCGATGAAATCGTTCAGCCGGGGTTTCGTAGTCCAGCGTCTTCCTCGGGCGCTCGTTGGAACGGCCGGTGTGGACTTGCCCGGCCGCAGTCAATTGTGGGCCAGCGCGAACTCGCCGCGCGCACGATCTTCCAGATCACAGTGCCTGCCAGGTCTCTCTGCTTAAGCATTGGTGATGTTTTGTGCAATTGCCGACCGCCGCGAACACCTTGTGCCGGATCGCGGCGGACCTCAATCACCATTCAGCAGGGATTGGCACCTGCTTCACCGCAGTCGATGTGGCGGCGATTTCTCCCTGCGTGCGGTGTCGGCAGGTAGGGAAAGATCGTGTAGATGCCGTTCGGGGTCAAGTTGCTGCCTTCGGCACCGACGTTGAAGTTCACGCCATCACCCAGCAACAGATTGCCCGTCGGCGCGCCTATCAGCCGGCCGGCAACGACCCTCAGTGCGATATCGGTCACGTCGTCATTCGGGCGCCGCCCATTGGGCCAGCCGGCGTTGTCCCCAGCAAGAACGGCGAGACGACGCTGCTGCGCAGGTGGTGTGGGAGAAACACCCAGGTTTAGCCGCAGAAGCTCCGAGCAATCGCGTGCGCCGCACGTCCCAGTCTGCGGTTGGGACGGATACTTGAGAAGCACATTGACCAAATCGGTCCGGTTAGTCGTGGGAATCGTCAAGCCGAACCGCAGGTTGAGCGCAGTCGCCAGCCTGGAGTTGTGATAGAAACCCAGGAATTGCGCTTCGTTAGCCGGATCGGTCGCGTTCCATTTGTCTTTCGTGTCGGTCCCAATGATCAATTCGTTGACGAGTGGATTGGCCATGCGGGACACCTGCACCCAACGGCCGGCTTTGTCCTCATCGCGGTCCATTCCGCGGCCTTCCTGACGCAATGTGGACACGTACGCGCCGATTACGGCATTGGGTCTGGACGTCACCGTGCTGATTGGCACTTCGATCGCAATGGTGCTGATGTTGAAGCCGGAGAACGTGTCATTGCCAAAAGGATTCACGTGATCGTTGGCATCCTCCGCCGGTGTCAACACAGGTGGCGTGCGGCGCAGATTCACCGTGTCGAACACTGCGCCCAGGTCGATGTAGAACGTCTCACCGCGCTGGCCGGCAAAGACCTTGCCGCCGTTCGCCAGCAAGTAGATACCCTGTGCGGCCAGGGCTTCGTAATTCGGCATCGTTAGCGGTCCCACGTTGGACGGGACCGCGAACATCGTCTGGGTACCCAGATTGGTGCGCTCGCCGTGACGCACTTGCGTCACCGTGTAGCTCTGGCGCAGGATCAGACCGTCCGAGCCCGGGCCGTCGAGCGCAGTGATCGGCGGTAGCGCGGCATATGACAGCGGCAGTTGCTGGTTCGCCAGATCCCCGCGCAATTCGGTCTTGAAGCGGATTTCATAGACGAGGTCGTCGGCCTTGCCGTTGCCATTGGTGTCGACGTTGATGCGATAAATCACGTCATCGCCGAAATTGAAATAGTTCGGTCCGGCGTCAGGGTCCTGCATAGGAATCACGTTCAAAATGAAAACGACGTTGTTAGGGTTCGTCCAACTCCGGAACATGTAAAAGTCGGTGTTGTCGGCGGTCGGGTCGTTCGCAATCAGGGGGGCCTCGCGGTGACTGGCAGCGAGTGTTCCACTGCTCCAAAGCGCCGCCGCGCAAAGCGCGACGGCTGCCATGATGCGGGCAACAGATCTCATGGTGTTCTCCTTCAGGTTATAACGGGGCGGCCAACGAGCCAAATATGGCGACGTTAAGTGCGCGCTCGACTAGCCAGATCATGGCGATCGTCGCGGTCACCGCTGAGCCGCCGGCAAGTACCACGCGCCGGTATGTCCAGGTTGCCCGCAACGAGAACGCCAGTGGCAGATAAGCCAATACGATGGCGAGTTGTCCTGCTTCGACGCCAAGATTGAATCCGGCGAGCGACAACGCAAGCGAACCTGCCGGCAAGCCGAGGTCGTGCAACGCGCCCGCAAAACCCAATCCGTGCAGCAGCCCGAAACCGAACGCCGCCATCCAGCGTCCGTTCGTCACGTGCGGAAACAGGTTATTCAGCGCCGCCAGTACTACCGACAAGGCGATGCCCGATTCAACGAGTCGCGAAGGCAGCACGACGATCGATAGCGCCGCCAGCGTGAGTGTGATCGAGTGCGCCACCGTAAATGCGGTCACAACCTTGGTGACATCGACGAATGCCTGGCGAAACGATGCGCCCGGCTGCCATGCACGCCCCTCACGAATCAGCACCGCAGGCAGCAGCAGCGAGAGCAGGAACAGGATGTGATCGTATCCGGTCCAGATGTGCCAGACGCCTTCGTTCAGATATATCGCGAACTGCGTCAACGGCCCGCCGGTATCGGTACCGACAATGCGGTGCGGCGCGTCAGCGCTAAATATGACGCTTCGGCTCTGGCCATTCTCGACGAAGTTGAGAAGTCCCCGATGCTGGGGATCAAGGCCTTCGAACAGCCGGTAATCAATAGAAAGCGTTGGGCTCGCCCGCGGACATTGTCCTGTGAACATCAGCACTGCGTAGGTGCCATCAGTGTGCGAGTCGATCAGTTGCCCAGCCGGTTCGAGCGCACAAAGCTTGCCAGCAGAGGACACCTTGAGGTGTGCAAGCGCATATGCCGCGATATCGCGCTTTCGCGCACGTACTTCTCCCCACGTGATGTCCCCGTCGCCGTTCTCATCGAGCCCAAGCGCGTTGTCGAGATCGCGTAGCGCGATATCCCACTGACCGCGCAGCGCTTGCCCGCTGCGCTCCAGCGTGAGGTAGGCGTCGCTTGCCTTATGCGCAAACGCGGGCGCTATCAGCAACGCGAGCATTAAGGCGAGGAGGACCCGTTTCATTGCCGTACCTGCAGCAGCGTGACGATCGCCGCATCTTCGAGATGCATTGCGGCGACCCAATCGGATGCGTTCTTTAGGGCATCAGCATCGCCGGCTGCGCGTGCGGCTTCGATCAGAATCCGCAGGTCGGACGGCTCGCGTTGGACCAACCAGTTTTCGCGCGCGAGAATGAGTGCCGCTTTGGCGTCATGTTCCACTGTGAGACGAAAGCGCGCCTCCTCCCTGCGATGCACGCTATCCCCGCGGCGACGCGCAGCGTCAAAGCGCGCCGAAAGATCCTCACGGTGCGCAGCGAATGACTCGCGCAATTCCGGCAGCTGTTGCTCGGCCAGCGCTAAACGAAGCAGCAACACGTCGTTTTTTGTAGCGTCACGCAAAAGCGGCAACAACTCTCGCGGACGACCGCGATCCAGCAGAAAATCGGCGTATGCCCCCTGCAGATAAGCGTCATGCGGGTCGAGCGCAAGTGCGTCGCGGAAATGTCGCTCGGCTGCATCGAAGTCGCCGCGGCGAGCGGCAATTTCCGCGGCGAGCGTCAACGCCCACTCGCGCAGATCGAGACTGCCGGCACCTTGCGCAAGCACCTGCACGAGCGCCCCGTATGCGCTCGCTGCGTTGCCGGTCAGGCTCGCCGGTGTCGCATCGCACCCCATGACGACGATGGGTGCAACGAGTCCCTTCAGTTGCTCGCAATCGTGCCGCGCGTCCGCGTAGCGCCCGCGCACGCTGAGCACTGTGGCGCGCGTCAGTCGCGCCTGCGCGAGCGCTGGATGCGCGGCCAGCAACCTATCCAGATCGGCAAGCGAGCCTTCGAAATCATGCTGGCTTTGCTTGAGCGTCGCGCGCAGCAATAACGCGGTCGGCGGCACATCCTCCGCGCCCCACCACGGCGCCAGCGCCGCCTGCGCCTGGCCGAAGAAGCGCGGATCGCCCAGCCTCCGCCCAGCTTCGAGAGCGCGACGCACGACGGACGCTGCGAGATTGAGATCGCGCGGGTTCATCATCAGCGTCGCGCGCATGCGCTTCAGTTGCGCAAGCGCCGGATCGTTTTTCTCTGGAAGGTGTTCGAGCACCACGCCGTCGCTTTCGGGTACATACGGTTTCGCCCAACTCTCGCATGAGAGCAGGACAAGCGCGGCTACCAACGGTACGAATCGCCAACCCAACATCGACCTTCCCCTTCTGCATTGGGATATACGCGAAAGGTCCCGATCCGGATGCAGTCGGCGGTCACTGTTTCTTCCAGCGTCTTGCTTTTGGCTGCGCAATTTGGGCGTCCGCCACGTCAGCGTGGTTCAGCATGACGGGTTAGCCAGAAGTAAAGCCGGTTTCGCTTGACGTCGATGTTGGTCGCACCGGGTCAATCACAGCCTGCTACGCCGCCTGCGCGGGAGAGTGAAGAGCGAAATAACTAATGTCGATCGCGTGAGGATGTCTGCGCTATACAGCCGCTCTACCTTCAATTAGATCCGTCAGTAACGCTCTGCACATAGCGCGCGCGAATGAGCCTTTTCGGGGTTCGAGTTGCATTTTTGGCTTTCCGGTTCGATTTGTAGGCGACTTCTCAATCACATTCAACGCTTAAGATCTGTCATGAACCGTCAATACAACGATGTCCTAAGCCACAGCGTGGGGGGCACCGCCATGACTCGAGCAGACATTCGTGCGTCAGCGCGGGATGGCAAGCCGGGCGGTGTCCATAAAAGACTGTGTGAAAACACTGAGGGGCCCCGATCATGGCGGCGTTCGTCGCTTTCAAGGCTCCTAATCTCGGGAACGGAGGACCGATTGAATAAATTGGCACCCTTGGAAACGGCAGCGCCGTCAGATTGGCGGCGTTACCTTGCAACGTCTCAGTCAGCCGTTGTGAACAAGGAGCTTAATAACGCGCTTCATGTCGGTGCGGAAGTTCGCTTGATGGCTTCAACTATTGAATCACCTGGATAAACTGACCCTGCCGGACAGACTTTCGTTCCGGAATAACCCAGCTTGCTGCATCGTTTAATCGTGAGGCAACCACGTCCTCGGCCGCGCGTTTTTTCGTGGCGGTTTGAATTTGTGAAGCACGCCGATGTGCCGGGCGACGCCGACGACTTCGCGCGTCGAAACGTCGGCGATACATGCAAGAGTCCATCATGGACAAGATACTTGGCTTTGGGGCATTACTCGTCTACGTCAGCTTTTCTGCCCCCGCGTTCGCGCAAGCATATGACGGTTTACCCATACAGGCCAACAGCACCAATTGCCGCGCGGTCGCCGGGCAGGCGAACATCGACGGTTCGATGCAACAGATCATCGGGCGCGCGTGCCTGCAAAGTGACGGGACATGGCAGTTCGAGCAGAGTCCCGATGGCGGGGTGTTGTGGTATTCGGTTGCCGCCTACCCATATCCTGACCCGTGGTGGTGGGGGCCGCCGATTTTCATCGGCGCGGGTGTGAGCTTCATCTTCGTCGATCGTTTCCATCACTTCCACCACTTCCGTCATTTCCATCAACTGGATCACAACCACTTCGGCAACCCGATGGGCGCGGGCTTTCACCGCGGACCTTTCCCGAGCGGCGGCATTCGTGGCTTCGGCGGCGTTCAAGCGTCCGGTGGCATGCGCGGCTTCGGCGGCATGCAAGCGTCCGGTGGCATGCGTGGCTTCGGCGGCATGCAAGCGCCCAGCGGCATGCGCGGCTTCGGCGGCATGCGACGGCGCTAGCCCGACCCGCACGGCAACTCTGTAGGGTAGTTTGTTGTAGTCGCGTCAGCGGGGGGCCTCCCATCGGGGCGCCGGGTTCCATGTCGTTCGCACAGTCGGCTCCGAGTGCGACGAGTGACCGTTTGCAGATTCTGAGCCGCTGTCGGAATGTCCGACCGGCGGTACGAGCGAATGACCCTACCTGGCCCTACCAAACCCCACAGCGTCCGCCTCAATCCGACCCTGAACGTCCTGTTGCCGATACCTGGCGTGGGAGCCATATGCGGTCTTCAAACCGTGCGCATCCCTAATGCGGATGCCGATGATGAATATCGGGGAAATGCGCGTGCGAATGGGTCACAGGCAGATGCACGTGAGGATGCGTGTGCGGCTCGTCACCGGCATAAGGAAAATCATGCTCGTGCTGATGATGCTCGTCATGACGATGCCGGTGCGTGTGTTCGAGAAACTCATGACTGTGCTCATGCTCATGCCGCTCGCGCACATGCAGCCAGATACCCAGCGCCATCAGGGCCGCGGCAATCCAGAAAGACAGGTTGGGCAGGGCGGGCCATATGATCAGCGAAAGGATCACACCGAAAAGCGGCGCTACAGAAAAGTACGCGCCTGTACGCGCCGTACCGAGATGCCGAAGCGCGATAACGAACAAGACGAGGCTGATGCCGTAACCGCTGAGCCCGGTCAGCATCGCCGCCGCCATGGTTCCTGCTGAAGGAAGCGAAGCGCCAGCCGCGAGCGCGATGCCGAGATTCACGGGACCGGCCACCAACCCTTTGAGACACGCGATCACCATCGCGTCGTTCGCCGAGACCTTGCGCGTCAGGTTGTTGTCGATTGCCCAGCACAGACACGCGCCGACGATCAGTAACGCACCTACCGGCACGCCTGTCTGGCCCGGATGCCACGACAGAAGCACGCCGCCCGCGACGATCGCCACCATCCCGAGAAAAACCTGAATGTCGACATTTTCCCGGAAGACCACCCAGGCAATCACTGCGGTCAACACGCCCTCGAGGTTGAGCAATAACGAACTCGTTGCCGCTGGTGTGGTGGACAGGCCCAGCATCAGCAATGCGGGCCCGGCGACGCCGCCCATCGCTATTGCCCCGATCAGCCAGGGTAGCTCGCCTTGGGTGATGCGGTGGTGCGCGCCGGACTGACGCCCGCGCGATCGGAAGGCGCGCCACGCGATGCCGACGCCAAGCCCCAGGCCGCTACCGAGATAAAACAGGCCTGCGAGCATGAATGGGCTGACCGAGCCGAGCAGCGCCTTGGCCAGCGGTGTCGCGGCGCCGAACAGCGCCGCAGCGGCCAAGGCGGTGAATATCGCGGCGTATCCTGATTTCACAACTTCAACCTCATGTTCGCAGCAGAAGAGATAGTTTACAGACCATTGCTGGGGTGACGGATCAAACTCGCAGCAGGCAGCCAAAAGCGTGCTTGTAGAAATCGTTACTGCGGCGTAACGTAATCTACATGAGCACGCTTTCAACCTGGTTGCTACTGGTGCTGACTCTTCCGACAGAGAACGCCACCGCGCGGATGCGTTACTGGCGTGCGCTGAAAGCCCGTGGCTGCGCTGTCCTTCGGGACGGCATATATCTGCTGCCTGACACGCAGGAGCGCGAGCGCGCGTTGCGTGAACTATCGGTCGCGATAGGCGAAAGCGGCGGCACTGCGCATCTGTTGCGCGCGCCCAGCCTGGACGCATCGCAGGAGGCCGAATTCCGCGCCCTGTTCGATCGCACCGACGAGTACGACGGCTTCATCCGCACGCTCGCCGACGTGCGCAAGACGGTTTCCGGCCAGTCCGCCGCAGATCTGACCAGACTGTCGCGACGCCTGCGCAAGGACTACGAGACCATCGTCGCCATCGACTTCTTTTCGAGCGAAACGGCAACGCGTGCCGAGGCCGCCTGGCAGGATTTTCTGGCGCACGTCGACACGGTGCTGTCGCCTGGCGAGCCACACGCCGCAGCCCGCGTAATCCGCTCGCTTTCTGTCGAGGACTATCAAGGACGGAGTTGGGCGACCCGGCGACGCATGTGGGTCGACCGTGTGGCGAGCGCATGGCTGATCCGCCGTTTCATCGACCGCGACGCGCGTTTTATCTGGTTACCGTCACCCGAAGCCTGTCCGCCAGACGCGCTCGGTTTCGATTTCGATGGCGCCGCCTTTACCCATGCCGGAGAACGCGTCACGTTCGAAGTACTACTGGGGAGCTTCGGTCTGGACACGAATCCGGCGCTCGTGCGGCTCGGCGCAATGGTTCACGCGCTCGACGTCGGCGGTGTGAGCGTGCCGGAAGCCATCGGGTTCGAAGCGGTCATGGCCGGCTCGCGCGAGCGCACGGCTGACGACGACCAGTTGCTGGCCGCGATGAGCCCCGTGCTCGACGCGATGTACACGCATTTCGCGGCCAGTGAAAAAGGCAGCGATACGGGAAGGCGCCCATGAGCACGACGAGCGCACACGTGCCCGGCTATACGCGTGGTCAAATCGCCAGTACGTCAGCCAGCTTTTCAACATCACCAACTGGGAACGCGGCTTCGCGGCTAAAGGCAGCGACGCGCGCATAGCACTGTCATGCGATGCAACGTCTCATCGGCGACGCTTCACTCCCGGCTCTCCAGTCTGGTTCTGCCGGGCGGCGTGGAAGGTGGCGCGTTGACACTGCTTGCGGCTCGCGGTTTGCGGGGTATCTGCGATGGATTCGTCGCGGTGCTGCTGCCTGTCTATCTTCTCCGGCTCGGATTCGGCCAACTGACTGTCGGGTTGATCAGCACCACAACGCTATTCGGTTCTGCTCTCGCCACGGTTCTGATCGGCTTTGTCGGCAATCGCGTCGCCCTGCGCTTGTTGCTGCTGTTTGCTGCGGCGCTGATGATAGGTACAGGTCTCGCGTTCGCCAGCCTTTCTTCGTTGTGGCCGCTGCTGGTCGTCGCTTTTATCGGAACCCTGAATCCGGGTTCCGGCGACGTAAGCCTGTTCCTTCCCCTGGAACATGCACGGCTCGCGGAATCCGCTAGTGGCGACGCGCGTACTTCGCTCTTTGCACGCTATAGCCTGATCGGCGCATTGTCGGCGGCGGTGGGCGCGCTCGCTGCCGCACTGCCGGACAGGATCGCTACGGGTCTGGCCGTCTCGTCACTGTCCGCGACGCGAGCCATGTTCGTGGTCTATGCGCTGACGGGGTTTGCCATCTGGCTTCTCTACCTGCGCTTGCCCGCGCGCGTGCCGCAGGCGCGTGTTGTGCGTGCGCCGCTCGGACCGTCACGCGGGATCGTGATTCGCCTCGCACTGCTTTTCAGTGTCGACGCGTTCGCGGGCGGTCTTCTCGTCAACTCGCTGCTCGCGCTGTGGCTGATCCAGCGGTTCGGGCTTTCGCCCGGCACAGTGGGCCAGTTCTTCTTCTGGGCAGGCATGTTGAGCGCTGGGTCCCAACTCGTCGCAGCGCCGCTTTCGCGAAAAATTGGTCTGCTGAACACGATGGTGTTCACGCATATGCCATCCAGCGTCTGCCTGATCGCGGCCGCGTTCTCGCCGTCGCTCCCACTGACTCTGGCGCTGCTTCTCGCGAGAAGTGCCCTGTCGCAGATGGACGTGCCGACCCGCAGCGCCTATGTGATGTCGGTAGTGACGCCCATGGAACGTCCTGCCGCCGCGAGTTTCACCGCCGTCCCGCGAAGTCTTGCGGCAGCGCTCGCGCCTGTGCTGTCGGGTACGTTGCTTGGCCTCGGATGGCTGGGCGCTCCGCTTGTCGCTTGCGGCGTGCTCAAGATTGCCTACGATCTATCGCTGCTCGCAGCGTTTCGCCACATCGAACCGGAAGGAGGGTCGCCATGACGCGCACGCGCCCCTGCGGGCCACCAGCCATATCGCTTTACGTCATCCTGCTCGTAGTGTCGGCGGCGGCAGGCATTCTGGTACACGTCATTTCAGCAGCGAGCGCCGCGCAGTCGGAGGCCCGCCTGCCGCTCGATCACATCGCCGACGTCCCGTTGCCGGGCCGCGCCACGCGTCTGGACTACGTAAGCCATGACGCTGACCGGCACCTGCTGTTCATCGCTCATCTTGGCGACAGTGAAGTCGTGGTGTTCGATACGCTCAGGTCGAGCGTTGTGTCCCGCGTCGCCGACATTGCGTCAGTACATGGGGTACTGGCCGTGCCGGAACTCGGGCGGGTGTATGCATCGGCGACCGGCACCAACGAGGTCGTCGCGATCGACGAGGCCAGCATGCATGTGGTGGCACGTGTGCCGGGCGGCGTCTACCCCGACGGCATCGCATATGAGCCCAACTCCCAGAAACTTTATGTGTCGGATGAGACGGGCGGCACGGTAACCGTGATCGATACGCACACAAACCAGCGAAAGAGCACTATCCAGTTGGGTGGAGAAGCGGGCAACACACAGTACGACCCCGACTCGCACCATATCTTCGTCAATGTGCAGACGCGGCGGCAGCTCGTCGAAATAGATCCGTCGACCGACACGATTATCAGCCGGATCGATCTGCCTGGTGCGAAAGGCAACCACGGCCTCGCCATCGTCCCTCAAGTGCATCTCGCGTTCATCGCGTGTGAAGACAATGACAAGCTGATCGTGCTCGACCTGCTGACAAGGCGCGTCACTCAGACTTTCGACGTCGGCGGCGGGCCCGATGTGCTCGCTTACGATCCGGGCGCGCATCTGCTTTACGTGGCCGGCGAAGCCGGCATCGTGTCGATGTTCCGCGTCTCGGGGTCTGCCGTATCGAAAGCAGGTGAGGGCAGGGTAGGACCCAACGCCCATGTCGTCGGCGTCGATCCCGCGACACACCGCACTTACTTCCCGCTGAAGAACGTCGATGGTCGGCCCGTGCTTCGCATCATGGCGCTTGCATCCACGGGATCGCGGTAGCGGTGCTTGCGTCGGCGCTCTCGAAGCTCATTTCGGTGGCGCGTGGATCAATCTGATCGTACGCGATCTCGCGAGCGAGGGCATGACGACGCTGCTCGCGATCCATGAAATGGGCTTCGCGCGCGAGGTTTCATCAAAGGTTGGTTTTCTGTGCGACGGCTCGGTTACGACTTGCTCGCCGCACGCAGTGCCGCTCTCATGCTCATTTCTATGTCGAGAAGTCTTGCGCCGAGCTCCACGAAGCTGCTGCGCCCCTCGCCGAAGACCTCGCCGTTCATGTAGATCGTCGGCACGACGCTAATTTCACGCGCGGACAGCTCACTTTGAAAAATTCCGCCGTCGATCGTAACGTTGTGAATCCGTGGATTGATCACCGCCATCATGTTCAGCGCTTGCACAACGTCCACACAGCTTCCGCACGACAACGAAATATAGGTTTCGAAATAGTAGTCACGTTCCAGTGTTCGAATCCGTTCGATGGTCGTACTGTCGGCTACGACGGGATGCCCTCCAACCTGGAGTATTGCAAGGACAAGGGACGAAAATTCAGGCCCTGTTGGGGTGGCGGCAAACTGAATGCAGGCATCTGCTCCCACCTGCCTGATTGAAAACGAGGGCTTGCGCTCGTCGCCGTGCTGCTCCTCGACGACCGTGACCAGGTCGGTCAACGACGCAATTTCGTTCAGCATCGCCAGCATTTCGTGCGATGTTTGACTACCGCCCGGCGACACGATTAATTCGACGGGTCTGCGAAGGTTTCGCAAATACGTCTGCAGTTGTGACCTGAGATCGATGTTCAGCATTTGAATTTCGATTCCGTAGCAACCTGCACAGGGCTATGTGAGGAGCCTAACGCCACAACAACACGCGAGTGCCCACAACCGGCGGCGCCGGTCGGTGGGTAGAGGGTGCCTCGCAATGCTCCCCCCGAATGTCGGGACGATTTGGTGCGCTATCGCACACATTCAAAGCGTTCGCGAATTACCTCCAATGCTTGTCACCGTGCCTGCTTCGGCGGCAACTTCGGCCAGCGTCGAGAGTGACAATGCCACCGAAGCGTCCGAAGCGCAACTGATCTTCAAAGCTCGATGACGTATGACTGGCCGGGTTCCAGTGTGCAAATTGTCGGAACGCGAAGTGGACGTTCCGGGTCGCAGCTGCGAAAAAGCCCAATCGACGCCGCCTGACAGTGAGGCCGCCCGACCGCGTCAACAAGACGGCGTTCATCAGCCATCCGTCGAAACGGTGATAGCCTCCCACGCACCGATTTCCGCGTTCAACGCCGACAACTTGTTTCGAACGAGACCGAGTGCGTCGCTACCGAGCAAAAGATGCGCGGGAGGATGTTCCGCTGCAATGGCGGCCAGTATTGCGCGCGCCGCTTTGCTGGGATCTCCCGGTTGCTTGCCGCTTTTTTCCTCGCGGGCCTGGCGGATGGGATCGAAAATATCGTCGTAATCCGGAATCGAGCGGGGTGTCCGCGTCATCGAGCGACCCGCCCAGTCTGTGCGAAACGAGCCCGGAGCCACCGCCGTCACGGCAATACCGAAGGGCTTGACCTCTTTGCCGAGCGCCTCGGAGATGCCCTCCAACGCGAACTTGCTGCCGCAGTAATAGGTGATTCCCGGCATCGTGATGTAGCCGCCCATCGATGTGATATTCACAATGTGACCGCGGCGGCGCTCACGCATGAATGGCAGGACGGCCTTCATCATCGCGACCGCGCCAAACACGTTGACATCGAACTGTCGGCGCATCTCCGGGAGCGGCGATTCCTCCATGATGCCCTCGTGACCGTAGCCGGCATTGTTGACCAGCACATCGATGGGTCCGACGCTGGCCTCGATTTCCGCCACCACGCCGTCGATCGCGTCGAAGTCGGTCACGTCGAGCACACGTCCCCAAGCGGCGTTCGCGGACAGGGACTCGAATTCGCGCTTGGCCTGAGCAGTTCTCACCGTGCCGACGACCTTGTGACCCGTCGCCAGCGCTTCCTGTGCGAGCGCGCGGCCAAAACCGCTGCTGACGCCGGTGATGAGCAGAGTTTTGCTGGATGCCATTGAAACTTCTCCCGAAAGTCGATTGGAGAGTGCATACTAATCTGACAAACGAGGCAAAATAAGCCGAATTCCGCTGAGTTTCTTGCACAAAACTATGAGCACGCTACGCGCTTCGACCCAGCACCCAGCTCTATCCTCGCGCAGCCAGAAACGCATGGTTGCGCTGCTGCGCGCGTTGGCGCCCGACGAGGGCTACAACCTGACGGCGCTGCCGAGCGTGCGCATCTTGCGGTCGAACCGGGCGCTATCGCGCACGCCCGTTCTGTACGACCCCGGTATCGTGATCGTCTGCCAAGGCCGCAAGCGAGGCTATTTCGGCGACCAGCTGTACCTGTACGACGAGCATCACTATCTGGCCGTATCGGTGCCAGTGCCATTCAGCATGGAGACCGACGCAACCGAGGAGCGACCACTGCTCGCGCTGTATCTGCACCTCGATTTCGCCTTGGCCGCCGAACTTGCGGAGCGGATCGACCGCGAAGGGGTGGCTGAGCGCACACCAGCACCTCGGAGCATGATGTCGACGCCGATGGATGACGCGATGCAAGCGTCCGTGCTGCGCTTTCTCGAGGCGATGCATCGGCCACTCGAAGCTGCTGTGTTGGGTGCCGGGCTGCTGCGTGAGCTGTATTTCCGGGTGCTCACCGGGGCCCAGGGAAGCTCGTTGCGCGAGGCCTTGGCGATGCGAGGACAGTTCGGCCAGATAGGCCGCTCACTCCGCGTGATTCATGCAAGCTATGCGCAGCCTCTCGACGTAAGGCGACTGGCCGACGAAGCGGGTATGAGCATTCCGAGTTTCCACAGCCACTTCAAGGCCATTACACAGGTGTCGCCGATGCAATACGTGAAGTCGACGCGCCTTCATCAGGCTCGCCTGTTAATGGTGCGCCAGGACCTGACCGCGGAGGCGGCGGGACACGCTGTGGGTTACGCGAGCCCGTCCCAGTTCAGCAGGGAATTCAGGCGTCTGTTTGGCTTGACGCCGGCAGCGGAGGCTAAGCGGATGCGCGAGAGCTTCGCGATCCCGGCTGTATTCGCTGATACGGCTTATGTGTCGTCGCACTGATGCCAGCGCTCATCGCTTCTGATAGGTGCCGATCAGTTCGGCCTGCGTGAGTACGTGCCCGTGCATGGCCTTCTCGAGAGCGGCCTTGCTGGGGCTTTTCAAATCGGGCAGTACGGTGTCGAGCGCATACAGCTTGTGGAAATAGCGGTGGCGTCCCACGGGCGGACAAGGGCCGCCGTAACCGGCACGCTTGAAGTCATTGGTGCCTTCGAGCGTGCCGCCCGGCAAAGGCTGTGCATTAGCGCCATCGGGTAACCCGGTTGCTGTCGGCGGGATGTTGTAGAGCACCCAATGCACCCAGGTCATTCTCGGCGCGTCGGGGTCCGGCGCGTCGGGGTCGTCGACGATCAGCGCCAGGCTTTTTGCGTTCGCGGGCACGCCGGACCACGCGAGCGGCGGGGATACATTGGCGCCCTCGCAGGTATGCTGCACCGGAATCTCGCCGCTCTGTCGGAAGGCTTGCGACGTTAGCGTGAGTGTCATGGCAGCCTCCTCGTTGGGTTGCGACCATGCTTTTATTCTAGGTCAGCGTCCACCGAAGTCGCGCGAGCTTCCGCTTATTGGCCGACTGGCGACTTCGTGGATGGGGTCGCCAGTGAGTTGTTGACCCCGTAAGCGGGCTGGCGGGACGTGGAGCTACTTTCCGTGCTCATCGTGCTCATCGGCTGGCCCGAGTTCGGTGATGCCGAGCCGCTGTCCGAGCCGGTGGCGCCAGGCGTGCCGTAGCCACTCGTTGGAGCGGCCGGCGACTTCGTGGACGGAGTCGCCAGCGTGTTGTTGCTTTGGGCATATACGCCGCCCGACAGCATCAGTGCGGCGACGGCCGCGATCAATGTGCTGGTTGCCTTGTTCATGAAGCGCTTCTCCTTTAATGGATTGCGATATCGACGCAAACGATGCTCACGTACGTTTCCGTCAGGGTCGCGAGACTCCAAGTTTAGGAAAGCGAAGGCTGATAGTTATGCGCATTATTCACAATGGTGAATATCGATTTCAGGAATTAACCGGGCAATTCGATGCGCGCTCGTCCCTGATCTGCGCGGCGGCCGCCATCATTCCTTGTCTCGCAGCCAGGGCGTATACGTGATTCCGATCAGCAATCCTTCCGGCCCGATAAAGCGGCTGACAGTCTGGCCCCATGGCTCATTCCGGTTTGTGACCAGCATTCGATACCCTTGCGATTCAAGTTCTGCCGTTGCCGCTTCGACGTCGTCGACATCGAACTCGATCCAGGCTTGCGGGATGGGTACGTCGGGAGGCCACGATTCGGTGCCGAAGCAAGACTGAGACGCGTGAGAGAGCGGCCACAACGCGAAAGAGTTTGCGCCGTTCAGACTCTCCGTATGGAGATAGCCGCCGTTCTCTTCCTTGAAGGGGATACCGAAGGCCCGGCCATAGAGATCACGGCTTGGCTGGGCCTCGGTCACGATCGGGCCAAAGCCTGCGATGAATAAGGCGGTGGTAACTGGGATCTTTTCCATGGCTTCTCCTTTGCCGCGAAAGAGCGGCGGGTGAGCGGCGGGTGAGCGGCTTACATTCGCTCGTCAATTCGCGGGAATCGTCACCACCGGCGCCTTACTGCTCGTATCCGACTCCGCGAGCGCCATCAGATTCTGCACGACCGTAAATGCGTATTTGGAGTCGAAGTCGTTACGCTCGACCCAATACACCGAAGGCCCATATGCGATCGACACATAAGCATCGGCCGGCGCGGCGTTGCCCGAGTGCACGATGATCGTCGGCCTGGTCTCACCGCCGACCAACCCGACGGTCGGCTTCGTCGAACCGTCGCTGATGCGCTCCTGCGGCACCTGCACCTGCGCGCCGAGATCGCTGAGGATGCCGAGCACCGAGCGCGTGACCATCGTAATGCGCTCGCCCTTCCCGGACGTCGACGACGGCCCATACACGACCTCATAGCTACGTGTCTTCGTAGACAGATGCAGCAGCCTGCGCACGCGCGCGACATCGGCGGCCGTGTCCGGCGACTCGCCGCTGGTGGTCGCGCCGATCGACAGGAACACGGCCAGTGCGGGGCTTTGGCCGCCTTTGAGATCGGCCTTCACATCGAGCTGACGTGTCTCGACGTTCAGTTCGCCCGCCAGTTGCAGACGACGCAACGCCTGCAGCAATTCGAAGAAGCCCGGCGCGCCCGCGCTGTTGTTGCCGCCGAGCACATCGCCGTTGCGCAGACCGCCGATCGACTGCGCGGTGATGCGCAACAGCAGATCGATCGGCACGCCGCCCTCGGCGAGCGGCAACACGAGCGCCGGCGCGAGCGGCCGGATATAGGCGGACGCGAACGCTTCACCGGTGGTCGGCGTGAACGTGAAGGTCGGCCGGTTCGAGTACGACACGCTGCCGGTCGCCTGCGCGTAGTTCGGCATGGTGCCCGAGCCGGCGTTGAGCGTCGCGCCGCCGGTGGTGTCGAACGTGTAGGCGGCGATGATGCTGCTGACGGTCAGGAACGCGGGCGCATCGCCGTAGCGCAGACCGATCACGGCGGCGAGAATCGCGCGTTTCTTAGCGTCGCCGAGTGCCCGCGCATAGTCGACCTGATCGGCCTTCAGACGCGAGGGGCCGATATGCACGCAGGCGGACGTGAGGCAGGCCGCGCACAACGTGGCGGCTACGGAAGCGGTTCTGAGCATGGACGGGCGCGAGCGGCGGTAATCCGCTGAACAATGGGGTCTGCGCTCGGCGGTAGCAGAACCCATTCCCGCGCAAGCGGCGGGCCGGGTCAGCGGGTCGCTTCGTTGTCGCTCCGGCGCAGCGCGCGGCGGCGTCGCGCGTGCGTCGATGCGAAAGGGCGTTGGCACGCTTTACCGCTGCCTTGCAAGAATTGCAGAAATGCGCAGGGTGGATGCCCGGCTTTCAAGCTTCGGCGTCGATCCCGTCTTGCGCTTCGTCCTCGCCGCCTCGCTCGAGCGCGCTGCGATACGCGCGCGATTGCATCTCGGCGAGCCGGCTCAGCGTACGCGACAGATCATGCGCGCCTTCGAGGCCGATCAATGCGGTCTCGATCGGCTGATCGGACGCGATGAAGAGGGCGCGCTTGCGGTCGTAGAAGATGTCGATCAGCCACACGAGGCGCTGCAGCGTATGCGACTGCCTCAATGCTTCCGCATGCAGACGATCGACGATCAAGCCTTGCCATTGCTCGGCGAGATCGAGGTAGTCGAGGTGCGAGCGGCTCGCGACGCATAGCTGCTCGAAGTCCGCCCACAGCAGCGCGCTGCCGGCCGCGCGCGCTACGAGCGGACGGCCCGCCGCGCTCAGGTTGACCGGTTCGATCGCAGCGCCGCTTTCATGGCTCAAGAAGATATCGCGCAACGCGGCCTCGCTCGACGCATCGAGCGGCGCGAAAAAGCGCGGCACCTCGGCCGCTTCGCCGCCGAAGCGGTAATCGCGCGCGCCATCGAAATGGATCACCGTGAAGGCGCGTTTGATCTGCGCGATGGTCGGCACAAAGCGCTCGTGAAACTCGGGGTCGGGCAGCAGATCGTCCGGTGCGTAGTTCGACGTCAGCACGATCCGGCTGCCGAGGTTGATCGCGGTGTCGAGAAAGCGGCCCATCAGGAACGCGTCGGCGATATCGTGCACATGGAATTCGTCGAAGCACAGCAGCTCGATACCGTCGAGCCATTGCCGCGATACGTCGCCGAGCCGGTCGTCGCCCCGCGGCGCCTGGACGAGCCGGCGGTTCATCTCGCGCAGGAACTCGTGGAAATGCAGGCGCCGTTTGCGGCACGGCGCGAGCTCGAACAGCGTATCGACGACGAGGCTCTTGCCGCGCCCCGGCAAGCCATGACAGTAGACGCCTTGCGGCCCGAACGCGGCGGTGGACCATGCACGCCGTGCCCGCTGCTGCGCGCCGAGCAACCCGACGAGTGCGCTGATTGCCTCACGCTGGCGCGGATCGGGCGTGATGCCGCGCGCGGTCAATGCGCGTGCGATGCGGGTTTCGTCAAGCATGGGCGAGAGCGTCCATGCCAGGTGATGCAAATGATGCGACTTGCGCGAATGACGCAGAATGGGCCGCCGCGAAAACGGCGAGGACGTGTGTGAGCATGAGATAAGGGGCGGCGTGATGGGCTGCGCTGAAGCAGGCCCAATGAGCGCGTGCACGAAGCGCGCGCCATTTTACCAGTCACGTCCTCTGTCGAACCGTTGGCGCGCGCACACGTCGTCGAGCCGCTACCGCATCATTTGTCGTGATGCCCCGGCAGCACCGCACCGAGCACCTGCCTGGCCGTCTCGACCACCACGTTGCCCTGATCGGGATCGCCCTTCAGCAAGGTCTCGGCAAACGCTTTGGCCTGCGCGAGCGTGACGTGCGGCGGCAGCGGCGGCACGTTCGGATCGGACTTCACCTCGATCACGACGGGACGATTCGACGCGAGCGCGTCGTCCCAGGCGGTCGCCATCTGCTCGGGGTTGTCGACATAGATGCCCTTCAAACCGATCAACTCCGCAAAGCGGTGATACGGCACGGAAGGAATGTCCTGCGACACCTCGAACTTCGGATCGCCTTCCATCACGCGTTGCTCCCACGTGACCTGGTTCAGATCGCCATTGTTGAGCACCATGCAGATCCAGCGCGGATCGCTCCAGCCTTGCCAGTACTTCGCGACCGTGATCAGCTCGGCCATGTTGTTCATCTGCATCGCGCCGTCGCCGACCAGCGCGATCACGGGCCGCTCGGGGTACGCGAACTTCGCGGCGATCGCATACGGCACGGCCGCGCCCATCGACGCGAGCCCGCCCGACAGCGAGCACATCATGCCGCGCTGCACCTGCAGATCACGCGCGTACCAGTTCGCGACCGAACCCGAATCGCTGGTGACGATCGCGTTCGACGGTATGCGCTTCGACAGCTCCCATACCGACAGCTGCGGATTGAGGCCATCCTTCGCGGGTTCGTGCGCGCGTTTTTCCAGCGTCTTCCACCAGTCGGACACCCAGCCTTCGATGCGCTCACGCCACAGCCGATCCTGCTTCTGCTCGATGAGCGGCAGCAGCGCGCGCAGCGTCTCGACGCTATCGCCGACGAGGTTCACTTCCATCGGATAACGCAGGCTCAGCATGTCGGCCTTGATGTCGATCTGCACGCCGCGCGCGTCGCCTTCCTTCGGCAGAAACTCCGAGTACGGGAAGCCGGAGCCGATCATCAGCAAAGTATCGCAATGGGTCATCATGTCGTAGCTCGGCTTGGTGCCGAGCAGGCCGATCGAGCCGGTCACCCACGGCAGATCGTCGGGCAGCGCCGCCTTGCCGAGCAGCGCTTTGGCGACGCCGGCGCCGAGTTTCTCGGCGACCGCGATCACTTCGGCGGTCGCGTGCAGCGCGCCCGCGCCGACCAGGATCGCGACCTTGCGGCCGGCGTTCAGCACGTCGGCGGCCTGGCGCAACTGCTGGTCGCCCGGCACGACACGCGGACGCGCGTAACCGATGCCCGAATGCAGCGTGCCGTGCTTGCGCCCCGGCGGTTCATACGGAATGTCCTGCAGATCGTTCGGCAGTATCAGCGCGGTCACTGCGCGCTCGGCAAGCGCGATACGCACCGCCCGATCGACCAGATGACGCACCTGCGCGGGCATCGTCGCAAAGCCGACGAACGAGCCGGCCACGTCCTTGAACATCGCCGGCAGATCCAGCTCCTGCTGATAGTGTCCGCCGATCGCCGCGCGCGCCTGCTGACCGGCGATCGCCAGCACCGGCATGTGATCCATGCGCGCGTCGTAGAGGCCCGTCAGCAGATGCGAAGCGCCGGGCCCCGAGGTGGCGATGCACACGCCGAGTTCGCCGGTGAACTTGGCATGCGCGGCGGCCATGAACGCGGCCATTTCTTCGTGGCGGACCTGGATGAATTCGATCGGGCCGGGCTGATCCGTGCCTCTATGGCGCTTTTTCGCTTCGCTCTGCGCGCGGTTCAACGCGCCGAACACGCCGTTGATGCCGTCGCCCGGATAGCCATAGATACGCCGCACGCCCCATGCATGCAGCCGCCCGATGATGAAATCGCCAACGGTTTCAGCCATGATCCTCGCTCCCTCGATATCGAGTCGATGCCGCCGCGTGGAATGGACGGCTTTGGTCGGTATCGAACGAGCAAGGGCTGTTCCTTGCGACTGGCTTGCTCAGCCGGTCTTGATCTTCGGCTGCGGCGCGTCGAGCGGTTCGGTGCCGAAGCGCTCGTACTGCGATATCACCTGCGCGCCGAACAGCAGCAGCGTGGCGAGCCATTCGAAGCTCAGCAGGATCACGATCGCCATCGTCAGCGAGCCATACACGAGGCTCACCTGCGACAGCGTGGCGAAATACCAGACCAGCACGTGCCGCGTGACCTCCCACAACACGCCGGCCACCACGCCACCGATCAACGCGTGTTTGAGCGACGGACGTCCGACCGGCATCACCAGATACACCGAAGTCAGCACGAAGATTTCACCGGCGAGCCCGAGCAGATACAGCAGCACTCGCGTGAAGCCCTGCAACGACACATGCAGGCCGAACAGTTGCAGACCTTCGGCGCCGATCGTGTCGAGCGCGCTCGATACGAACGTGACGATCAGCAGGCCAACGCCGAGAAACATGATGTAGCAGTAGGGCAGCAACGCCGAGACCAGGAAGTGGCGCCGCTTCACGACGACGCGGTGCACGAAGATCAGCGACATCGCGTTTTCGAGCACGGTGAAAGCGAGCGAGCTGAAGAACAGCATCGTCAGCAGCAGCACCCAGCCGATCACCGCGCGATGCTCCAAAAAGTTCGACAGCTCACGCACCAGCGCGGCCGATTGCCCGGGCACGAGCCAGCGTAGCAGATGCGACAGCGCTTCGAGCACCAGCTGCTGCGGCACCACGCGCGACAGCACGATGACGACCAGGATCAGCAGCGGCACGATGGACAGCAACGCGTAGTATGCGACCGCGCCCGCGAGCAGCAGCCCCTGGTTCGCGCGAAACGCTTTCAGCGTTTGCAGCAGGAAGCGCCCGGGATGCCTGGCGATAAACAGCGCATGCTGGTCGAGCAGGATCGGCATGAGGCCTCGCGGTGCGCGCCGGGCGCTGCCGGATGGCAGCCGCTCTCGACACGCCTGTGTGCTTTATATACCGTAAGCAGAAACGGGGCCATCAATGGCGCGGCATACGGTTTGCTTGGCCGCGTTCGAAAGATCGCCCGCCATCCCCGAGGACAGCCGATGGATCAGCCG
The DNA here is from genome assembly GCF_040948755.1 of Paraburkholderia sp. BR13444. NCBI lineage: Bacteria > Pseudomonadati > Pseudomonadota > Betaproteobacteria > Burkholderiales > Burkholderiaceae > Paraburkholderia > Paraburkholderia sp. BR13444. Next base: position 122,435 of record NZ_JBFPKM010000007.1, on the reverse strand, counting down.
CCCCGTCAGAACAACACCGCGCCGCAAGCCAATGATCTGGTGGTCGCGCGGCCCGAGGGACTGTATTGCCCGGCCGGCGATTTTTACATCGACCCATGGCGGCCGGTCGAACGCGCGGTGATCACGCATGCGCATTCCGACCATGCGCGCTTTGGTCATCAGCGCTATCTGGCGACGCGCGCGGGCGCGAGCGTGCTGCTGGCGCGGCTGCCCGGCATCGCACTGCACACGCTCGACTACGGCGAGCCGCTCATGGTCGGCGCGGCGCGCGTGTCGCTGCATCCGGCCGGGCACGTGCTCGGCTCGGCGCAGGTGCGCATCGAACGCGCGGGTCGCGTATGGGTCGCATCGGGCGACTACAAGCTCGAAGCCGATCCGACCTGCGCCGCGTTCGAACCGGTGCATTGCGATACCTTCATCACCGAATCGACGTTCGGTCTGCCGATCTATCGCTGGGATACGCCGCAAAGCGTGTTCGATTCGATCGATTCATGGTGGCGTCACAACGCATCCGAGGGGCGCGCGTCGGTGCTGTTCTGCTACTCGTTCGGCAAGGCGCAACGCGTGCTCGCGAGCGTCGATGCCGCGATCGGGCCGATCTTCTGCCACGGCGCGCTCGAGCCGCTCAATCGCGCGTATCGCGACGCGGGCGTGCGTCTGCCGCCGGTCAATCTCGTCAGCGAGATCGCCGCGAAAGACAAGGCCGTGTTCAGACAGGCGCTGATCGTCGCGCCGCCGTCCGCGCAGAACAGCGCGTGGCTCAAGCGCTTCGGCGATTACAGCGATGCATTCGCGTCGGGCTGGATGCGCCTGCGCGGCGCGCGGCGCCGGCGCGGCGTCGATCGTGGCTTCGTGCTGTCCGATCACGCGGACTGGCCGGGTTTGCAAACGGCGATCCGCGAAAGCGGCGCCTCGCGTGTGATCGTCACGCATGGCTCGATCGAACCGATGGTGCGCTGGCTCAACGAGCAGGGCCTGCAGGCGAGTGCGTTCGACACGCAATACGGCGACGATACCGTCGAAGCCGATGCGGCCGGCGCCGACGAAGCGCCGGTGGCGAGCGAATCATGACGGATACCGTATGAAACGCTTCGCGGCCCTTTACACCGCGCTCGATGCGACCACGTCGACGCACGACAAGCTCGCGGCGCTGACCAGTTATTTCTCGGTGGCCGAGCCTGAAGACGCGGCATGGGCGTCGTATTTCCTCGCCGGCGGCAAACCGCGTCAACTGGTGCCGACGCGTTTGCTGACCGACATCGCGCGCGAGCGCGCCGGCTTGCCCCAGTGGCTGTTCGAGGAGTCGTATCACGCGGTGGGCGATCTGGCCGAAACCATCGCGCATATCCTGCCGCCCGCGTCGCGCGACTCCGAGCTGGGTCTCACGCAATGGATCGAGCAACGCATGCTGCCGTTGCGCGGCCTGCCGCCCGACGAATTGCGCACGCGTCTACTCAGTTACTGGGACGAACTCGACTGGGGCGGCCGCTTCCTGTTGACCAAGCTGATCGGCGGCGGCTTTCGTGTCGGCGTCGCGCGGCAACTGGTGGTGCGCGCGCTCGCCGAAGTGGCCGGCGTCGATCACAAGCGGATCGCGCAACGAATGGTCGGCTGGACCGATTCGCGACAGAAGCCCGATGCGGCGCGCTATCTGCGTCTGATCGCGCCGCAGACCGACGACGATACGCAAGCGCAAGCTCATGCGCGTCAACACGATAGCGACCTGGGCCTGCCGTACCCGTTCTTTCTCGCGCATCCGTTGCAGAGCGATCCGGCGACGCTCGGCGATCCCGCGCATTGGCTGATCGAATGGAAGTGGGACGGCATACGCGCGCAGCTCGTCAAACGCGGCGGGCGCGTGTGGTTATGGTCGCGCGGCGAGGATCTGATCACCGATCGTTTTCCCGAGGTCGCGGCATTGGGCGAGTCCTTACCCGATGGGTATGTGATCGATGGCGAGATTCTCGCGTGGGAACCCGGCGCGGCCGCGCCGTTGCCGTTCGCGCGGCTGCAACCGCGCATCGCGCGCAAGACGCTGACTCGCAAGATCCTTGCGGATTCGCCGGCAGCGCTGCTCGCGTACGACCTGCTCGAAGCGAACGGCCAGGACCTGCGCATGAGCCCGCTCGTTGATCGGCGCGCGCGGCTCGATGCGTTGAGCGCTTCGGTCGATGGCACGCTCGCGCGCGGTCTGCTGCGCGTATCGCCGCTCGTCCACGGCGCGGACTGGAGCGCGCTCGCGGCCTTGCGCGAAGAGAGCCGCGCGCGCGGCGTCGAAGGCTTGATGCTGAAGGAGCGCGAATCGATGTATGGCGTCGGCCGCACCAAGGCATCGGGCACGTGGTGGAAATGGAAGATCGAGCCCTATGCGGTAGACGCTGTGCTTGTTTACGCGCAGCGCGGTCATGGCCGTCGCGCGAGTCTTTACACCGACTACACGTTCGCGGTGTGGGACGAAGCCGACGGCGTGCGCACGCTCGTGCCGTTCGCGAAGGCCTATTCAGGGCTTACCGACGAAGAGATGCATCGCGTCGATGCGATCGTGCGCAAGACCACCGTCGATAAATTCGGCCCGGTGCGCAGCGTAACGCCGACGCTCGTGTTCGAGATCGGCTTCGAAGGGATACAAGCGAGTTCGCGCCATAAGTCAGGCGTGGCCGTGCGTTTTCCACGCATGCTGCGCTGGCGTACCGACAAGCATATCGACGACGCCGACACGCTCGCGATGCTGAAAGGCTTTATCGATAATCGTGCGGGATAACCCGCAGAGCACAAACCCCTAACACGTCGAGCATTTTTTTATCGGCATCGTCGCTTATGCTTTGTTTATGACCGCGTCATCGATTCGCGCCATAAGAGCGCTCGCGGCATGCATTGCGTGGCCCCTCTATCCGTTGGAATACCGATGTCGTGCGACGCCCCTGAGTGAGGCGGATCGCACAACGACAGTGCGTCAGACGATGTTGCGCAGCACGCACATCGCAGTCGCCGTCATTCAAACGCCGTGATGTATGGGCACGCTGAATCCCGCATACCAGGTAATTGCAACGCTGGAGTGCGGGACGACGCGTGCCGGCCGCGCATCGTCCGAATGAAGCGGAAATAGCAAAAACCTGGCCGTAGTCCGGCAGACGCAATGGGATCGAATCTTGCGCGCGTGGCGCGAGATGCCCTTCAGGGCGAATGAAAAAGGGCGAGAAAAAATGACTGTGTTCAACGACAACGTGGACAGCAGCGACGACGTGCTCGTATGGCGGCCGATCCGCTATGCGATGGCCGCGCATCGTCGCGTGCTGGTAGTCGACGATTACCGGGAAGCAGCGGACGCGCTGCAAATGCTACTGACGGCCGACGGCTTCGAGTGCCGTGCGCTCGACGATCCGTATGCCGTGTGTCAGACCGCGTGCGAGTGGCAGCCGTTTGCGGTGCTGCTCGACATCAAGATGCCGGGGCTCGACGGGCTCGAACTTGCGCGGCGTCTGCGCGCGCATCCGCAGACTGCGCATATGCTGCTGGTTGCGTGTACCGCGTTCGCGTCGCGTGAGGATCGCGCGCTCGCCAAGGCGGCTGGCTTCGACGCGCATTGCGCGAAACCATTGACGCCCGAGCGTCTGTTGCGCGTGCTCGAATCGGCGGCCGCGTTGCATGCGGCGGAGCCATCATCTGAATCAGGCTGTTAGCGAAAACTTGCTGACCGTTCTGTCATTTCTGCAGGGTCGTCGTCGGAAATCGCACTCGGCGCGGTGCGAATCTATTTGTCATTTATCTGCCATCTGGCTGCCACCGTTCTATCCGCCGCAGCTTCCTTAGCCATGCGAGCCCCTACGTTGCAGTTCAAGCAGGGCTTTCACTTCGCTCGCACACGCAGGCCCACTCGTTGCTCAAAGACCGATGACGCGGCGCGCTCGTGCGCGCCGCCGAGGGTCATTTGCAACGAGGGAGATCAGACATGAGCGACAAGCAACGCCCGGCACCGCCGTTTCCTGAACAGCAGCAGGACCAGACGCCCGGCCGCACGGCCGGCATGAACCCGCAACCGGATCATGGCGAGAAAACCTACGAAGGTTCGGGGCGTCTCGCTGGCAAGGCAGCGATCGTGACCGGCGGCGACAGCGGCATTGGCCGCGCGGTCGCGATCGCGTTCGCGCGAGAAGGCGCCGATGTGCTGATCGCCTATCTCGACGAAGAAGACGATGCGCGCGAGACCGCGCGCTGGGTCGAGGACGGCGGTCGCAAGGCGGTGCTGGTCGGCGGCGATATCCGCGATCGCCAGCATTGCGATGCGATCGTCGACAAGGCGATCGAGGCTTTCGGCCGGCTCGACGTGGTGGTCAACAACGCCGCGTATCAGATGAGCTATCCGTCGCTCGACGCGATCAGCGACGAAGAATGGGACAAGACCTTCGATACCAACATCGGCGCGATGTTCAGGATCACGCGTGCGGCGGTCCGCCATATGAAGCCGGGCGGCGCGATCATCAACACGTCGTCGATCAATGCCGATCATCCGAACCCCGGCCTGATCGCCTATGCGACCACCAAGGGTGCGATTCAGAACTTCACCGGCGGCCTCGCGCAATTGCTCGCGGAAAAGGGTATTCGCGCGAACTGCGTGGCGCCGGGACCGATCTGGACGCCGCTGATCCCATCGACGATGCCGCCCGACAAGGTCGAGCAGTTCGGCAAGCAGGTCCCGATGAAGCGCCCCGGACAACCGGCGGAGCTCGCGGCCGCGTATGTGATGCTCGCGTCGGACGAAGCGAGCTACATCTCGGGCGCGACGATTGCCGTGACAGGCGGCGCGCCGATTATTTAGGTTGTCGAACCGAAGGCGGCGAGGCTGCCGGCGAGCGCATGGCGGCTTCTCGCAGTGGTTTCCATAACGTCATAAGGGAGAGCGACATGAAGATCGATGTATCCGTCAAACTGGGGGCCGCGCTCGTGTCGGGCTGCCTTGCGCTAGGTTTTGCGCAGGCGGGCTTCGCGCAGACCGGTTCCAATCCGTCTACGCAACACGGCAAGTCCGCCGCACAACCCGGCGCAAGTCTGGAAGAATCGCGCACGCCGGATACGACCAGCACGAACGACGCGAACGGTAACGTCGGCGAGTCGGGGGGCGCGACCAACGGTGTCGCCGGCGGCGGCAATGGCCGCACCACCAACAAACACTTCAAAGGCGCGACGCCGCCGCGCGCGGGAAGCGCGGCGGGGCAATAAGCGTTCAGCCGGGCGCGTCGAGCCGCGTTGCGACGCGCCGCACGCCGCGGCGGCATCGCGCTCGCGCGCTGCCGCCGTTTTGCATGGGTTCGAGTTGCATGGAGTTTCGTCGCGCGCCGCGTTGCTTGCGCGACGCCTTGTGAGGAGGAAATCCGATGGCTACCCCCGATGCTGAAACCGCGCAGGCCGACGCGCCCGCGTCGCATGCATTGACGTTCGAGATCAACGGCGAGACGCGCCACTTCGACGTTCAAGCGTGGACCTCGCTGCTCGATCTGCTGCGCGAGCATGCGCACCTGACTGGCACCAAGAAGGGCTGCGATCACGGCCAATGCGGCGCGTGCACGGCGCTCGTCAACGGTCAGCGGATCAATACCTGCCTCGCGCTCGCGGTCGTGTACGACGGTGCATCGATCACGACGATCGAAGGTCTCGCGAACGGCGATACGTTGCATCCATTGCAGCAAGCGTTCATCGAACATGATGCGTTCCAGTGCGGCTACTGTACGCCGGGGCAAATCTGCTCGGCGTATGCGATGCTCGAAGAAGGCCATGCGCGCTGCGCGGACGACGTGCGCGAGCAGATGAGCGGCAATCTGTGCCGCTGCGGCGCATATACGAATATCGTCGCCGCGATTCTCGACGCGGCGCATTTCGGCGACGAGGATGCAAGGCAAGCCAGTCCAGTCGCGAATCAACGCGGAGTGCGGCCATGAACCGCTTCTCGTACACGCGCGCCGAGGCGGTGCAGGATGCGCTCGAACGGCATCGGTCGGACGAGGCCGCCGCGTTTATCGCGGGCGGCACGAATCTCGTCGACCTGTTGCGCGAAGACGTGGCGCGGCCGGCTTTGCTCGTCGACATCAACCGTTTGCCGCTCAGGCGGATCGAAGCGTCGGCGCAAGGCGGCCTGATGATCGGCGCGCTCGTAACGAACAGCGCGCTCGCGTATGACGATACCGTCGCAGCGCGCTACCCGCTGCTTGCGAAAGCGATCCTGGCCGGCGCGTCGCCGCAGATTCGCAATGTCGCGACGGTCGGCGGCAATCTGCTGCAACGCACGCGCTGCTACTACTTCTACGACGTGGGTACGCCGTGCAACAAACGCGAACCCGGCAGCGGATGCCCGGCGCTGCACGGCGTGAACCGCATTCACGCGATCCTCGGCGCGAGCGAACACTGCATCGCCGTGCATCCGTCCGATATGTGCGTCGCGTTGGCGGCACTCGGCGCTACCGTGCATCTGATCGGCAACGAAGGCGCACGCACGCTGCCGTTCGCGGATTTTCACCGGCTGCCGGGCGACACGCCGCATCTTGATACCAACCTGCGCGACGATGAACTCGTGACCGCGATCGAGTTGCCGCCGCAAGGCTTTGCCGCGCATCACGCATACGTGAAGGTGCGCGACCGCGCATCGTATGCGTTCGCGCTCGCGTCGGCCGCGGTCGGTGTCGAACTGGATGACGACTCGCGCATCGTCGATGCGCGTTGCGCGCTCGGCGGCGTCGCGCACAAGCCGTGGCGTGATCCCGCCGCCGAAGCCGCACTGCGCGGCGAGACGCTGAACGCGCGGACCTTGCGCGATTTCGCGGGGGCGCTGCTGCGCGATGCGCGCCCCCAGCGCGACAACGCGTTCAAGATCGAACTCGCGGCGCGCGTGATCGTGCGCGCCTTCGGCGAGGCCACACAACGTTCGTTCGAGGAGGCCGCACGATGAACCGTGCCGAAACCTTGCCATCGACAGGCAGCACGAAGCACGCGATCGGCGTGCCGCACTCGCGTGTCGACGGCCTCGCCAAAGTGACCGGAGCCGCGCAATATGCGGCCGAGTTCTGCGCCGAAGGGCTCGTACATGGCGTCGTCGTGTCGGGCACGATCGCTTCGGGCAAGATCGTCTCGATCGATACCTCGGCCGCCGAAGCGCTGCCCGGCGTGCTGCTCGTGCTCACGCATCGCAAGCGCCCGGCGCTGCCGTCGGACGTCGATGCGTTCAAGGACATGATCGCGCCGGCCGGCACGCCATTGAGACCGCTGTGGGACGAGCGCGTGTGGTACAGCGGGCAGCCGGTCGCGCTGGTGGTCGCGCAGTCGCTCGAACTCGCGCGCTACGCGGCGTCGCTGGTGCGGGTGCGCTACGAGGTCGCTTCTCATCAGACCGATATCGAGGCGGCGTTGATGAGCGCCGTGCCGCCGTCGGCGGAGAAGGGCGGCTTCGATCCGCCGCCGCCCGAGCGCGGCGAGCCGCGCAAAGCGCTGGCCGATGCCAAGGTGCGCGTAGACGCGTTCTACACCACGCCCGCGCAATACCACAATCCGATGGAGATGCACGGTTGCACCGTGGTGCCCGATGCGCAAGGACACTTGACCGTCTACGAGAAGACTCAGGGCGTCGTCAATACGAAGGGCTATCTGCAGCGCGTGTTCGGTTTGAAAGACGACGAAGTGCAGGTGGTGTCGCCGTTCGTCGGCGGCGCATTCGGCTCCGGCTTGCGGCCGCAATATCATCTGGCGCTCGCTGTGATGGCCGCGCGCGAACTGAAGAAACCCGTGCGCGTCACTCTGACCCGGCAGCAGATGTTCACCTTCGCGCATCGGCCGCAATCGGTGCAGCGCGTCGCGCTCGGCGCGTCGGCGGATGGCCGCCTGCAGGCGGTGATCCACGAGGCGGTGTCGGAAACCTCGCGCTATGAGGAGTTCTGCGACGTGGTAGTCAACTGGGCCGGGCAGTTGTATCGATGCGACAACGTGTCGATGGGCTACAAGGTCGCGAAGCTCGACGTGCCGACGCCGGCCGACATGCGCGCGCCCGGCGCGACCCAAGGGCTCTTTCCGCTCGAAGTCGCGATGGACGAACTCGCCGAGGCATTGCGGATGGACCCGCTCGAATTGCGGCTCGTCAACTATGCGGAGCGCGACGCGAACAAGAACCTGCCGTTTTCGAGCAAGGCGCTGCGCGACTGCTATCGCGAAGGCGCGGCCCGCTTCGGCTGGGCGGGGCGGCCGCTCGAACCGCGTGCACGCCGCGAAGGCAACGAGTTGATCGGCTGGGGCATGGCGACCGGTGCATGGGACGCGATGCAGAACAAAGCGGACGCCCGTGCGGTGCTGACGCCCGATGGCTGCGTCAGGGTGTCGAGCTCGACCGCCGATATCGGCACCGGCACCTACACCGCGATGACGCAGATCGCCGCCGATGCCCTCGGCGTGCCGCTCGCGGACGTCAGCTTCGAACTCGGCGATACGCGGCTGCCGAAGGCGCCGATCGAGGGCGGATCGTGGACGGTGTCGTCAGTGGGCAGCGCTGTCGATGCGGCCTGCACGCGCCTGCACAATCGTCTCGTCGAACTCGCGCGCGAACATGGCGGTGCGCGCTTCGCGTCGGTGGATCGCGAAGCAGTGCGGCGCGAGGGCAACCGGCTCGTGTGTGGCCCGCACGCGGACGACTCGATCGCGATCGCGACGCTGCTCGAACGCGCGGGCCTCGACGAACTCGAAGAGCAGGCGAGCGTGAAGCCGCACGTCAAGCAGCAGGCATATTCGATGGGCACGCATTCGGCGGTGTTCGCCGAAGTGCGCGTCGACGAAGCGCTCGGCACCGTGCGCGTGACGCGCGTGGTCAGCGCGGTCGCGGCGGGGCGCATCGTCAATCCGAAGACGGCGGGCAATCAGATCGCGGGCGGCGTCGTGTGGGGCATCAGCATGGCGCTGCACGAGCACGGCCAGGTCGATCACGTGCTCGGACGGCAGATGAATCACAATCTCGCCGAATACCACATGCCCGTGAATGCCGACATTCACGAGATCGACGTGCTATTCGTCGACGAGCGTGACGACATCGTCAATCCGCTCGGCGTCAAAGGCGTCGGCGAAATCGGCGTGGTGGGCGTGGCCGCGGCGGTCTGCAACGCGATCTGGCATGCGACCGGCAAACGCATCCGCGATTTGCCGATTACGCCCGACAAGCTGCTCGGCTGACGGCCCGTGGCCGCGTCGATCGATTCGACGCGGCAGCGCCGCGCTCAATCCGCGTACTTGAACTCCGGCAACGCCTCGAGCGATTTCTTCGTCCCGTCGGGCAGCACGACACGCCGGTTGTCGATCTGCAGATCATTGAACGGCACGGCGACCAGATGCTTGCCCAGGCCGAGAAAGCCGCCGACCGACAGGATCGCGTAGGTGGTGCGCTCGGTGCCCGGCGATACGATCAGATCGTCGAGCGTGCCGATGTTGTCCTTGTTGCGGTTGTACACGTCCGCGCCCGACAGCTTCGACGCGCGATATCCGCTCGCGAGCTGCACGACGTCCGTGCGTTTTTCGGTGATCGCTTGCGGAGCGCCTTGCGCGAGCGCGCTGCCGCACGGACCCAACGCGGAAATCAGCGTAATGGCGGCGAGAAGCGATGCGGAAGCGGCCAGCGGTTTGATCTGCGTGTTGCGCATCATCTGTGTTCTCCCTGATTGCTGTCGTGGCTCTTCGATTGCGCGGAACGCGTGCGCCTTGCCGCTATGCTGCAAATCTCATGCCGCGACATTTGATCTGAGCGAAAGCAAGTCCGTCAGGCCCAAAAGTTGCTGTTCGAACTCGCCTGCTGGGTGCGCGCTGTGCAATGTCCGGCGCGTTCGCCCCGAATGCCTACACTTGAATAGCGAGCAGCCCGGAACACGTGGGAAGGCAGTTGAAAAAAGCACATGCATGCCCCCGAGATACCAACCTCCCTTGCATCCACTGAGACCATCTATGTCATCCCCAGCCAGCTACTCGATGCGCATTTCCGAAGGCACGCCTTTTCCGCTCGGCGCGACATGGAACGGCAGCGGCGTCAACTTCGCGCTGTTCTCCGCGCACGCGACGAAGGTCGAACTGTGTCTGTTCGACGAATCCGGCCAGCACGAACTCGAACGCATCGAACTGCCCGAGTACACCGACGAGGTATGGCATGTGTTCGTACCGAATCTGAAACCGGGTGCCGTCTATGGATATCGCGTGCATGGCCCCTACGAGCCCCAGAACGGGCATCGCTTCAATCCGAACAAGCTGCTGCTCGATCCGTACGCGAAGGCGCACATCGGCGAGCTGAAATGGGCGCCGGAAATTTTCGGCTATACGCTCGATTCGGAAGAGCTCGACCTGTCATTCGATGAGCGCGACAGCGCGCCCTTCGTGCCGAAATGCAAGGTGGTCGACGCGAATTTTTCGTGGAGTCATCCGGAGCGCAACGCGCTGCCGTGGGAGCGGGTGATTCTGTACGAGACGCACGTGCGCGGCTATACGAAACGTCATCCGCAAGTGCCCGAGCGTTTGCGCGGCACGTTCGCGGGTTTGGCGCAGCAGCCGGTGCTCGATCACATCCGCAGTCTCGGCGTGACCTCGGTCGAGCTGATGCCGATCCAGACCTTCGTCAACGACAAACATCTGCTCGACAAGGGTCTGACGAACTACTGGGGCTACAACACGATCGGCTTTTTCGCGGCCGATCCGCGTTTCTTCGCGTCAACGACCGAGTCGGTCGGCGAGTTCAAGGAGATGGTCGACCGCTTTCACCAGGCCGACCTCGAAGTGATCCTCGACGTCGTGTACAACCACACGGCCGAAGGCAATGAACGCGGCCCGACGATCTCGTTCAAGGGCATCGACAACGCGTCGTACTACCGGCTGATGCCCGACGAGCCGCGCTACTACATCAACGACACCGGCACCGGCAACACGTTGAACCTGTCGCATCCGCGTGTGCTGCAGATGGTGACCGACAGTCTGCGCTACTGGGTCACCGAAATGAAAGTGGACGGTTTCCGCTTCGATCTCGCGACGATCCTCGGCCGCGAAGATCACGGCTTCGACGAAGGCGGCGGCTTTCTCGACAGCTGCCGCCAGGACCCGGTGCTCTCCAGCATCCGGCTGATCGCCGAGCCGTGGGATTGCGGCCCGGGCGGCTATCAGGTGGGCGGTTTTCCGCCGGGCTGGGCCGAATGGAACGATCGCTTCCGCGACACCGTGCGCGCCTACTGGAAGGGCGACGAGAGCACCGCTGCGGATCTCGCGACACGCATCACCGCGTCGGGCGACAAGTTCAATCACCGCGGCCGGCGGCCGTGGGCAAGCGTGAACTTCATCGCCGCGCACGACGGCTTCACGCTGAACGATCTGGTTTCGTACAACGACAAGCACAACGACGCAAACGGCGAGGACAACCGCGACGGCCATGCGGACAACCGGTCGTGGAACATGGGCGTCGAAGGAGCGACCGACGACGCCGACATCCGCCAGCAACGCGAGCGCCAGAAGCGCAATCTGCTCGCGACGCTGCTGCTCTCGCAGGGCACGCCGATGATCCTCGCCGGCGACGAATTCGGCCGCACGCAGCAGGGCAACAACAATGCGTATTGCCAGGACAACGAGATCAGCTGGGTCGATTGGGATGCGATCGACGACGACGGCCGCGCGCTGACGGAGTTCGTGCGCAAGCTGACCACGCTGCGCCACCGCTTGCCGGTGCTGCGGCGCGGCCGGTTTCTGACTGGCGAATACAACGAGACGCTCGACGTGACCGACACGCGCTGGCTATCGCCGGACGGCACCGACATCACGGCCGAGCAATGGGCCGATCCGGCGATGCGCTGCTTCGGCCTCGTGATCGATGGCCGCGCGCAGGCGAGCGGCATTCGCCGTCTCGCGTCCGACGCGACCTTGCTGCTGGTGCTGAACGCGCATCACGACGTCGTCAATTTCACGCTGCCCGACATTCCCGAGGGCGAGCGCTGGACCTGCCTCGTCGATACCAACATGCCGGTGCGCGCCGAGCTGCCGCAATTCAGCGCGGGCGATGCGTACCAGGTGACGGGCCGCTCGCTGCTGCTGTTCGCGCTCGAAGCGCCGAGCCGCGCGACCCAGCGCGTGTTCGAGCGCCTCGAAGAACAATTGACCTCCGACGAAGGCAACTCATCGCCAGGCTAGTCCGGTGAGTGAGCGACGCCGGTTCCGTCGTACTACGTTGCACAAGCGGGCCGCCGCCCGGGTACAACGTTTGCTCCCTCCGTGGTTGACGACACGCACGCGTCTCCGTTCTTCGCGACGATAGACGCGCGAACGCAAACAGCCAGGCTGGGGTGAACAAATGGAACAGGAACCGAGCGTCGACGAGCAGATCCGCACGCGCGCCTACTATCTGTGGGAGCAGGCGGCCGAGCCGAAGGGCACGCCCGAGCAATACTGGGAGCAGGCGCGCAGTGAGATCGAGAAAGAGGCACCACCGGTCGAGAGCGGGCCGGTGTCGGGCGACACGATGAAATAGGCGTTACTTAGCCTTCGCGAGTAACGAGACTCTGAGCCGGCGCATCGCGCGCGGCTCGGGGGCCGCTTTCCCATGCCCGATCTTCCTCCACGAGATGAACGACACACCCGAGCCGCGCGCCACGAGCCCCGCCGCGCGTATTCAGGCAGCGACCGCCGCATTCGGTATCGAGGGCCTCGTCACATTCGTCGTCGCGGTGATCGCGGTCGCATGCCTGTACTTCGCGAGCGCGGTGATGATTCCGATCACGCTCGCAATTCTGTTGAGCTTTCTCGTCGCGCCGCTCGCCGATGCACTGGCCCGGCTCAAACTCGGCCATGTCGCGTCGGTGTGCGCGGCGGTGCTGATCACGGTGTCGGTCATCGCGCTGTTGTGCGCGGTGATCGCCACACAGTTGACCGATCTCGCCGCCGGCATGCCGCGTTATCAGGCGACCATCCATCACAAGCTCGATACCGTGCACAGCCTGACGATCGGCAAGCTGAACCGGTTCGCGAGCGAGGCAGGGCAGGCGTTGCAGCGCGCGACGATCGAGCCGCCGCAATTACCAGCGCCGAACGGCGCGGCGGCCGCGGCGAGCCCGCAGGCATCGACGGCGGTGCCGGTGGAGGTGCGCGAGCCGGTGCCGACGCCGTTCGAGCTCGCGCGACGCGTATTGTCGCCGGCCATCAGTCCATTGGAAACCGCGTTCATCGTGTTCGTCGTCACGATCGTGATCCTGCTGCAACGCGACGACCTGCGCGATCGCGCGATCCGTCTGTTCGGCTCGCGCGACCTGCATCGCACGACCACGGTGATGGACGAGACCGCGCGGCGCCTGAGCCGCTACTTCGTGTCGCAGCTCGGCGTGAACACCGGCGTTGGTGTCGTGATCGGCGCGGGGCTGTTTCTGATCGGCGTGCCGAGCCCGGTCCTGTGGGGCATTCTGGCGGCGCTGCTGCGGCTCGTGCCCTACGTCGGCATCTGGATCGCGGCGATACTGCCCACCGCGCTCGCGGCCGCGGTCAGTCCCGGCTGGGAGATGGCGATCTGGTCGCTGGTGCTGTTCGTGGTCGCCGAGCTCGCAGTGGGGCAGGTGGTCGAGCCGCTGCTGTATGGGCGCAGCACGGGCCTGTCGCCGTTTTCGGTGGTGGTCGCGGCGATCTTCTGGAGCTGGATCTGGGGGCCCATCGGCCTGATCCTGTCGACACCGTTGACGCTGTGTCTGCTGGTGCTCGGCCGGCATGTGCGGCGTCTCGAGTTTCTCGACGTGCTGCTCGGCGATCAGCCGCCGCTGACGCCGGTCGAAAACTTCTATCAACGCGCGCTCGCCGGCGATCCGGATCAACCGATCGAGCAGGCCGAAGTGCTGCTGCGTGATCGCTCGTTGTCGGCCTATTACGACGAAGTCGCGATCGGGGCCTTGCGGCTCGCGGCCAGCGACGTAACGAACGGCAGCGTGACGAGCGCACAGCTCGCGCGCATCGAATCGACGACCAACGAGCTGGTCGACGGCCTCGACGGCTACGAGGATCGCGAGCCCGCACCGCTCGCGACGCAGTCGAACTGGGGCGCGGCGGGCCCGCTCGGGCCCTCCGACGAAACGCGGGCCGCGCGGGCGATGCCACGATCGGTCGACGCGGCGAACAGTGGCATGAGCACCGCGACGCTCACGCCGGAGCAGACCCACGGCCCGCAGCAGGAGCCGGGCAGCGAACCGTCCGTCGTAGAGCCCGTATTCGCGTGGCATGCGCCGACGAGCCGCGTGTTGTGCCTGCCGGGCCGTGGTCCGCTCGACGCGCTCGCGACGATGATCCTGCTGCAGTTGCTCGGCAAGCACGGCTTCGCGGCGCGCTCGCTGCCGCACGAGGCGGTGTCGCGCGCGTCGATCGATCGCCTCGAGGCCGACGACGTCGGCATCGTCTGCCTTCTGTATCTGCAGATCGACGGCATTCCGTCGCATCTGCGCAATCTGATCCGGCGCATCCGCGCGCGCTTGCCGAACGTGTCGATCGTGGTCGGCCTTTGGGCGCCCGAGGATACGCAGCAGTGGAGCGCGGAGCAGCAAGAGTCGCTGGAAGCGGATTGCGCGGTGACGTCGTTGCAGCAGATGCTAGCCGCGTGCCGTCATCTCGATGCGACGCGAACGGTGATTGCGGAGCCGCAGTTCAAGCATGGCTGACGCCTTGCGGCCTTGCCGTCTGGCGGCCTCGCCGCATCGCGGCCGGTTATCCGCCACTGCCTGGCGGCGCCGCCGCGCCAGCCGCCCCCGCCGCATCCGCATCGCTCTGCCAGCCCCCGCCTAGCGCCTTGTAGAGCGCCACCAGATCGGTGCTGACCTGGGTCGTGCCTTGAGCGTATTGCTCGCGCGCCTGCGCGAGCTGCCGCTGCGCGTCCAGCACGTTGATGAAACTCGTGAGCCCCTTGCGATAGCTGTCGCGCGACAGATCGAACGAGGCCTGCTGCGCGCTGACGCTGTCGGCGAGCGCATCGCGCCGCGCCTGATCGGTGCGATAGACGACGAGCGCGTTGTCCACGTCCCGCAGCGCGGTCAGCACGGTTTTGCGGTAATCGAGCGCGGCCTCGGCCTGCTGGGCCTCGGACATGCGCAGATTGGCGACCAGCGCGCCGCCCTCGAAAATCGGCAGCGACACGGTGGGTCCGAACGAATAGAACAGGTGCGACCAGCGCGCGAGATCGCGCGCATTCGTCGCGCGCGTGCCGGCCTTGCCGGTCAGCGACACGTCCGGATAGAACTGCGCGACCGCGACGCCGACACTCGCCGTTGCCGCATGCAGGTTCGCCTCGGCGCGGCGGATGTCGGGCCGGCGCCGCGCGAGCGTCGACGGCAGGCCTACCGGCACGACGGGCGGCACCGGCGGCACGGTCTGCGGCGCGCTCAGCTGCGCTTCGAGCGCGCCGGGCGGCTCACCGATCAGATACGCGAGCGCGTTCAGCGCCTGGGCGATCTGCTGATCGTATTGCGGCAACTGCGTTTTCGTTTGCGCGAGCTGGGCGCGGGCGCTTTGCACATCGAGCTGGCTCGCGAGTCCGACCTTCGCCTGGCTCTCCGTCAACGCGACGGTTTCACCTTGCTGCTCGACGAGGCTCACCGCGATGTCGTGCAAGGTCTGCGCGCCGCGCAACTGCATATAGGTCTGTGCGACCTCGGCTTCGAGCGATAGCAACGCGTCGTTGCGGCTTTCGTACGCGGCCTCGGTTTGCGCGTTCGCGGCCTCGACCGAGCGACGCACGCGGCCGAACAGATCGAGCTCCCAGGTCGCGTCGAAGCCGACCTGCCACAGATTGACCGGCGCCGTGAGCTGATCGAGCAGGTTGTTCGCGCCGTTTTGCAGCGCGGCCCCCGCGCCCGGTGCGATCGCATTGACCGGCGAATTCGGCGCGCCGAGCTGATCGACCTTGTCGAACGCGCCGTTCTCCTCCAGAAAGCCTTTAAGGCCGAGCTGCTCGCGCTGATAGCTGGCGGTCGCGCGCAGATTCGGCAAACCTCGCGCGGCCGCCGCTTGCACCTGGCTGCGCGCTTCGACGATGCGCAGCACCGCCTGCTGCAAGTCCAGGTTGCCGAGCGCGGCGCGGGCGATCAGCGCGTCGAGCGTCGGATCGTTGAAGCTGCGCCACCAGCGCGGGTCGGGATCGGTGTCGAGCGTCGGCACCGAAGCGACGTTGGCCGCCGTTGCGGAAGATGCGCCGCTAGCGGCCGCATCGCTCGCAGCGGTGCGCTGGGTATCGTGCCACTGCGCCGGCACGTCGGCGTGCGGCGCATGAAAGTCGGGGCCGACCGTGCAGGAAGCGAGCAGCAGCGCCGGCATGCCGATGACGACACACGCAATCAAACCCGTAGCGGAATCGAGAACGTTGCGCCTCAAACGAAGCTTCACTTCAATGTCCTCCGCCGCCGGACGCTTTGACCGGTGAGAAGAAAATCGTGATCGGAATGCAAAGCGTGCAGAAAATCGCGAGGAACGCGAACACGTCGACATAGGCGAGGAACGTCGCCTGCGAGATGTACGTGGTGTACAGATGGCCATTTGCGGTTTGCAGCGCCTGCGAAAGCGGCATGCCGTTCATGTCCGCGATCCTCTGGGCGTTGCGTTGCAAGGTATCGTTGTAGTTCTGCGAAAGCGGCGACATGAACTCCGACAGGTGCGCCATGCGCGCCTGCGTGCGCTCGCGAACCATCGCGGTCGACAGTGAGATGCCAATCGAACCCGCGACGTTGCGAAACATCGTGAACAGCGCGGACGCGTCGTCGTTGAGCCGCGGCGGCACCGTCAGATACGCGAGCGTCGTGATCGGCACGAACAGAAAGCCGATCGCGAGCGACTGCGCACTGCGCATCTTCACTAGTGTGAAGTAGTCGATGTCCGGCGTGAGCGTATGCGAATACGCGAGCGCGCACGCGAGCAGCCCGAAGCCGGTCGCCACCAGAAAGCGCGTCTGCACGTGCGGCATCATTTTGCTGATCAGCGGGATTTCCATCGTGATCAGCACCGCGCCCGGCGACAGCACGAGGCCCGCGAGCATCGCCGTATAGCCGAGCTGCTGCTGCGCGAGCTGCGGCACGAGCACCGCGCTGCCATAGAGAATCGTCGCGAACGCGGCGATCGTCACGCAGCCGAGCGCGAAGTTGCGGTCCTTCAGACAGCGCAGATCGACGACCGGCTTTTTCGTGTACAGCAGCCAGTAGGTCGCGCCGACGATGCCCGACACCGCGAGCACCGCGAACGCGCGAATGAAGTTCGATGAAAACCAGTCGTCGTCCTCGCCGCGATCGAGCATCACCTGCAGGCAGCCGAGGCCGACCGCGATCAGAACGATGCCCACGTAATCCACCGACACGCGCAGGTCGCCCTTGCGTTTCCACGGTGGGTCCTCGACCAGCTGCATCACCGCGAGCGAGGTCAGCACGCCGAACGGCACGTTCACGAGGAACACCCAGCGCCACGAAAAGTTGTCGGTGATCCAGCCGCCGAGTGTCGGTCCGAGCACCGGCGCGACGACGATCGCAACCGCCGAGATCGAGAACGCGCGGCCGCGCTGCTGCGGCGGAAAGGTGTCGAGAATGATCGACTGCTGGTTCGGTTGCAGCCCGCCGCCGAAAAAGCCCTGCAAACAGCGGAAGATGATGAGCTGCCACAGATCTGTCGCGATGCCGCACAGAAACGAGCACACGGTGAACGCAATGATGCAGACGAGGAAATAGCGCTTGCGGCCGAGCAGCCGGCCGAAGAAGCCCGAGAGCGGCAGCACGATGCCGTTGGCGACCAGATACGAGGTCAGCGTCCACGTCGCTTCGTCGTAGCTCGCGGACATCGTGCCCGCGATATGCGGCAACGCGACGTTGACGATGGTCGTGTCGAGCACTTCCATGAACGCCGCGAGCGTGACGACGATCGCGATCAGCCACGGATTCGCGGATGGCTTCCAGTTCGACGATTCGTCGCCTGGCGCGGCATCGGACGCCGTCATTTCAGGTACACCTTCGGCGTGACCGACAAGCCGAGCCCGAGCGGATGATCGCGCGGCAGACCTTCGTCGATGATGATCTTGACCGGCACGCGCTGCACGATCTTCACGAAGTTGCCGGTCGCGTTTTCGGTCGGGAACGCTGAGAAGCGCGAGCCGCTGCCGAGTTGCACGCTATCGACATGGCCGCGCAGGTCGAGCTTCGGATACGCGTCGACCTCGACCTTGACCTTGTCGCCGGGGCGCATGCGTTCGAGCTGCGATTCCTTGAAGTTCGCGGTGATCCATACCTGCGGCGTGACGATCGAGAACAGCGACACGCCTGCGGTGAGGAAGCTGCCGAGCTGCACGTTGCGCCGTGTGATCCAGCCATCCGACGGTGCGCGCACCTCGCAATACGACAGATTCAGCTGCGCCTGTTCGAGCTGCGCCTCGGCCTGATGCACCTGCTGGCGGCGTTCGTCGACGCTGGCCTCGGCCTCGCGCAACTGCTGCGGCACGAGGCTCGCGGTGCGCTGCTGCGCACGCGCCTGCTCGACGCTCGCGCCGGCCGACTGGCGCTGCGCGTCGGCGGTATCGACGTTCTGCTGCGTAGTCGCGCGCGGATCGACCGAGTGCTGACGCTGCCAGGCGGCTTGCGCCTCGCGCAGATTCGCTTCCGCCGACGAAGTCTGCGCCTTCGCCTGGCGGTACTGCGCGGGATACTGCACGCGTGCGATATCGAGCTGCACCTGCGCGGCGTTCAATTGCGCCTTCGCAAGACCGAGCTGCGCCTTCGCCTGATCGACCTGTGCCTGGTAGTCTCGCTTGTCGATCACGAGCAGCAGGTCGCCCTTGTGCACGAACAGGTTGTCGTCGACCGCCAGCGTCACCACGTAGCCGGAGACTTTCGGCGCCATCGTGATTGCGTTGCCATCGGTGTAGGCGTCGTCGGTCGTTACTTCGTTGCGGGTCGCGAACCACCAGACGAAGCCGACGATGCCGATCAGGATCACGACCGCGCCGAGGATGATCAGCGGTTTTTTGCCGGGCCTTTTCTGCTGGCTGTCCTCGTCGCCGTTGTCCTTGTTCTTGTCGTTGCCGCGTTTGCCTCCGTCATCGCGTGCGTCGTTGCCGTCGCGGCGCGCATCCCCGTGCGGCGCATCGCGCCCGGATGCTTCCTTCCCGGTGCTGGCCGAGCCGGTCTCGTCTGACATGGTGAGTCGTTTCCGTCGTTCCAGTGGGTTGAGAATGAGGGAGTGCAATAGATGCCACCCGCGGCCGCCGTGATCACAGCAATGCGCGAGGCCGCGGGCGCTCGGGAAGCACTGGCAGCGCGCAGCGCGCTGCCACGCGCCTATTGACCGGCGGGCTTGTCGTGCCCGGTCTTTGCCTTGTCCTGCTCCGGCTCGATCTTCGTGGTGCCGCCCGTCGAAGGCGGGTCGCTAGCCGGGAAGCTGTCCTCGACCTGTTCGTCGATCTGCTGTTCGCTCTTTTCCGAGTGCGGATGCTGTTCCTTGTGTGTCGTCATGGTGGCTCCTTCCTCAAGGTTGAACGGCAAGACGATGGCTCACGACGCCGCCGCTTGCGGCGCGCTGCCGGCCGTCGCGCCGATGATCGTGAGCGCGTCGGCGCGCGACAGCCCGCCGCGCATCGCGTCCGAAAGCCGCGCGGTCAGCGCTTCGCGCTCGCAGGCGAACACCGCGTCGACATTGCCGTCGCGCACGTACAGCGCGATGAACTGGTGATGATCGAAGTCGCCATCGACGACGATCTCATCCCACTCGCTCGCATGACCCAGGTATTCGAAGTTCTTGCCGTAGTGATAGGTCCAGAAGAACGGCACGTCCGCATAGCGGGTACGCAAGCCGCACATGTTCTGCGCGGCGATGCGCGCATGCTGCTGCGCGACGCGCCAATGTTCGATACGCAGCGGCTCCTGGTTCTCGTGCAGCGAGAACACGGCGATATCGCCGGCCGCATACAGACCGCACGCGGCGCTCATGCCGGCATTGACGACCACGCCGCCGTCCTTCTGCAACGGCAGTCCTTCGACGAACCCTGTAGCCGGCGCAACCCCCGTGCCCAGCAACACGACATCGGCGGCGATGGCTTCGCCGTCCGCAAGCATCACCGTATGCACGTTGCCTTCCTCGCCCTCGAGCGAGGCGACCTTCGCGTCGAGATAAAACTTCACGCCATTGCTTTCGTGCAGCGCGCGAAACATCTGGCCCGCGCGCTCGCCGAACTGCTTCACGAACGGCATCTTGTCGCGCGAAATCACGGTGACGGGTACGCCGTGCTTGCGCAGCGCTGATGCGACTTCGAGGCCGATGAAACTGCTGCCCAGAATCGCGACGCGGGTTTGCGATGCATCGTCGCCGAGCGCGTCGATCAACGCGGCGGCATCGTCGAGGTGCCGCAGCACGTGCACGCCGCCGAGTTCGCAGCCTGGAATGTCGGGCACTTTCGGCACGCTGCCGGTGGCGAGCAGCGCGGTGTCGTATTTGAGCGGCTCGATGCTCTGCCCGCCATTACCCGCGCCGGCTTCGAAATGGATCGTGCGCGCGGGCACGTCGAGCCGCGCGACCTTCGCGACGATCCGTTCGATGCCGTGCGTGTGCAGCCAATCGGGCGGCAGCAGCGGCGGCACGTCGGCGGGTGGCATTTCGAACGACGGAACGAATTTGCTCAGCGAAGTGCGGTCGTACGGCGCGTGCGCTTCGTCGCCGATCAGCGTGATGCGGCCCTCGAAGCCGAACTCGCGTAACGCGGCACAGGCGGCGGCGCCGGCCGCGCCCGCGCCGATCACCACGTAGTGCTTGCGTTGCGCGGCGGTATCGAGCGCGGGCGTGTGCGCCGCCGCTTCCGGCGCGACGATTTTTTCCGCGGACACGAGTACGTCGTCGCCATCGAGCGTGACCGGGTAGCGATCGAGCGGCAGCAGCGGGGGCGGCTCCAGCACGTTGCCGGTCGCGACATCGAAGGTGCCCTTGTGCCACGGACAGATGATGCGGCCGTGGCACAGCGCGCCCTCTTCGAGCGGGCCCCCCGCATGCGGGCAATCCGGGGAGTACGCGTGCACGGTGTCGCCGTCGCGCACGAGCAGGATCGGCGTGTCGTCCACGGTGACGCGCACCGCGCGCTCCGCCGGCAATTCCGATAGCCGCGCAACGCGGCGGGCAGTCGTCGACATGGTGAGGCCTCGTGCATGGAAAGGCTCGCGCAGCGCAGCGAGGCGCGTCGCGAGCAGGAACGGAAGTGGGCTTGCCATCGAGCAGCGATAAAGCAGCAATCGATGTGCCCGCCCGGGTTAGCGAAGTGATGCAGCGAACCCGCTTGGGAAGATAGGCCGAGTTGCGGTAAATTTCGAGGCAGGGGAATTAGCACGCGAACAGCGGCGTGCGAATTCACAGGCAATGCCTTCCCTGACCGTATGCAACTTTGATGGAGCAGGTGACCGTGCAGCGTGCAGAACGTGTCGCAGTCGATGTGCCGATGCCGTCACGCAACTTCGCGGCGACACGGCGCATGTTGCTGATCGTGCTGGCCGTGTCGATCGTGTTTCCGTTGGCCTGCCTCGCGGGCTACGGCTACTTCGACTACCAGCGCCGGATCTCCGATGCGAACGATATGATCGACCGCCTCGCGCGCGTGGCGCAGGAGCAGGCCGTCAAGGTGCTGGATCTGAACCGGCAGATGGCCTCGCGCGTGATCGAGCTGCTCGGCGATTCCGACGATGCACAGATCCGTGCGCGCGAGCGCGAATTGCACGAGCGCCTGCAGAGCATCGGCGGCGACTTTCCGCAGGTCGCATCGATCGCACTGCTCGGCGTGAACGGCGAGCTGCTCGTGTCGAGCCTCGCGTATCCGGCTCCGGCGGTGCAGATCGGCCAGCGCGAAGATTTTCTCGCCGCGAAGGCGATGCGTCCGCAGCCGTATTACTCGCTGCCGATGTTCGGCCCACTCTCGAAGGTCGACGTCTTCACGACCGCGATCGGCCGCTCGGACGCGAACGGCCGGTTTCTCGGCGCGGTCACGGTCGCGCTGCGCAACGAATATTTTTCGCGCTTCTATCACGAACTGACCAACGGCGATCCGTCGCTCGCGCTCGCACTCTACCGGCAGGACGGCAATCTGCTGGTGCGCTATCCGCCATGGCCGGCCGGCGCGCGGCCATCGATGCACAGCGCGTTCATGTCCGCGTTGCGCGACAAACAGCTGTTCGGCCACGTGCGTCTGAATTCGACCGTCGACGGCGTCGAGCGGCTGCTCGCGTTTCGCCGCGTCGGCGACTACCCGTTGTATGTGATGAGCGCGTACGCGACGTCGTCGATCGTCGCGGCATGGCGCATGCACTTTCTGTTGATCGCGGCTCTGACGGCGGTGCCCTGTATCGCGATCTGGGCGCTCGTGCTGTATTCGCTGCGCCAGCTCGAAGCGGAGCGCCGCGCGTGGGAGCGCTGGCAGGGCGAGGTCGCAATGCGTCTGTCGGCCGAGGCGTCGAGCCGGCAACTGCAGCGCATGGGCGCGCTCGGCAATCTGGTCGCCAATGTCGCGCACGATTTCAACAATCTGCTGATGGTGGTGTCGGCCAATACCGAGCTAGCGCGGCTCAAGCATTACAACGATCTCGAGAAGGAAGTGCAAGCGGTCGAGCGTGCCACCGCCACGGCCGAAGCGCTGACACGGCGTCTGCTCAGCGTCGCGCGCAAGCAGCCGCTGAAGCAGGAGCCCGTCGAGCTTGCGCGCTGGCTGCCGGCCGCCGTGCCGCTGATCAACGCGGCGCTCGGCGACACGATCGAGCTGGCGCTGCGCATACCGGAGGGCCTGTGGCAGGTGCTCGTCGATCCGACCGATCTCGAGTTCGCGATCGTGAACATCGCGATGAACGCGCGCGATGCGATGCCGCGCGGCGGGCGCTTTGTGATCCGCTGCCAGAACAATCGGCTGGTCGGCAGCGACACACTGCTGCCGGACGGCGAGTACGTGCTGATCGCCTGCTCCGACGACGGCGAAGGGATGCCCGAATCGGTCGCGCGACGCGCGTTCGAGCCGCTCTTCACGACCAAGCTGCGCGGTTCGGGCACCGGCCTCGGGCTCGCCCAGGTCCTGTCGATGTCCGAGCAGGCCGGCGGCACCGCGAAGATCGACAGCGTGCTGGGCAGCGGCACGACGGTACGGATGTTTCTGCCGCGCTATCGCGAGCGCGCCGCAACGGCCGGCGTCGATGCGCGCCAGCCGTTGCCGAGCGCGGCCGGGGTCATACTGCTCGTCGAGGACAACGAGGACGTCGCGGCCGGCGTGACCGCAGTGCTCGAAACCTTCGGCTGCGAGGTCCATCACGAGCCGACCGCCGACCAGGCGTTCGACGTGCTTAGCGCCGGCGAGCGCTTCGAGCTCGTGCTGTCGGACATCCAGATGCCGGGCAAGCTGAACGGTATCGACCTCGCGGAGAAGATCCGCAGCGCGTGGCCGTCGCAGAAGATCGCGCTAATGACCGGTTACGCCGACGAGCTCGACCGCGCGCGTCGGCTCGGCATCGCAATCCTCTCGAAGCCGTTCAATATCGACGAATTGCATGCGCTGGTGGCGTGCGGCACCTGAAGCCGCGGCACGCCGTTCGCGCATTGCGCGCATGGGCTTTTCCTGTCGTGCTGTGCTGCGGCACAGCCCTTGCTGAAAAGAGTGCGAGGTTTGCGCGTGCGGCTGCCGCGCGCCCACTTCCTTTCGACACTCTCGACACCCAGGAGAATCGCCATGAAGATCAGACACGCAGTGCTCGTTTCCACCTTGCTCGCGGCTTCGTCGCTCGCGATGGCCCAAGGTGCCGGCGGTGGCGCCGGTGGCGGCGGGCCGGCCGGCAACGACCCGAGCACCAACGCCGCGACCTCGTCGCGCGAGGGCGGCGACGCGAGCCCGGAGACGACGACCAAGCCTGCGACCCATCATCACATGAAGAAGCATTCGAAGTCGAAGAAGCCCATGACCGATTCGACGAATATGCCGGGCGCCGACGCGAGCAGCGATACGAAGGGGCAGTAAGCGCCGCGTATTGAGGCAGAAGTGCAGAAGGAGCCACGCGCCGGTGCCCCGGCGTGTCGGCTCCTGCGTTTTTGTGCACAAGCGTGATGACGGGCGATTCGCGCTGCGCCCGCCAGCGCTCAATCCTTTTCCATCGACGGGTCGTACTTGCCGAGCGCGGCCGCGCCATTCAGACGCGCGCGCTTGAGCAGCGCCTGCTGCGCTTCCTTTACGTTGCCCGGCTGGCCGCGCCACGCATTCAACGGCGGCTCCTGCAACGCGCGCCCATACGAAAAGCTCAGATTCCACGGCAGCGCGCCGAGCCGGTTCATCGCGCCGAGATTGGCGGTAGCTTCCTCGGGCGACTGTCCGCCCGACAGGAACACGAGACCCGGCACCGAAGAGGGCACCGTGCGCATCAGCACGCGCACGGTCGCCGCCGCGATATGCGCGGTGCTCGACTGCTGCTCATGCTCGGAGCCGGCCAGCACCATGCTCGGCTTCAGCACGATATGTTCGAGCACGACGCGATGCCGATGCAGCGCATGAAACACCTCGTGCAACACGGCCTCGGTCACTTCGGCGCAACGCTCGATCGTGTGATCGCCGTCCATCAGCACCTCGGGTTCGACGATCGGCACGATGCCGGCTTCCTGGCTGATCGCCGCGTAGCGCGCGAGCGAATCGGCGTTCGCCTCGATCGCGAGCCGGCTCGGCAGGCTCGCGCTGATGTTGTAGACCGCGCGCCACTTCGCGAAGCGAGCGCCTTGTCGCTTGTAATCGACGAAGCGTTTGGCGAGACCGTCGAGGCCTTCGGTGATTTCGTCGCCTGGAGCGAGCGCGAGCGGCACTTTGCCGAGGTCCACCTTGATGCCGGGCACGATGCCATTCGCCGCGGCCACCTGCGGGAACGGCGTGCCGTCGTCGGCTTTCTGGCCGAGCGTTTCCTGGTAGAGGATCACGCCGCTCACGAACTCGCCGAGGCCGGGTGTCGTCAGCAGCAGGTTGCGATACGCGCGACGGTTTTCTTCGGTCGATTCGAGGCCGATCGTCTTGAAGCGTTTGGCGATGGTCGGGCCGCTTTCGTCGGCGGCCAGAAGCCCCTTGCCCGGTTGAATCATCGCCTTGACGGTGGCTTGCAGCTCGCTACGGGTGTCCATGAGGTGTGCTCCCTTGGGTAGGCTCCGTACGATGCGGTGTGCGGAGAAGTGCCGGTGACGGTTTCCTTTGCGTGACGGGTGGGTGCGAAAGCGGACTTTATTCGCCGAGCAGATGCAACACGATATCGCGCGGCTGTGGCTGACGCCGATGTTCGAACAGATAGAGCCCCTGCCATGTGCCGAGCACCATTCTTCCATGCTCGACGGGCACCGATAGCTGCACCTGCGTGAGTGCCGTGCGCAGATGCGCGGGCATATCGTCGGGGCCTTCGGTGTCGTGCTCGTAGCGCGTGTCGTCCTCTGGCGCGAGGCTCTCGAAGTAGCGCTGCAGATCGCGCCGCACCGATGGATCGGCGTTCTCCTGAATCAGCAGCGACGCCGACGTGTGCCGGCAAAACACCGTCAGGAGACCCGTACGGATGTCCGTATCGTCGACGAAGCGGCGCGCGTCGTCGGTAAATTCGACCAGGCCGCGGCCACGGGCCTGGACACGCAGATGATGGATGACCTGGCGCATGATGGAGCTCGAATATCAGAGCGACGCGAACGCGTCCTCGATGTCCTCGGCGCTGCGAGGCCGCACCACGCGCGCGACCTCGGCGCCGTCGCGCATCAGCACGAGCGTCGGCCACAGCTTGACCTTGAACGAGCGGCCGAGCGGGCGGCCGGGACCGTCCTCGATCTTCAGATGCCGCAGGCCCGCGTGCGGCGCGAGCGCCTGCCGGATCGAGGCCTGCGCGCCCTGGCAATAGCCGCACCAGTCGGTGCCGAATTCGACGACGGTGGCGCCGGGCAGCGAATCGAGCTCGGCGCGGGAAGGGGCTTTCGGGGAATAAGCTGTCGAGGAGGTCATGCGTGCTCCGCTCTTTGATCTTGATCTGCCAAGGGTAGCAGCTATGCTGCGGATCGTCAGCGCGACGGCCGTATGCAGCCGATGCGCGTGATGTCGCCGCGGCATGTTAAAAAGCGGTGCGCGCGTGCTCGACCGATCGACGCGCCGCGTCATCGCACGGAACCTCGCAAAACATGAACGCCCGAATCTATCTGCAACATCCGCAACACAAGGACGCAATCGCGGTCGCGACCGGCTTCAGCTGGGGCGCGTGCCTGCTCGGCTTCATCTGGGCGCTGTCGAAAAGAATGTGGTTCGCCGCGTTCGTGATGCTGGGCATCAACGTGATTCTGCTCGGCATCGGTCTGTGGGGCGAGACGGCCGACCTGATCGGCTTCGTGCTGTCGATCGTGTTCGCGTTCGCGTGCGGCGCGTATGGCAACCGTTGGCATCGCTGGACGCTCGAACAGCGCGGCTACGTGACCGTGTGATGCGTTCGCGCGGGAGCGGGGATTGCTGCGCGCAGACGTGTGATCGAAGCTGAGTTCAATCCGTGATGGAGGCGTTTCATGCTCATTGGATCGACAGTCGCTGGTCTCGCCGTGTCGTTGGGGATGTTGGCCATCGCGCCGCTCGCCCACGCCGCCGACGCGGCGCCCCCCGCCACGCTCGCCGTCACCCCCGCCACACCAGCGTCCGCTCCCGCCGACGACACCTTCCTGCTGACGATCTTCCTGCGCCACGACGAATCGAAGCCGCTGCCGAAGATCAACGATCAACTGCGCGAGCAGGGCTTCTTCAAGACCTTTCCGCCGCCCGGCATCGAAGTCGTGTCGTGGTACGTGATGATGGGCATCGGACAGGTCGTGACGCTGCGCGTGCCCGCGAGCCGGTTGCGCGAAGTGAACCGTGCGATCGAATCGACCGCGTGGGGCGGCTATCACACCGAGTTCTATCCGACCTACGACTACAAGGCGCAGGCGCAGCAAATGCGCGCAACTGAGGGCAAATAGCGGCGAGCGTGCCGGCAGATTGCCGCTAACCGCACGCATCGGCGCGGCACGGCGCGAGCAGCGCTGCGCACGGGCGCGCGCATTCCACATTTGGGACGGCTGTTGCGCGGGTTTACGCGAGCCGCGCTCCGGGTCGATAATGCCCCGGTCGTTTTGGCCCCGAGCCCGCGACGCCCATCGTGCCGTCGAGCGCATCGAAGCGCAGCGAGGCCCGCTCCACCTGACCCTCCGTCCCCGTGTTGAAAACTGCGCGTTTTTTCGACCTGCTTCGCATTCCTGGCTTCAAGCCGCTCGCTGCCGCCACCCTGATGCTCGGTGTGGCGATGTCCTTCACCGCACCGTATCTGTCTCTGTTCGGCATCGAACGCGCCGGCATGACGCCGTTCCGGCTCGGCGTATTCATGACGCTGATCGCCGCGAGCGGCGTGCTCGCGAGCACGGCCGCCGGGCGCTGGAGCGACCGCAGCGGGCGGCACCGGCCGTTGTTGCTGGCGGCGCTGATCCTGGCCGCGCTCGGCTACCTGGGTCTATGCGTGGTGCGCGATTACCGGCTGCTGCTCGTGGTCGGCATCGTGTTCATCGGCGCGGGCGGCTCGGCGATTTCGATGGTGTTCTCGTTCAGCCGCGCGGCGCTGCCGGTGCCGGACCCGGCCGAACGTGTGTTCGCGAGCGCGACGCTGCGCACGATCCTGTCGGCCGCATGGGTGTTCGGGCCGTCGGTCGGCGCGCTGGTGCTCGCCGCGACGAGCTTCACCGGGCTGTTCCTGTTCGCGGCCGCGAGCTTCGCGACCTGTGGCTTCATCGTCTGGCGCATGCAGGAGCCGCAGAGCCATCTCGGCGATCACACGGTCGAGGACACCGCGTCCGAGCCGTCCGCGTCGATCACGGTGCCGCCGCTGCGGCAACCCGGCGAGGATGCGCACGAAACGCTGCCAGCCGCGTCGGCGAACGACATCCTGCGTTCGGTGACCGCGCTGACCTTGCTCGGCCTCGCCGCGAACGCGACGATGATCGTGCTGCCGCTCTACATCGTGCACGGGCTGAACGGCACGCATCTCGACGTGTCGGTGATGCTCGGTCTCGGCGCGCTGACCGAGATCCCGATGATGCTCGCGCTCGGCGCGAAGTCCTCGTCGCTGCACAAGCCAAACTGGCTTGCCGCGTGCGCGGCCGTGCATGCGGTGTACTTCGTCGCGATGTCGCTCGCCGGCAACGTCAGCGTGCTGATCCCGATGCAGATGCTGAACGCGTTCGTGGTCGCCGTGACCTCCTGCCTCGGCATGACCTACGTGCAGGATCTGATGCCGCATTCGCCCGGGCGCGCGACCGCGCTGTTCTTCAATGCGGCGCGGGTCGGCTCGATCCTGTCGGGCGTGCTTTCCGGGCTGCTCGTGCAGGCGTTCAGCTATCGCGGCACGTTCCTGTTTTGCGGACTACTGGGGCTGTGCGCGCTCGTGCTGTTCGCGGTGCCCGGCTATCGTTATCCGGTGATGTGGCGCGCGGTGAAGCGCTTCGCGGCCGAGCAATACGCGAAGCTGGCCGCGCGCCGCGGCACGCGCCTGCCCGAGCGTAGCGAATGACGCGCGACAGCGCCGGATCCGCCTTCGTGCGGATGCGGCGCGCCTCCAGCCGCGCGGAACTTTGACCCGCGCCGCACCTTTGCAAAAAAGTGCGGCTTCTTTCGACCTATTCGGCGCACCCCTCGCGACACAGCGCCTATGCTTAAGGGCAACCACGCCGCCGCAACACGACGACCAGAAAATCGGACAGCGCAACGCAGCATCTTCCGGAGCGAGCTATGCAGCTAGGCATGATTGGATTGGGACGGATGGGCGCCGACATGGTGCGGCGCCTGACCAGCGGTGCTCAGCAATGCATCGTGTACGACGTGCAGCCGGCGGCCGTCGACAGGCTGAAGCAGGAAGGCGTGGCCGGCGCAAGCTCGCTCGAAGACCTCGTCGCGAAGCTCGCCAGGCCGCGCGCCGTGTGGCTGATGGTGCCCGCCGCGGTGGTCGACGCGACGCTCGACAAACTCGTGCCGCTGCTCGAACCGGGCGACATCGTGGTCGACGGCGGCAACTCCTACTATCACGACGACATCCGCCGCGGCCAGCAGCTCGGCGCGCGCCAGCTTCACTACGTGGACGTCGGCACGAGCGGCGGCGTGGCGGGGCGCGAGCGCGGCTACTGCCTGATGATCGGCGGCGAGGCCGAGGTCGTGAAACGGCTCGAACCGATCTTCTCGGCGCTGGCGCCCGGCGTGGGCACTGAGAGCGCGACACCTGGCCGCGTGGCGGGCGCGAGCACCGCCGAGCAGGGTTTTCTGCATTGCGGACCGCAAGGCGCGGGGCATTTCGTCAAGATGGTTCATAACGGCATCGAGTACGGGCTGATGGCCGCTTATGCCGAGGGCCTGAACGTGCTGCGCCACGCCGACGCCGGCCGCCACGCGCGCGAAGCCGATGCGGAGACGTCGCCGCTGCGCCACCCCGCGCAGTATCAGTACGATCTGAATCTCGCGGACATCGCGGAGGTGTGGCGGCGCGGCAGCGTGATCGGCTCGTGGCTGCTCGACCTGATCGCCGGCTCGCTCGCCAGCGACACCGAACTGAAGGGCTACGCGGGCCGCGTATCGGATTCGGGCGAGGGGCGCTGGACCGTCGCGGCGGCGATCGACGAAGGCGTGCCGACGCCGGTGCTCAGCGCGGCGCTGTTCGCGCGCTTCAGTTCGCGCGGAGAAGCCGATTTCGCGAACCGCGTGCTGTCGGCAATGCGGCACGATTTCGGCGGCCATGCGGAAAAACCCGTCGCGCCGGACGGCGGGCTGAAGTAGCCGAGGCGATCCACGAACCTGCCACGAGGAACCGCGATGCCAGTCACTTCCGCCACGCCGCACGACGTCGTCTTTCTGTTCGATTGCGACAACACGCTGCTCGACAACGATCACGTGCTGCAGGATCTGCGCGCGCACATGATGGGGCAGTTCGGCGAAGAGAACAGTGCGCGCTACTGGGAAATCTTCGAGAACCTGCGCACCGAACTCGGCTACGCCGACTACCTCGGCGCGCTGCAGCGCTACCGGACCGAGCATCCACGCGACACGCGTCTGCTGCTGATGTCGTCGTTCCTGATCGAGTATCCGTTTGCGAACCGGCTGTATCCGGGTGCGCTCGACGCGCTGCGGCATGTGGCCAAGTACGGGCCGACGGTGATCCTGTCGGACGGCGACGTGGTGTTCCAGCCGCGCAAGATTTCGCGCTCGGGCCTGTGGGACGAAGTCGAAGGGCGCGTGCTGATCTACATCCACAAGGAGTTGATGCTCGATCAGGTGATGGATTGCTATCCGGCGCGCCATTACGTGATGGTCGACGACAAGCTGCGGATTCTGGGCGCGATGAAGAAGGCATGGGGCACGGAGCTGACGACCGTGTTTCCGCGCCAGGGACACTATGCGTTCGATGCGAAGGAGATCGCGAACAATCCGCCCGCGGACGTGAGCGTCGGGCGAATCGGCGAGTTGGCGGAGATCGACGTGGAGACGCTGTTGTGTAGCGGGAAGGGCAACTAGGCGGCGCCGCGCGCGATGTGCGGGCACCGCTTCATGGGTGAAGCCGCGGGTGAAGTCGCGAGATCAAGCGCCCAGCGCTTTCAGGCGCGCCTGGGTATCGGCGGCGCCCATCCGTGCGGCGGCATCGGCCGCGCTGACGCCGTTCGCGTCGCGCGCATGCGGGTCCGCGCCGTGCGCGAGCAGCAGATCGACGATTGCGGTGCGGTTGAACATCGCGGCGATCATCAGCGCGGTGCGGCCATCGGGCGATGCGCCTTCGACGTCGGCGCCATGCGCGAGCAAGGTTTCGATCACCTTGTCGAAGCCCTTGAACGCGGCGCCCGCGATCGGCGTCTGTCCCGCATCGTTGCGCAGGTTCGCATCGGCGCCCTGTTCGAGCAGCGTGCGCACCGCGTCGACGTGGCCGTGATAGCTCGCGAGCATCAGCAGGCTGTCGCCGCGTTCGTTGCGCAGATTCGGCGGTACGCCTTTTTCGATGACGGCGGCGAGCATCGTCGCATCGCCGCGTCGCGCGAGGTCGAAGACTTCGCGGGCGAGCGCCTGCAATTCAGGATCGGGCTGCGAAGCGGGCGGGTTGTTGGTGTGGTCGCTGTGGTTGGCCAAAGCTCTCTCCTTGCGTTGAATGAGCGGCGCGATGCAAATGTCACGCCCGGTCTTGCAAAGAGCATACACATTCCGCGGCGCTCGCGTCCGCGTGCCGACAGCGGCGCCGCTATGCTACGCGTGGCTGAACAGCTTGACCAGCAGCCCGAATACGCCTATCGGTATTCCGACCGCCACCAACGTCAACACGAGCGTAAGGACCAGAACCTTAAGCACTTTGAGCGCACTGGGAGATCTCGACATGGCGGCCATTGACCTGAGACAGAGGATCACGAAAAGAAAGCAGACAGCGCAAGGCAATTGCAGTACGAATGCCACATTCAGCGCGAGATACTGCAAGGGGTAGAAAACATTCGCCCCCGGTTTGAGCAGCTTAGTACATTCGACCCGTGCCCCACGGCTTCGTTTCGAGTGCACCGCATCATCCGCCAACCAGCCTGACAGTACTTTTCGAGGAGTGACGCCATGGCCGAAGCAACCTCGCATCCCACCCCACCGCAAGTTCTGGACCCCGATACGCTGCGCAACCTCGATCGCTACTGGCGCGCATGCAATTACCTGTCGGTCGGCATGATCTATCTGCGCGACAACCCGCTGCTGCGCGAACCGCTGAAGCCCGAGCACATCAAGAACCGGCTGCTCGGCCACTGGGGTTCCGACGCCGGCCAGAGCTTCGTGCTCGTGCACCTGAACCGGCTGATCCGCAAATACGATCTCGACATGATCTTTCTGTCCGGCCCCGGTCATGGCGCGCCGGCGAGTCTCGCGCACTGCTATCTGGAAGGCACCTACTCCGAGGTCTATCCGGACCGCAGCGAGGACGAAGACGGCATGCGGCGCTTTTTCCGGCAATTCTCGTTCCCGGGCGGCGTCGGTTCGCATTGCACGCCCGAAACGCCGGGCTCGATTCACGAGGGCGGCGAACTCGGCTACTGCCTGTCGCACGGCTACGGCGCCGCGTTCGACAATCCTGAACTGATCGTCACCGTGATGATCGGCGACGGCGAAGCGGAGACCGGACCGCTCGCCACCTCGTGGCATTCGAACAAATTCCTGAATCCGATCCGCGACGGCGCGGTGCTGCCGGTGCTGCATCTGAACGGCTACAAGATCGCCAATCCGACGCTGCTCGCGCGCATTCCGCGTGAAGAGCTCGAAGCATTGATGGTCGGTTTCGGGCACAAGCCGTATTTCGTCGAAGGCGACGATCCCGACACGATGCATCAGCAGATGGCTGCGACGCTCGAACAATGCATCAGCGAAATTCGCGCGATCCAGCAGAACGCGCGGCAGAACAACGACACCACGCGGCCGCGCTGGCCGATGATCGTGCTGCGCTCGCCGAAGGGCTGGACCGGGCCGAAAGAAGTGGACGGTCACAAGGTGGAAGGCTCGTGGCGCTCGCATCAGGTGCCGGTGGCCGATGCGGTGACCAATCGCAAGAGTTTGAAGATCGTCGAGGATTGGCTGCGCAGCTACGGGCCTGAAACGCTGTTCGATGCGAACGGCCGGCTCGTCGAAGAACTGCGCGCGCTCGCGCCCGAAGGCGCGCGCCGCATCAGCGCGAACCCGCACGCGAACGGCGGGCTGCTGTGCAAGATGCTCGACATGCCGTCGTTCCGCGATTACGCGGTGGCCGTGAAGAAACCGGCGGCGGCGTATACGTCGCCGACCGCGGTGCTCGGCACCTTCCTGCGCGACGTGATGCGCAAGAACATGTCGAACTTCCGGCTGTTCGGTCCCGATGAAACGTCGAGCAATAAGCTGCATGCGGTTTATGAAGTGTCGGGCAAGACCTGGCTCGATCCCCTCGAACCGAGCGACGCCGACGGAGGCTACCTGTCGCCCGACGGCCGCGTGATGGAGATGCTCAGCGAGCACACACTCGAAGGCTGGCTGGAAGGCTATAACCTGACCGGCCGTCATGGGCTCTTCGCGACCTACGAAGCGTTCGTGCACGTGATCGACTCGATGTTCAACCAGCACGCGAAATGGCTCGAAAAATCCAAGCGCGAGCTCGGCTGGCGGCAGCCGGTGCCGTCGCTCAATCTGCTGATCACGTCGATCGTGTGGCGCCAGGATCACAACGGTTTCACGCACCAGGACCCCGGTTTTCTCGACGTGGTCACGAACAAGAGCCCGGATGTGGTGCGCATCTATTTGCCGCCCGATGCGAACTGTCTGCTGAGCGTGGGCGACCACTGCCTGCGCTCACGCGACTATGTGAACGTGATCGTGTCCGACAAGCAGCCGCACCTGGACTATCTCGACATGGACGCTGCCGTCATTCATTGCACGAAGGGTATCGGCATCTGGGATTGGGCGTCGACCGATCAGGGCGCCGAGCCGGACGTCGTGATGGCGTGCGCGGGCGACATCGCGACGATGGAAGCGCTCGCCGCCGTGCAGATCCTGAAGGAGCACTGCCCGACGCTGAAGATCCGCTTCGTCAACGTGGTCGATCTGTTCCGCCTGATGCCCGAGCGTGCGCATCCGCATGGACTGTCCGACCGCGATTTCGATTCGCTGTTTACGACCGACAAGCCGGTGATCTTCAACTTCCACGCGTATGCGGCGCTCGTGCACAAGCTCACGTACAACCGCAAGAACCACGGCAACATGCACGTGCATGGCTACAACGAGAAGGGCAACATCAATACCCCGCTCGAACTCGCGATCATCAACGGCGTCGACCGCTTCACGCTGGCGATCGATGCGATCGATCGGGTACCCACGCTGCGCGGTGTCGGCGATCATACGAAGGAGTGGCTGCGCGGGCAGATCATCGAGCATCTCGCGTATGCGCACGAGGAGGGGATCGACAAGGAGGAAATCCGCAACTGGACGTGGAAAGGCTGAGGGGGACACCATGCACGACCACGATCAGGAACGGACGATCCTCGTGTTGAACAGCGGATCGTCGTCGCTGAAGTTCGGGCTTTTCGCACCCTCGGCCGACGACGAAACGCTGCTGCTCGAAGGCGCGGCCGAGGGCATCGGCCGCACCGACGGCCGCCTGCGGATCAAGGCGGCCGACGGCCGCGTGCTGTTGCAGCAGGACCAGAAGCTCGACTCGCAGACCGAGGCGCTGCAACAGCTTTCGCAACTGCTCGTGCAACAGCATCAGGCGCGGCCCTCGGCGGTCGGGCATCGCGTCGTGCATGGCGGGCCGCATCTGCGCACGCACCAGCGCATCACCGACGACGTGCGCCGTCAGTTGCTCGACGCGCTGCACTTCGCGCCACTGCATATCCCGCCGGCACTCGAGTTGATCAACGAAGCCACGCAGATTTTCCGCGACGCTACGCATTACGCGTGCTTCGACACCGCGTTTCATGCGACGCTGCCGCCGCGCGCCGCGCGGCTCCCGCTGCCGCGCCGTTATGCGGACGCCGGTGTGATCCGCTATGGCTTTCACGGGCTGTCGTACGAATCGCTGGTCAAGCAACTCGGCGCGGCTTTGCCGTCGCGCGCGGTGTTCGCGCATCTCGGCAATGGTGCGAGCCTGTGCGCGCTGCTCGACGGCCGCTCGGTCGATACGACGATGGGCCTGACGCCGACCGGCGGCATCCCGATGGGCACGCGCAGCGGCGACCTCGATCCGGGCGTGCTGCTGTATCTGATGCGCGCGGAACGGCTCGACGCCGATGCGCTGGACACGCTGCTCAATCGCCAGAGCGGTCTGGCCGGTTACGCGGACGGCGAAAGCGACATGCAAGCGCTGCAAAAAGGCGCGGCGGCCGGCGATGCACACGCGTCGCTCGCGCTCGATGCGTTCGCGACCGGAGTTCGCAAGACGATCGGCGGATACGCGGCGCTGCTTGGCGGCATCGATCTGCTGGTGTTCACCGGCGGGATCGGCGAGCACAGCGCCGAGGTTCGGCGGCGCGTCTGCGACGGTCTTGCGTTTCTTGGGCTGGTCGAAGGCGATCCGGCGGGCAAGGTGAGGGTGTTGCACACCGAGGAGGAGAAGCAGATCGCGCGGCATTGTCGGGAACTGCTGCTAGCGGGCCTGAGCTGACGCGCCTGACCCGCTTGAACCGCGTTATGCCGATTTGACGATGGTCCGGTCCGCGATGCCGGTGACGCCGAACAACCGCGTCACGTCTTCGAGCATCGCGATGCGCTGTGCTTCGCGCTGAAGCTCACCCGACAGCGTGATGCGCCCGCGCGTGACCTTCACGCGCACCGCGCGCGGCGGCACGGCCGAGTCCCACGCGAGACGGCGCGCCGCTTCAGCGGCGATCTGAGCGTCGGTCAGGCGGGCAGGCTCGCCAGATTTCCAGCTAGCGGAGCGCATCGAGTCTCCACGAAACAGAATGTCCATCCCTTCACACTAGCAGATGCGGCGGGATTTGCCCGTGTGCGCGCCTGGCCGCTGCCGCGCGCGTTTCGAGGGTATGCTCACGGTTCGTTCCGACCGAGCCCACGCCCGAATCATGTCCGACTTTCCCATCGACAACCCGTTTCTCGAATCGCTCGGCGTGCGTCTGACGCAATGGCGCGACGGCTACGCTGAGCTGCTGATGCCGATCGACGCGAGCAAGCTCAATCGTCAGGGCGTGCTGCAAGGCGGCGCGATCGCGACGCTGCTCGATGCCGCCGCGGGCTACGCGGGCCTGTATACGCAGCCGGGACAGCCGGCCCGGCATGGCTTCACGCTGTCGCTGACCACCAACTATCTGGACAAGGGGCTCGGCGCGACGGTCACCGCGAAGGGCTTTCTCGAACGGTCGGGCCGCTCCATTTTCTTTTCGCGCGCCGAAGCGTGGGTGGACGGCAAGCTGCTGATCGCGAGCGCGCAGGGCACCTTCAAGTATTCGAAGACCGCCTGACGCGCAACGGCGCCGGCAGCGCAGATTCCCACACCGCGCGAACCGCGCCGCGTTTATCATAGTGGCCACCTGACAGAACGCGCCGTCCAGCCGCGAACGGCGCGCGCATCTTCCACGAGACCTCGCATCCCCATGAATTCGACTCCCGACGCTCCTTCCCGACCCTCGCTGCGCGCGCTGACCGCGCTCGAAGGACGTGTTCTCGGTGTGCTCGTCGAAAAACAGAACACAGTACCCGACAGTTATCCGCTATCGCTGAACGCGCTGACGCTCGGCTGCAATCAGAAGACCGGCCGCGCGCCGGTGATGAACGCGACCGAGGCCGAGGTGCTGACCGCCATCGACGGCTTGAAACGCCTGAGCCTCGTGTTCGAGGGCAGCAGTAGCCGCGTGCCGCGCTTCGAGCACAACATGAACCGCGTGCTCGGACTGCCGGGACAGTCGATCGCGCTGTTGACCACGCTGCTGCTGCGCGGCCCGCAAACGGCCGCCGAATTGCGCCTGAACAGCGCGCGTCTGCATGGTTTCGCCGATATCTCGTCGGTCGAAGCTTTTCTCGACGAACTGGCCGCGAACGATCCGCCTCGCGTCGTCCGGCTGCCGCGCATGGCGGGCGAGCGCGAAAATCGCTGGATGCATCTGTTGTGCGGCGAGGTCAGCATCAGCGAAGCCGCGCAGTCGGCGGTTGCCGAGGACGACAGCGTGCCGCTGTCCGCATTCGAGGCGCTGAAGGCCGAGCAGAAGCGTCTCGCCGATGAAGTCAGCCGTCTGCAGGCCGTCGTGCGGCGCATGGCGGCCGAGCTGGGTATCAGCGCGGACGATTTGTGATCTGAATTGCACACGAAAACAGAAACGTAAAGCCGCCCGTTTCACGCATCGCGCCGACGCGGCCTGTCCGCCAGCAACGTGCGCTGCGTGCGATAGAAGATCCGTGGCGGCACGTTCGGCGAGTCTTCTGCGAGACGGTCGAGTTCGGTACGGATCCCGGTGAGGTAGTGCGCTTCGCGCGCATCGGCGTCGCCGGCAAACACCGCTTCGAGCCGCCGGCGCACCGCGCCATAGCGCGCACCGGCCGCGCGGTGCTTCTCGGCACGTTCCGCATAGCGCAGGAACGTTTGCAACGCCGCGGAAATCGCCGCCGTCACGCTGACGAGCCCAACGAATATCCGCATCTCGAACGACACCGGCGGCACGCTCAACGACGCGAATACCGCCGTGCCGACGAACGCGGTCAGCGCGGTCACGAGCCATCCCATGCGGCGCTCGCGCGCCGACAGCAGATCCGCCATGTCGTAATGGCTCATCTGGGATTCGCGCGCGCGGCGAATCCATTTCAACAGCAACTCGGTTTCGTCGACGGGCGGCTCGTAGGCGGGCAGGGTCGTCATCGTTCAGTGGTCGGCACGCACATCAATCGTAGGAAAACGAGCTGCCGAACTTCTCGATCCGCTCCAGCGCCATGCCCGAGCCGCGGACGACGCAGGTCAGCGGCGCCTCGGCGACGAACACCGGCAGGCCGGTTTCCTCGGCGAGCAGACGGTCAAGATCGCGCAGCAGCGCGCCGCCGCCGGCGAGCGTGATGCCGCGCTCGGCGATGTCCGCGCCGAGTTCCGGTGGCGTTTGTTCCAGTGCGATCTTCACTGACGAGACGATCTGATTCAGCGGATCGGTCAGCGCTTCGAGAATTTCGTTGCTCGACACCGTGAAGCTGCGCGGAATGCCCTCGGACATGTTGCGGCCTTTGACTTCCATCTCCATGACCTCGGAGCCCGGAAACGCGGAGCCGATTTCTTTCTTGATCGCTTCGGCGGTCTGCTCGCCGATCAGCATGCCGTAGTTGCGGCGGATGTAGTTGACGATGGCGTCGTCGAACTTGTCGCCGCCGACGCGCACCGAGCCCTTGTACACGATGCCGCCTAGCGAGATCACGCCGACCTCGGTGGTGCCGCCGCCGATATCGACGACCATCGAGCCGGTCGCATCCGACACCGGCAGGCCAGCGCCCGTCGCGGCGGCCATCGGTTCCTCGATCAGATAGACCTGCGAGGCGCCCGCGCTATGCGCGGCCTCCTTGATCGCGCGACGCTCGACCTGGGTCGAACCGCATGGCACGCAGATGATGATGCGCGGCGATGGTGCAAAGAGCCGCGCCTCGTGCGCCATCTGGATGAAGCGCTTGATCATCTGCTGGGTGATGTTGAAATCGGCGATCACGCCGTCTTTCATCGGCCGGATCGCCTCGATGTTGCCCGGCACCTTGCCGAGCATCTGCTTCGCTTCGCGGCCCACGGCGAGGATGATCTTCTTGCCGTTCGGCCCGCCTTCCTGGCGGATCGACACGACCGACGGCTCGTCGAGAACGATGCCCTTGCCGCGCATGTAGATCAGCGTGTTCGACGTGCCGAGGTCGATCGCGAGGTCGTTGGAAAAGTAGCCGCGCAGAAAACCGAACATGCGTATTCCTGTCTTTGCGAAGGCGGGCGCGTGAGCGCCGCCGGGAGCTTGTCGGGGTCTGCCGCTTGCACGCGGCGGGCGGCCAGAGCGGCCGCGCGACAGCAAGAATAGCAGTTTATCGACGGCCGCGGCCGCACTATCGTTGGCTATCTGCCGCTCGCCGGACCCAGCCGCGCCGCGATCGTGCGGCATGCCGCAAGCAGCGGCTCGATGTAAGTAGCTTGCACATCGTCGCGACGGCGGAAGGTCGGCATGCTGATGCTCACGCAGCCGGCCGCGCGGCCGTCCGGGCCGAGAATCGCGGCGCCGTAGCAGCAGATCGATGCTTCGTTCTCCTCGCGATCCTCCGCGTAGCCGCGTTGCGCGGTCGCATCGATCTCGCGGCGCACCCCGTCGAGGTCGGTCAGCGTGTGCTCGGTGAAACGCGCGAGCGGCGCGTTCTTCAGCAGCACCTCGCGCTCGGGCAACGTGAGTGTCGCCAGATACGCCTTGCCGACCGAGCTCGACGTCAGCGACACGCGCGTGCCGATGCGCGAGGCCATGCGCACCGCGTGCGGGCTTTCGAGCTTTTCGATGTAGACCATCTCGCCCTGACTCGGCACCGCGAGGTGGATCGTCTCCGACGTGAGGTCGCGCAACGCCATCAACGCATCGACGGCCGCGAGCCGCAGGTCCGAGCGCTCCCAGCTATGGCTCGCGAGATTGATCAGGCGCGGTCCGAGGCCGAAGGTGTTGCCGCTGCCGCTCGCGATGATCAGCCCTTCGGCCTGCAATGCGGCGACGATGCGATGCACGGTCGGGCGAGGATAGCCGCTCGCCGCGCTCAGTTTCGCGACGTTGGGCGGAGTTGGCGCATCGGCGATCAGTTGCAGCACCGCGATGAACTTCGAGAACGCGGCGGCGCCGGCGACGGCCTTGGAGTCGGTCTTGTTTTCAGCGTGCCGGACGGCATCATGGCCGGCGGCGCCAGCGCGCGAAGAGGGTTTGGAAGCGGAACCGGGCATCACATAGAGGCAGGGCAGGGGTACGCAATTATGCCTTTATCGATGGCGTCAAACGAAGGTGGCGCCGCTTCACGCAACGATCCGGTCACGCGACGAGATACCCGCCGTCGACCGGCACGATCGCTCCCGTCATGAACGACGCCGCCGGCGTGCAGAGAAACACCGCGACCTGAGCGACTTCTTCCGGCGTGCCCCAGCGACGCAGCGGTGTACGTTCGAGAATCGCCTGCGAGCGGCCTGCGTCGTCCTGCAACGCCTGGGTGAGCGGCGTTGCGATCCAGCCCGGCGCAACCGCATTGACGCGAATGCCGTCGGCCGCATACGCGATCGCGAGCGACTTCGTTAGCTGCGCCACCGCGCCCTTGCTCGCGCTATAGGCGGGCACGAGACCGCCGCCGAAAAAACTCAGCATCGACGCCGTGTTCACGATGCAGCCCGCCGATGCCTTCAGCAAGTCGCGCGCGGCCGCGCACACCCGCATCGTACCGTTCAGATTGATGTCCATCACGCGTTCGAACACGTCGAGCCGATGTTCTTCGACGCGGCTGATCACGCCCGCACAGTTGACCACGATGTCGAGACGCTCGAGCGCGTTAACCGCTGCGCTTACCGCCTCGGCCGAGCGCACGTCCAGAGTGACGCGCGGAATCTCGCGATCGAGCGTATCGGGTGCGCGCTCGGGCAGCGGCAAACCGGCGGCCACCGTGTGCGCCCCGAGGTGCGCGAGCGCGTTGGCGATTGCCGCGCCGATGCCGGACAAGCCGCCGGTCACGAGCGCGGTCTTGCCTTCGAGTAGCTGATTCTGGAATGTCATGTGAGAAGCCGCGTCAGGTGGGTTGGGTCTCGATCGAGGTCGCGAGCGGCGCGGGCGCGACTTCCTTGACGACGAACAGATAGACGAGCGCCGCCGCGAACGCAACCGCCGCGCTGATCAGGAGCGCATTGACGAACGAATGCGTCTGATCGACGACGATGCCGGTGATCACCGGCGCGAACGAGCCGCCCAGATAGCCGCCGAAGTTCTGCATGCTGCCGAGCGACGCCACCAGGTGGCGCGGCGCGGCGACGCTGACGAGCGCCCATGCGCTGCCGCTCGACAGGTTCACGAACAGCATCGCGAGCGACACGTAGACGATCGCGAGCGTCGTGCTCGGCGTGTAGGCGGCCGGCACCGTGAACGCGGCCGCGCCGACGAGGCCGATGCACAGCGGCCACTTGCGGCTGCGGATCGGCGCCATGCCGCGCTTCAACAGATAGTCGGCGATCACGCCGCTGCTCGCCATGCCGATCGTGCCGAATACATAGGGAATCGCGACGAGCCATCCGGTGTGCGCGATGCTCAAATGACGCTCGCGCTCCAGATAGCCGGGCAGCCAGGTCAGATAGAGCCAGACCATGTAGATCACGCCCATGAAGCCGAAGATCATGCCCCACGTATTGCGCAGCTTGAACAGCGCGCCCCATTCGGACCAGCTGAGGCCCTGCGGGTTTTCCTGGGCAGTTGCGCCTTCGTTCAAATGCGCGGTTTCGGCTTCGGTCAGCGCGATTTCGCTGCGATTACGATAGACGACGTACCACGCGAGCGCGACGATTATGCCGACCACCCCCATGATGACGAACATCGTTCGCCATCCGAAGGCCAGCATCAGCACCGTGAGCAGCGGCGGCGCGATCATCGGCGCGATGGTGGACGACGAGATGAAGGTGCCGATCGGCGTGCCGCGCTCGCGTACCGCGAACCATTCGCTGACGACTTTCGCGCCGGCCGGAAAGAGCGGCGCCTCGGCGATGCCGAGCACGACCCGCGCGCTCAGGAAGTGATTGAGCGTCTGGATGAAGCCGCCCGCGACCTGGGCGATCGACCATACGAGCATGCCGAGGCCGAGCATCACGCGCGAGCCGAAACGGTCGAGCAGTGCGCCGACCGGCAACTGAGCGAACGCGTACGACAACGAGAACGCGGACAGCAGCAAGCCCATCTGCGAAGCGGACAGATGCAACTCCTCGCTGACCAGATGATTCGCGATCGACAGCGTGCTGCGGTCGAGATAATTGACGATGCCCGCAACCGTCAGGAAGACGACGGCGACCACCTGGATACGTTTCAGACGTTGCGACTTCTGAAGCATGCTTGTCTCCTGCGCAATGTGTCCTGCTGGGTGGGATGGTGTTGCTGCGACGCCTGGTATTGCAGAGTCGTTGGGCACGTTGTTTACCGGATGAACTGATCGACGTAGTCTTCGCCGAGTCCGACCGCCGTGTAGTGCTTGCGGCACATGTCGATCTTCGTGAACACGTCTTCGTAGCCGGTGTGGTTGCCGTACGGATCGCAATAGAACATCACGCCGTTGACCTGGAAGTACGTGATCATTTCCTCGACGTCCTCGGGCACATACAAGGTATGCGTTTCGCCCGGCGGCTCGTACACATAGCTGCCTTCGGTTGCGACCCAATCATGTTCGAGATAGCGCCAGTGGCCCTTGAGCACCATGCCGTGCACGGCCTGCGGATGACGATGCCGGCTCAACACCCCGGAGCGGCGCACGCGCAGCAGATTCATCCAGTATCCCTGCGACGCGTTCAGGCACAGCGGACGGAACGACACGTTTTCGGCCTGCGGGACCCACACGCGTTCGTCGGTCGGAATCGCGAAGGGCACGACGATTTCCTTTTGCGCTTCCTTCGGGAATGGCAGCTGGTACGGCGTCAAATCGGATTGATTGGCCTCTGGCATGGGGAAATTCCTCGCGAAGTGAGCTGAAAGAACTTCATGTCCACATGGTGGATATCAAGTCCACAATATGGTTATTATCGGAACCGGTTCCGGCGAGGTCAATCCTGGGGAAATCACCGGTCGGGCACGATAAACCACACGTGAATTCATCCTCACATCGCGCGACAGGTGCATGCGCAACGGTAGCCACAAGCGCGCACGGCGCGCAAATAACCCACAAATCAAGGCTTCTTCGCCTGTTCTGATCGAGCACCATCTTTAAGCCTTGTTTAAGAGGAGGCCACTACATTACGCATCCATCTCGAAATTTTCGGCA
Source organism: Paraburkholderia sp. BR13444 (assembly GCF_040948755.1). Classification (NCBI taxonomy): domain Bacteria; kingdom Pseudomonadati; phylum Pseudomonadota; class Betaproteobacteria; order Burkholderiales; family Burkholderiaceae; genus Paraburkholderia; species Paraburkholderia sp. BR13444. Next base: position 79,939 of record NZ_JBFPKM010000007.1, on the reverse strand, counting down.
ATATTCCCTTGACTATGACCACGAAAAAATACTGGAGCGGTAGCGCTGCGATCTGCGTAGTACTCGCCTTTGGCGGCGCGTATGCACTGAGCCATCGCAATGCCGATGCGTCCGTGAGCGACACGCAGGGCTCGACCTCGTCGCTGCACGCGGTGTCCGATATCGCCGGCTCGCGCTCGTCGGCGCCCGACTTCTCCAGCATCGTCACGCGCTATGGTCCGGCGGTCGTGCATATCGGCGTCAAGGAAGCCGCGTCGATCGACGAGAACGGTCAACGCAAGAGCGGCGGCGAAGCGCTCGGCTCGGGCTTCATCATCAGCCAGGACGGGTACATCCTGACCAACAATCACGTCGTCGACGGCGCGACCAGCGTGAGCGTGAAGCTCACCGACGGCCGTGAATTCCGCGCCCGCGTGATCGGCAAGGACAAGACCACCGACGTCGCCGTCGTCAAGATCGACGCGAACAATCTGCCGACGGTGAAGATCGGCAACCCGGACAGCAGCAAGGTCGGCGAATGGGTCGTAGCGATTGGCTCGCCCTACGGCTTCGACAGCACGGTGACTTCGGGCATCATCAGCGCGAAATCGCGCTCGATGTCCGACGATAGCCCGATCCCGTTCATCCAGACCGACGTGCCGGTCAATCCGGGCAACTCGGGTGGTCCGCTGTTCAATCTGAATGGCGAAGTGATCGGCATCAACTCGATGATCTACTCGCGCACCGGTGGCTTCCAGGGTCTGTCGTTCGCGATCCCGATCGATGCGGCGATGCATGTGAAAGACCAGCTCGTGAGCACTGGTCACGTGACTCGCGGCCGCATCGGCGTGGCCGTGCAGCCGCTCAGCGCCGACAAGGCGAAGGCGCTCGGCCTCGACTCCGCGGGCGGCGCCCTGGTCGGCTCCGTCGATCCGAATGGTCCCGCGCACGCAGCCGGTCTGCGCCAGGGCGACGTGATCGTCGGCGTGAACGGCAAGCATATCGATAACACCAGGGAATTGGTCGGTCAGGTTGCGCAACTGTCGCCGGGCAGCAAAGCGACGATCAGCGTGTGGCGCAACGGCAGCGAAAACAAGCTGTCGGTGACGGTGGGCACGCAGCAAGCGTCGGACTTGGCGTCGGCCGAGCCGCGCGATGAGCAGCAGCCCCAACCGCAGCAGCAAAACCGTCCGCGTCTGGGCGTCGCCGTGCGTCCGCTGTCCCGCGACGAACTCCAGCAAGCGCAGCTGCCGGGCGGCGTGGTAGTGCAGCAGGCCACCGGTCCGGCCGCCGAGGCAGGCATTCAGGCGGGCGACATCATCGTTGCCGTCGATGGCAAGGTGATTCGCGGCGTCGAGCAGTTGCGCCGCATGATCGCGCAGGCGGACGAAAGCGTGTCCGTCACCGTGGTGCGCGATGGTGAACAGGCGTCGGTCGACGTGACGCTTGGCTGATGAGTAAAACCCGCCGGTGCAATGCCGGTGGCGGGCACGACGCGCTGATGCATCGCGCGTGCCTCAGTTGGACGGCTGGGCCCCATCCGCGTGTGACGTGCTGTGCGATACATTCGGCGGCTCGTCGGGTCCGCCCCCCAACGCGACGTAAAGCGACACGCCATTCTGCAAGGCCGTCGCCCGAAGCTGGATCAATTGCTGCTCGGCGGCAAACTGATTGCGTCGCGCATCCACAACCTCGAGATAGATCGAGATCCCGTTTTCGTAGCGCAGCTGCGCCGTTTCGGCGAGCTGCCGCTGCGCCTGCACCGCCTGTTCCTGCGCCGCGATCTGCTCCTTGTAGCGTTGCCGTGCGACCAATGCATCGGAGACCTCGCGAAACGCGTTCTGCACCGTGCGCTGATAGTCAGCGACCAGTTCGTCGCGCCGCGCGCGCGCCTGCGCGAGTTGCGCCTGGCGCTGTCCCGCATCGAAGATCGGCATGCCGACCAGCGCGCCGAACGACCACGCCTGCTTGGCCGGCACGAACAGATCGCCGAGTTCGGGCGACACATAACCGAAGCTGCCCGTCAGCGCGATGCGCGGGAAAAAGTCCGCGCGAGCGGCGCCGATGTCGGCATTGGCCGCGCGCAGCTGCTGCTCGGCCTGCTGGATGTCCGGCCGGTCGATCAGCAACGCGGAGGGCAGGCCCGCATCGAGCTCGCGGAACTGCGCGGCGTCGGCGATAGGCGGCGCTTGCGGTAGCGCCTCGTTCAGCGGCCCGCCGATCAGCACCTCGAGCAGATTGCGCTGCTGTGCCGTGGTTCGTTGCAGCTCCGCAAGCTGCGTTTGCGCCTGCGTGACGAGAATGGCGGCCTGATCGTAATCGACCATCGACGTGACGCCCGCGTCGAGCCGCATCTTGGCGACTTCCAGCGCGTAGCGCCGGCTGTCGAGCGTCTGTTGCGCGAGCGCGATGCCTTCTTCCCCCGAACGGATCGCGTAGTAGTTCGACGCGACATTGCCGATCAGCGACAAACGGAACGCGTGCTGCGCGTCGACGGTGGCCAGATACCGGCGCCGCGCCGCTTCGCTGGTGTTGCGCACGCGCCCCCAGAAGTCGAGTTCGAACGACGTCACCGCGGCCTGCACGTTGTACTGGTTGAACTGGACCGAGATGTCAGTGTTGTCGAACTCGGGATCGATCGAACCGAGCGGCGCCTTCGTGCGGGTCGCAGCCGCGTTCGCATTGACCTGCGGCAAACGCGCGGCGTTCTGGATGCGATAGAACGCGCGCGCCTGCTCGATGCGCGCGACCGACGCGGCGAGATCGCGGTTGTGCTCGAGCGCGGCCTCGATCAGCAGCTTCAGTCGCGGATCGGCGAAGAAGGTCTGCCAGTCGACTTCGCTTGCCAGATGCGCGGTGGCCGGATTGGCGGTCTCCGTCGTGTCGAAATGATCGGCGATCGGCAGTGAGGGCTGCTGATACTTCGGCGCAAAGTTGCAGGCGGCGAGCGCGCAGCAGAAGAGGGGCAGCAGGCGCTTATGAAGGCACCGATGAAGGCTCTGACGAAGGCTCTTAGGCATCGCGCTGCCCTCCACCCAATTCGCCCGGCGTGGCCGTTGGCCGATCGTCATCGTCCAGATCGATGCTGCGCTTCTTGCGGCTCAGCCAGCGACGCGCGGCCACATAGAACAGCGGCGTAAAGAAGATGCCGAACATCGTCGCGGTCAGCATGCTGCCCATCACGCCGGTGCCGACCGCGCGCCGGCTCGCAGCGCCCGCGCCGGTCGCGAGCACGAGCGGCAGCATGCCCAGCACGAACGTGACGCTAGTCATCAGAATAGGGCGCAGACGCTGCTGCGCGCCGTTCTTCGCGGCGGCGTGCGCGTCCTTTCCTGCGGCTTCCTCCTTGATCGCGAACTCGACGATCAGAATCGCGTTCTTCGCGGCAAGGCCGATGATCGTCACGAGGCCGATGTTGAAGTACACGTCCGCGGACAGTCCACGCAGCATCGTCAGCACTACCGCGCCGATCACGCCGAACGGGATGATCAGCAACACCGCGACCGGAATCGCCCAGCTCTCGTACAGCGCCGCGAGCAGCAGGAACACGACCACGAGCGACAACCCCAGCAGCATGCCGATCTGCCCGCTCGCCTGTTTTTCCTCGAACGCGGTGCCGGTCCATTCGTAGCTCAGGCTGCGGGTCAACACGCGCGACGCGATGCGTTCCATCTCGGCGATCGCCGCGCCGCTCGAACGGCCGGGCGCGGCCTGCCCCGACAGCGTCGCGGACGGAAAGCCGTTATAGCGTTCGAGCTGCTGCGGCCCGGAAATCCAGCGCACGTGCGAGAACGCCGAGAACGGCACCATCTCGCCGCGGTTGTTGCGCAGGCGCAGCGCGCTCACGTCCTCGGCGCGCATGCGTTGTTCGGCGTCCGCCTGCAACAGCACGCGCAGCACGTTGCCCTCGAACACGAAGTCGTTCACGTAATTCGAACCGAACGTCAGCGCAAGCGCCTGGTTCACCTGGCCGATCTGAAGACCGAGCGCGCGCGCTTTCACGCGGTCGATCTCGACATACAGTTGCGGCGCCTCCGGCATGCCCTCGGCGCGCACGCCGGCGAGAAGAGGGCTTTGCGACGCCTCGATCATCATGCGCCGCGCGGCCTGTTGCAGCGCTTCGCCGCCGACGCCGCTGCGATCCTGGATCTTCATCGTGAAGCCGGTCGCGGTGCCGAGCGACGGAATCGGCGGCGGATCGAGCGCAAAAATGATCGCCTCGGGAATCTGCCGGAACGCGGCGTTCGCGCGACGCACCAGCGCGCTCGCCGAATTCTCCTCGCCCGAGCGCTCGTCCCACGGCTTCAGATCGACGAACGACAGCGCCGCCGATTGCCCCTGGCCGAAGAAGCTGAAGCCCGTCACGGATGCGACGTTGCGCACCTGCGGCTGCGTTCGCAGAAACGCCTCGACCTGATCGATTGCGCGCTGCGTGCGCTGGTCGGTGGAACCCGGCGGCCCCGTATAGGTGACGAAAATGTATCCCTGGTCCTCGGTCGGCAGAAAGCCGGTCGGCAGCCGCGTGAAGAAAAACGCGGTGATCGCGCAGGCCGCGACGAACACCAGCAGCCAGCGCAGCGGCGAGCGCAACATCGCATCGACGCCACCGATATAGCGCGTGGTGCCCGCTTCGAGCCCGCGATTGAAGCCGCCGAACACGCCGTGCAGCAGACGTGAGGCCGGGTTCTTCGGCCGTTCCTTTGACGCCGCCTCGCTGCGCAACATCGCCGCGCACAACGCTGCGCCGAGTGTCAGCGCCAGCACCGTCGACAGCAGGATCGACACCGCGAGCGTGACAGAAAACTGCCGGTAGATGCCGCCCGTCGAGCCCGGAAAGAACGCCATCGGAATGAACACCGCGACGAGCACCAGCGTACTCGCGATCGCCGCGCCCGAAATCTGCCCGATCGCTTTCACCGTTGCGCGCGGCGCGCCGAGCCCTTCCTCGCGCATGATGCGCGCGACGTTTTCGACGACGACGATCGCGTCGTCGTTGAGGATACCGATCGCGACCACCATGCCGAACAGCGACAGAATGTTGATCGACAGCCCGAACAGATAGAGCCCCGCGCACGTGCCGATCAGCGCGATCGGCACGACGATCGTCGGGATCACGGTCGCGCGCCAGTCCTGCAGGAACAGGAACACCACGACCGTCACGAGCAGCAGCGCCTCGACCATCGTGCGGATCACACCCTGCACCGAGGTCGTGATGAATGGCGTGGTGTCGAACGGCACGGTCCACGTGACGCCGCGCGGGAAGATCGGCTGCAATTCGCGCATGCGCTGGCGCACCGCGTTGGCGACCGCGAGCGCGTTCGCGCCGCTGGCGAGCTGGATCGCGATGCCGGCCGACGCCTTGCCGTTGACGGTGAGCCGGTTGCCGTAGCTGTCGTTGCCGAGCTCGACGCGCGCGACGTCTCCGACCCGCACGGTCGAGCCATCCGGATTCGCGCGCACGATGATTTCGCGGAACTGCTCGGGCGTCGTGAAGCGGCTTTGCGTGACGATCTGCGCGGTGAATTCGGAGCCAGGCGCGATCGGCTGATCGCCAAGGCCGCCGCCGGCGGTCTGGCTGTTCTGTTCCTGGATCGCCTGCAGCACCTCGCTTGCCGACAGACCAAAGCCCGCGAGCTTGCGCGGATCGATCCAGATCCGCATCGCGTACGACGAGCCGAACAACTGCACGTCGCCCACGCCGTCGATCCGGCGCAACTCGTTGACGATGTTGTTCGACGCGAAGTTGCCCATCGCGACGGCGCTGGCGGAGCTGTCGATCGCCTGCAGCGCAAGCAGCATCAGAAAGCCCGACGACGCCTTCGTCACGCGCACGCCGACCTGCCGGACTTCGAGCGGCAGGCGCGGCTCGACGCGGCTCAGACGGTCCTGCACCTGGCTGCGCGCGACGTCGAGATCGGTGCCGGGCTTCAGCACCACGGTGATCTGCAGCGTGCCGTTCGAGCGGCTCACCGACGACATGTACAGGAAATTGTCGATGCCGTTCATCTCGTCTTCGACGATCGACGTGACGGTACGCTCGAGCGTGTTCGCGTCGGCGCCGCTGTACACCGCGGTGATGCTGAGCGACGGCGGGGCGACGTCGGGGTACTGCTCGACCGGCAACAGCGCGAGCGCGATCGCGCCGAACAGCACGATGAACAGCGCGATGACCCACGCGAAAACCGGCCGGGCGACGAAGAATCGATTCATCGGGCCGCCCGTCAGTGCGCGGCAGAAGCGGGGGCGGCGGGCTTGGCCAACTGCGCGGCCGGCTGCGCCGCTGGCGAAGCATCGGGCGCGGGCCGCGCGTCGACATGCTGACCCGGTTGCACCTTCTGCCAGCCGTCGACGATCAGGCGCTCGCCGGGCTTCAGACCACCGCGCACGGTCCAGCGTCCTTCGCCCTGTTCGCCGAGATCGATGTTGCGGCGAACCACGGTGCCGTCGTCGGCGACCAGCGCGACGCTCGCAACGCCGTTGTCGAGCTGCACCGCCCGCTCGGGAATACGGATGCCCTGCAGAGTGCCCGCCGCGATGATGCGCCCGCGCACGAACTGCCCCGGCAACAGCGTGCGGTCCGGATTCGCGAAGCGCGCGCGCACCGTCTGCGTGCCGGTCGATGGATCGATGACGAGATCGGCGAAGTCGAGAAAACCGCGCTCGTTGTAGACCTGGCCGTTGGCGAGGATCAGTTGCACCTCGACGTGCTTCATGCTGGTCGGCTTGCGCGCGCCCGACTGGATCTGCTGCTCGACATCGAGCATCACGGTATTCGACTGCGTGAACACCGCGTTGATCGGCGTCAGCTGATTGACCTGCGTGAGCAGCGTGGCCGCGCCCGCGCTGACGAGCGCGCCTTCGGTGACGAGCGCGCGGCCCGCGCGCCCGGCGATCGGCGTGCGTATGATGCAGCGATCCAGCCGCAGTTGCGCAAGCGCAACCGCGGCTTGCGCATCGGAGACATTGGCCTGAGCCTGCTGCATCGTCGCGAGCGCGGCGTCGTATTCCTGCGCGCTGACCGCATGACGGCCGACGAGCGGCTTGAACCGCTCGACGACCGACGCCGCGTTGTCTCGCACGGCGGTCGCGCGCGTGAGCGCGGCCTGCGCCTGCTGCAACTGCGCGCGATAGTCGCTCGCGTCGATCTGGAAGAGCGGGGCGTTGGCCGGCAGGTCCGTGCCTTCCTGATACAGCGTGCGCTCGACGATGCCATCGACGCGCGCGCGAATCTCGGCGGTGCGCACGGCCTCGATGCGGCCCGGCAACTCGACGACATCGGCGACAGGGGTGGTGGAAACCGTTTCGACCAGCACGGGAACCGGCGGCGGCATCGACGCGGCGGTGGGAGTCTGCGACCGGTCGTTGCAGGCGGCAAGCAGGAACGGCAAACCGGTGATCAGCAGCGATACGGCACGACTACGCAGGCGGAATGCGAAGCAAGGCAAGAGAAACTCCTTTGATCAAGGCAGTCTTTTTTGCGCGTGAGATCGGTGACGGTTTTTCCGGTTTGCGGTCGAATTAACTATTCGGAACGAGTGTGGGCGCGTTAATGCGCGGGAAAATATTTCCGTTGATCCTACCGTGTCTGGGTGGCTTGTCAATTTATTCTTGGTGGTCGCGAGTGGGACCAGGCTTCGCGCTCGCAACCGCGGCACCACGTGGGTCGCCGGATGGAGACGCAGCGCGCATGTCCAAAGAGTCCGGCAGGTTGAATGGCAATCGTCAATTACATGTCAATTGCCATCCAGTAATCGCCGCTATTTAAAGGCATGCAATTGTCACTGAATAACAGTCACGTGCGCTTGCGCTCCGGATGGCGCAACACCGAATGACTGCGGCCGTATGACAGATAAATCGTCATGCCGACCACGAGCCACACGACGAGCCGCAGCCACGTAACGAGCGGCAGGCCGACCATCAGCAGCACGCAGAATAGGATGCCGAGCACTGGCACGACCGGTACGCCGGGCGCCCGGAATGGACGCGCCGCCTCGGAGTCGCTGCGCCGCAGATAGATCACCGCGCCGCACACGAGCACGAATGCGAATAGCGTGCCGATGCTGACCATCTCGCCGAGCACGCCGATCGGCGTCAGCGCAGAGACGATCGCGACGACCGTACCGATCAGGATCTGGCTCAGATAAGGTGTGTGCAGACGCAGATGCACCTTCGCGAAAAAGTGCGGCAACAGACCGTCTTGCGACATCGTGAAGAAGATGCGGCTTTGTCCATAGAGCAGCACGAGTATCACGGTGGTCAGCCCCGTCAACGCGCCGATTTTGATCAGTATCGCGAACCACGTGAGCCCGATCGTGTCGACGCCCTTGGCGATCGGATCGGGAACGTTCAGCTCGGTGTAGGGAACGAGGCCGGTCAGCACGGCGGCGACGAGGATGTACAGCACCGTGCAGATGATCAGCGAGCCGAGAATGCCGATCGGCATGTCGCGCTGCGGCTGTCGCGCCTCCTGCGCGGCGGTGGACACCGCATCGAAGCCGATGAACGCGAAGAACACCACGGCCGAGCCGCGCAGAATGCCGCTCATGCCGAAACTGCCGAACTGCCCGGTATTGGCAGGAATGAACGGATGCCAGTGTTCCGGCTTGATGAAAAACAGGCCGATCGCGATAAACGCGACCACCACGGTCAGCTTGACCGCGACCATCACGTTGTTCAGGCGCGCCGATTCCTTGGTCCCCAACACGAGCAACGTGGTCAGGATCGCGATGATCACCACCGCCGGCAGGTTGACCACGCCGGTGACCGTCGAGCCATCGGCCAGTTTGACGACGGTGCCGGGGGCGGCGGCGAGGGTAGGTGGAATGTCGATACCGACATTGCGCAACAGGCTCACGATATAACCGGACCAGCCGACCGCGACGGTCGCGGCGCCCATCGCGTACTCGAGGATCAGGTCCCAGCCGATGATCCACGCGAAGATTTCGCCGAGCGTCGCATACGTGTACGTGTAGCTGCTGCCGCACACGGGCAGCATCGCCGCGAGCTCCGAATAGCACAGGCCGACGAACGCGCACGCGATGCCGCCCAGGATGAACGACAGCGTGATGGCCGGGCCCGCGAACTGCGCGGCGGCGGTCCCGGTCAGCACGAAGATGCCGGCGCCAATGATCGCGCCGATGCCCATCGCGGTGATACTCGTCGCGCCCAGCGTTTTCGACAGATGGCGGCCTTCTTCGACGTCGGCGCTGGCGACGATCTCAGCGACGGTTTTGCGTGCCATGTAACCGGTATCGGCCATGATGAGTCGTCCCTTTTTCAGTGTTGATTAGGCACGAACCGGTCAGACTGTCATCGGCTCGCGGAGCACGACAAAAACATCCATCGCCGCGCACGGCAACGGTCACGGCAAGTGCGAAGAAAGCGTCTAACGAAAAAAAGTCTGAATTCAGTCTATGCCGGATTAAAAGCAAAGTGAAATCGGCTTGCCTTGGCGGGGCGACAGGGCAGTGGCATGGCTGGCGCGCGCAGCGGGCGTGCTGCGGGCCGATGTGCAATCTCAGCCGATCCGCCCGCGCCGCAGCACGCCGCTCAGGCCGAGCGTGTGACCGGGGTCGTAGTAGTGAATCAGGAGCGTGCGCCGCTGCCCGTTCTGTACGTCGAGGTTCGCATGCTGAAGCGCGAAGCCATTGAATTCGTAGACGCTGCCGGGTTTGACCGGAATGCGCTTGCAGTTGCCGACACGCAGGTCATGCAGGGTATGCCAGCTGCGCCAACTGAGCGGCAGGCTATGCAGGAAGCCATGACGCATCTTGCAGATCAGGTTGGTCAGCGTCGTGACCGACAGGCGCGGCTTGCAATACATCACGAGATCGCCGTTGTGAACGCCGTCGGGTGCGAGCTGAAGCGGAACCAGCAGCGTCAGCAGGTGCGAGTCGTAATGGCGGCAGTGGCTTTCCGCCAGCGAAGTCTTGCTCGCGCAGCGCAGTACGTGGAACGGCTCGGTCGGCAAGTTTGTTTGCCCGATTTTGGCGGCCATCGCGCGCGCATTCGCGCAGATCGACTGCTCGAGTTCGCGAAAGGCCTGAGCGCGACGCAGTATCTCGGCGATTTTCGCGCCGGATTGCGAGCGCGGTGCGGTGGTGTCAAACAGATGGTCGATAAACTGGTTGATTTCGGCGATCGTCTCCTGGGGAATCACGTTATCAAAGGATTTCAAGGCGACGCTTTGATCGATTTGAATCCGATTAGTCTCAGTGTGCCCACGCACGTCTGTCAGGGTGTCCATAGCCCAGATTTCCATTCGTTTTTTTGCTCTACAACCGTAATGAAAAATATTCCCTACTAGCCGCGCACAATGTGCGGCAGCGTACATAAAGCCCTCGGGTGATTGATTCCGATCATTAAATCTGAAGTCGGATTTCTCTGACCGCTTTTCTAAATCACGTTACGAGAATTTGAAAATGGCTGCGACTGCGACGCGATGCGCGCCGGTGTTCACAAACCCGACATCTGCATTTAGCGGAAACACGGCATTTCTATTTGGGACCTACAGAATTTGTCCCCGCCAAGTTCAAACGTCGTGGTACCAGCTAAATAGAAATGTCGGGTTTTTCTCGCTGTTTCCTGTCTTTTTTCAAGGTTTTGGGGTGGGGCGGCGAAGCCGCCCCCCGTCCATCCCTCATTTTTGTGCTGACGTCGAGAATCGCCTGATTAAGGTCGGCGACCTCGATTGCGCGCTGCTTCTTCAGCCCGATCAGCGCCTTCTTGGCCTGGACCTGCTCGCCGCAGTGCGTGCGCGATGGAGAGCCCGCTGCCCGGCGATCGTCGCGGATGGCCTGAACGCGGCGGGCGACTTCCAGTGCGCCCGCGAGGCGCTTGTTCTCAATCTCCGCGCCCTGATCGATATGGGTGATGCGGTCATATTGCCGGTACGGCAGTACCGCGCCGCGAGCCTGCACCTCGATCACGCCATCGGGATACTCGACGACCTCGACATATTCATGCATAAGCGCCCGGCTGGCGGGCGTGTCATCGAGCAGGTACAGCACCCGGTCGTACTGCACCGTCAGCGCATTCGAGATCCTGCGCGGGACACGGTAGGCCAGGATCTGCCGCAGATCCTCGTCGTCGCGCAGCGGCCGGTGTGCATCGTAGTCGCTCCTGGGTGGCTTGCCGAAGCGCCGGTTGAAGTCGGCGATGAAGGAGGGCGCATACGCATTCGCGGCGTCCCGCGTGCTGATGCCGCGCAGCCTCAGCTCCTTGACCAGCCGGTCCTGCAGCGTCTGGTTCGCGCGTTCCACGCGTCCCTTGGCCTGGCTCGTGTTGGCACAGAATGCGTCGATATTGAGCTCATACAGCGCCCGGCCAAACTGGGTGACGCCTTTGCCCGCCGTCTCCGAGCGTTGCTTCACGTAGAAGACGCTGGCCTTGTCGCTGTAGAACGCCACCGGCTTGCCGTGTGCGCCCAGATACTTCGACAGTGCCTCGAAATAGCCGAAGGTCGACTCCGTCGCCGTGAAGTGCAGCGTCATCAGCCGTCCGGTCGCGTCGTCGATGAAGACCAGCAGCGTGCAGGCGGGCGCCCGGTCCTCGAACCAGCGGTGATCGCTGCCGTCGATCTGGATCAGTTCACCGAGGCACGCGCGGCGGTTACGCGGCTGGTACACCTTCGGCGGGCGATCCCTGCGCGGCACCCACAGTCCCGCGGCAATCATCAGCGTGCGCACCGTTTCGACCGCCAGTTCGATGCCATGACATTCCCGCAGCTTCTCGCGCGCCAAGGTCGGCCCGAAATCCGCATAGCGTTCGCGGATCAGCGCCAGCGCCCGCTGCGCCTTGCCAGCAGGCAGCTGGTGGTTGCCTGCACGCCCACGCTTGCCTGACACCAGCCCGGCCACGCCGGCCGCGTCGTAACGCAGCACCAGCCGTTCGATCTGGCGCACGCTCAACCCCAGGCGTTCGGCGGCCTGGCCCGGCTTGAGCCGGGCCTCGGTCACGGCCTGAATAACCTTCAGCCGATCGATCTCACGCATCGTCATCGTGATCGTCCCGGTCGCGTTCATCGCCGGCTCCCTGAGCGGATGTCCGGCAGTCAAATTACCCAGAACACGACATTTCTATTTAGCGGAAACCCGACATTTCTATTTGGGACCTACAGAATTGATGTTGATAATTTATCTTATGTCAAATGCCGTATACGTCGAAGACAGCCACCACTGGGCCACCGACGATGCCCAGTCACGATGGCGAGGCATCCAACGCGCGTCTCCTTCATACCGCAATCGACACCCGGATGCTGGACGGTTCAGTAATCGTCAACAAAACTGCCTCGACAATTTAATCTCGACCTTACCGCGCGCTCAATCAGATCCTTCACGACTTACCACCCTCCACGCGGACCGGGAGATTCCATGCGCGCCATATACCGCAATTAGACAATCGTTAAATCTCTCTTGGCGAACCACGAGAATAAGCTTTCAAGCTAACGCGAATACCGCTGTCGCTGCTCAAGCAGATTTTTAATCGTTGTCTATTGCATTGTGGCTTAGAGACGTTTCGCATATTCTCTCGACCCGCGAGCGTCTCGTCGCGTTCGGAGACTGCGCATGCGCTACGTGCATTTCGACGCGGCGTACGGACACAACGCGTTCGCCGCGTTCCCGTTTGCCTCGGTCTGCGATGCATGTTCGAACACCCGCAGACGCTCGGCATCCGCAATCAGTCGTTTCTTGATCGTCGAGCGTCCCGCCGATCCGAAACCCATCACCTTTTCGTATTCATGCGGCCTGTCGTGCCTGAAACGATTAAAGAAGTCATCACCCGGCAGGCCGTTGTCGAGGCTCATCAGGCAGCCGTAGTCGAGCGACGCGCAATCGCTCAGCGAGCGCGCCGCGTCCGCCAACGCGCAATAACGGCTTTGCAACGGTTCGTCGCGACCGAAAAGCGCGTGCAGTTCCTGATAAGACACGAGTCTCTTGCGCCTGGCGGCACGCAATAGCATCGCGGCGATATCGCGGGTCTTATCCGTGTTCATGTCATTCTCCTTACCGCCTGCTGGCAGATGCCCAATGGCACCGATGAAAGCCCTGCCACCCTCGATCGTTTTATGCGTATTGAGTCATAAGGTGCCCGGCGAAAAAGTATTTCCGGATATTGAGCGACGCAGTCAAATTAAGCAGATGGTTACTGGAGTCGGGATTCCAGCGACACTCTGCGCGAATGTCCCGTTTCCCTATAATCCGCCTAGAAAAGCGCCGCAAAACGGTTTTCAATCTTCAGCACCCATTTTTCGCAGATTTCCAGCGAACACCACCCTACACCGAAAAATGCATTCGAATTGCATTCGCAAAACAGAAATCCACGCATTCAAACGATTCAGTCTTCCGGCATGCCGCGCGCACTGACCAACCCCAGACACCAAGCTCTATGCGGCTTTAGCGGTATTGCGGGCTATCGGCGCGAGCCAAGCCGGCTTGATGTTTTGTTTAAATCAGTTCAATCAGGTTAGCAAACGTGAAATTCAATCGCAAGGAAGATCTTTACGATGGAGAAAGAAAAACATAGCGCGAACGTCATACCCGAGGATTACGTCGTTTTCTATCAGAGGAAAGACGCGATTGATTTTTTATTCTTATAGACACAGCGAGCGAATTTTCGATTATCTGTAAGTGGCGTGGCACTCTTCTCTGTCTACACCGGCAACCGATCGCAGCCCGGTCAGCGACCCAACGGCGGAGTTCTCCAATGCATCGACCGAATGACGATTTACCGACCGTCGCACGGCGTCTCACGGCGGGCAAGAAACTGCTCGACGGCATCGCTGCGGCCGAGGTCGCGAAACAGATGGGAATGGCAAAGACCACCGTCGAACGATATCGCAAGCTATTGGAGCAAGGTGGGCTCGACGCGCTCAGAAACATGAGCGTCGGCGGCCGCCATTCCGCGCTCGCGGTGGCGGATCTGGACTGGTTGGCCGAGGCGCTGAGGGCCTCGCCGCGGGACTATGGCTTCGACTCCGATGGCTGGAGCAATGCGCGCATGCGCGAGTTGATAAGCCGTCAGTTCGGCATTTCTTACTCGCGGGTCTATGTATGGCAACTGGCCACCAGACTTGGCGTGTCTTACCGGCTCGGCCGAAATGCACACTGAACGGCGGCCGCGCCCAGCTAACGCACGCGCGTGCGCATCGGCTCAGGCGCTTTCCCGGACCTTTGGCAGAAACTGCGGCGCGAGTTCGACCTGCGACCATTGGAACGGCAACGCGCCGCCGCTGCGGCGCACTTCGTCCACATGGAACCGCACGAGCCGCTGCGCGCCCGCAAATGCCGCGAGTTCGTCGCCGTCCCAGATGATCTCCGCTCGCACCGCCAGAAAAAGCAGATCGCCGGTTGCGAAGTCGATGGCCAGCAGGCCCGCGCGCGGATCGTGCACGAGGTTGCCGATCGTGTTGAAGAAGCGGTTGCCGCTGTAGTCAGGCGTGGTCAGCGTAGTCGCGTCGTCCACGCGCACGAAGCCCGGTGCGCCGCCGCGATGCGAAACGTCGACACCCTTCCCCACCCCCGCTTCCTCGCTCAGATTCGCACTGGCGATAAAGAGCGTGTCCGCGCTCGCGAGCAATTCGCGGTCGGCACTGGCCAGACGCTCGGCGATCTCGGGCTGCGCGCGCGTTGCGGCCGGGTCCCGATCGATGAAAGACGGCGTACGGCTCTGGATGTACTTCGGGCAATTGCCGAAACTCTGCATGACTTCGAACTGCAACGTGTCGCCTTGCACCGACCGTACGACACCATTCACCCGATTGCGGCGCCGCGTGCGCGGCTCGATGCCCAGCGCACCGATCTGCGCGCCTTCGCGCCACGCCGCGGCGAGCGGGTCGCCCGCCAATGCGCCGCCTTCGATGCGCAGTGTGCGCGCATCCGGTGACGTGACGAAGCCCGGCGAACTCGCGCGTAGCGTCGCCCACGGCTGACCGCTCGCATCGACGCCGCCGATCACGAGGAACGGTTGCGCGGCAAAGAACTCGCGATGCTGCTCCGGCATGAAACGGCGAATGCCCCGACGTCCCATCGACTCCGCCACGTCACGCACACCCGCGCGCTGCTGCGCATCCTGCTCGCCGGCATGAAACGGCGACACGTCGGCTCCCCAGTTATTGAGCGGAATGAACTCGGACATGATCTGACTCCCTTGCAAGATCTGAAGCGGCTCCAACTGCGTATCACGCCGCCAGCAAACCCGCCTTCGTCGACGGCATCGCGATGAAACGTGGCAATGCCTCCACGCGACTCAGCCATGCACGAATGTTCGGATACGGCTGCAATGACACACCGCCCTCGGGTGCATGAGCGATATACGTATGCGCGGCGATATCGGCGATCGTCACGTGCGCGCCGGCCACGAACGGCTTGCCGGCAAGCTCCGCGTCGATCACGTCGAACAGCTTGACGGCGATCTGCTTTGCTCGCTCGTGGTCGAGCGGCGCGCCGAATACGGTAACGAGCCGCGCCGCGCACGGCCCGTATGCGATCTGGCCCGCCGCGAGCGACAGCCAGCGCTGCACCGCCGCGGCGCCGAGCGGATCGTCCGGCAGCCACGACGCATCGCCATAGCGCTTCGCCAGATAGACGAGAATCGCATTCGAATCGAACAGCGTCAGTTCGCCGTCCTGAATCGTCGGCACCTGACCGAACGGGTTCAGCGCGAGGTACTCGGGCTTGCGGTTCTCGCCCGCCTTCATGTCCAGCTCGACCACCTCGAACGGCAGATCGAGCAGCGACAGAAACAGCTTCACGCGATGACCGTGGCCTGACAGCCGTGTCGTATAGAGCTTGATAGGCTGGGCGGGTCGGGTGGCGGACATGGAGGTCTCCGGACAGGTTGAATGACACGCCCAGCATAGGGCGTAGGCACTGTCGCGCGGAAGCCCGATAATCCGGGAAACACAGTCAAGCGAGAATGGACAATCGATCATGGCCGATGTGCGCAACGTCAACCTGAACCGCCTCGCGATCTTCGTCGCGGTCATCGACGCGGGCTCGCTGAGCGCCGCCGCGACTCGGCTCGGACTCGCGAAGACGATGGTCAGCACGCACATGCAGCGGCTCGAGGCGGAGGTCGGCGCGAGCCTGCTGGTGCGCACCACGCGGCGGCTCGGCGTCACCGAGGCGGGCCGCGCGTTCTACGAGGCGAGCGTGAAAATTCTGCGCGCCACCGAGGATGCGCTGAACGCGCTCGGCGGAGAAACCTCGCCGGTGCGCGGCACGCTGCGCGTCAGCGCGCCGAACGACTACGGCGCGCTCGTCGTCACGCCCGCTCTGGTCGAATTGCGCCGCACGCACGCGCAGCTCGACGTAGAGCTGCTGAGCAGTGACCGCTACGTCGATCTGATTGCCGACGGCATCGACGTCGCGATCCGGCTTGGTCGTCTCGCGGATTCGAACTATCGCGCGGTGAAGCTCGGCAGCTTCGTCAAGTGGCTCGTCGCGAGTCCCGAGTTCCTGCGCACGTGGGGCGTGCCGAACACGCCGGCCGCGCTGGAGACGCTGCCCTATTGCGCGTTGTCGGTGCTGCCGCATCCGTTGACGCTCGATCTGCGGCACGTCGACGGTAAAACCGCGAGCGTGCGCTGCGCGTCCGCGCTGCGTGTCAACACGGCCGATGCCTGCCGGGCGGCGACGCTCGCGGGCGGCGGCATCGGTCTGCTGACGGATTTTTCGATCGCGGACGACGTCGCGGCGGGACGGCTGATCCGGCTGCTGCCCGAATGGGCAACCGCGCCGGCGAGCATCCAGGCCGTGTTTCCGCCGACGAGTCACCCGCCGGCGAAAGTCCGCGCGCTGATCGAGACGCTGAAGCGAAGGCTCGGGGCGGACCCTGCGGACTAGTGCGGCAGATCCTCCTGGCGTTCCCAT
Source organism: Paraburkholderia sp. BR13444 (assembly GCF_040948755.1). Classification (NCBI taxonomy): domain Bacteria; kingdom Pseudomonadati; phylum Pseudomonadota; class Betaproteobacteria; order Burkholderiales; family Burkholderiaceae; genus Paraburkholderia; species Paraburkholderia sp. BR13444. Next base: position 63,089 of record NZ_JBFPKM010000007.1, on the reverse strand, counting down.
TCCAGCGCAACGGCGGTTAGCTTCTATCCCCGCGATCGCCCGATTTGCTCTACTGCGACGATGCGCGCCGCGCCCCGCGGCCTCGCCTGATCGTCAATGTGGAGAGCTCATGTCCGCCATTTCCCGTCCTGCTCAAGGGGTCCTCACCGTCGCGTGTCCGAGCGCGGCGGGCCAGGTTGCCGCCGTCGCCGGCTTTCTCGAACGGCATCGTTGCTATGTCGACGAACTGACCGTATTCGACGACGAACTCAGCGAGCGCTTTTTCGTGCGCTGCGTGTTTCACCACGTCGATCGCGACGACGCGCTGCAGCTCGCCACGCTCAAGCAGGAATTCGCGCCGATCGCCGAACGCTTCCGGATGACGTGGGCGATCCACGATCTGTCGGTGCGGCCGAAGGTCCTGATCATGGTGTCCAAACTCGAACACTGCCTCGCCGATCTGCTGTTTCGCTGGCGCATGGGCGAGCTGAAGATGGACATCGTCGGCATTGGCTCGAATCATCGCGATCTCGAACCGCTCGCGCGTCAGCACGGCCTGCCGTTCCATCACCTGCCGATTACCGCCGACACGAAGCCGCAACAGGAAGCGCAACTTCTCGAACTGTTCGAATCGTCCGGCGCCGAGCTGCTGATTCTCGCGCGCTACATGCAGATCCTGTCCGCCGAAACGAGCCGCGCGCTCGCCGGGCGCGCGATCAATATCCATCATTCGTTCCTGCCCGGGTTCAAAGGGGCGAAACCGTATCATCAGGCCCATGCGCGCGGCGTCAAGGTGATCGGCGCCACCGCCCATTTCGTTACCGACGATCTCGACGAAGGTCCGATCATCGAGCAGGGAGTCGAACCCGTCGATCACTCGTACAGCCCCGAACGGCTGCTGACGACCGGACGCGACGTCGAATGCATTACGCTCGCGCGCGCGGTGAAGGCGTTCGTCGAGCGGCGCGTGTTCATCAACGGCGAGCGCACCGTCGTGCTGAGGTAAACAGAAAACGCCGCTGAAAAGCGGCGTTTCATCAGGCTGCGCCAACGCTTGCCGGCTTACTTCACCCAGCTATCCACCCGATCCGAGTGCGCGCTGACCCAGGCGTCGGCGGCCGCGGCCGGCTTTTCGCCGTTCTGCGTGGCCAGCATCACCGCGTCGATTTCGCCCGGCTTCCATTGGAACTTCTTCAGGAACGCGACCACGGTCGGTGCTTTTTTCTCGAGCTCCGGATTCACCACGCTATCGACGTGCTCCGCTTCACCGAACACCTTCTTCGGATCGTCGAGGAATTTCAGCTTGTACTTCGCGAACATCCAGTGCGGCTTCCAGCCGGTCACGATGATCGGCTTGCTGGCCGCCTCCGAGCGCGCCAGTTCGGCGGTCATCGCGCTCCCGGAACTCGGCATCAGCTGATAGTCGAGCCCATAGGCCTTGATCGCCTCGCTGGTTTTCTGCATCACGCCAGCCCCAGCGTCGATGCCGACGATGCGCGCGCCGAATTCCGCCTTCTTCGCCTGCAGATCGCCAACGCTCTTCACGTCCACGTTGTCCGGCACGATCAGCCCGATCTTCGCGTCGTTGAAGTTCGGCCCGAGGTCGACCACCTTGTCCTTGAAGTTGTTCCAGTACGCGCCGTGCGTGACCGGCAGCCACGCGGACAGCGTCGCGTCGAGATCGCCGCGCGCCACACCCTGCCACATCACGCCGGCCGCGACCGGCACCAGCTGCACCTGATAACCGAGGCGCTTTTCGATCACCTCGGCGGCCACGTTCGACGTCGCAACGCTATCGTCCCAGCCCTCCACGTAACCGATCTTGATGGTCGGCTTCGAATCGGCCGACACGCCCGCACTGACCGCCGCCAGCATCACCCCCAACGCGCTTGCCACCACTACCTTTCCGATCAGTCTCATCGACGTTCTCCCGTTGATACATTTGCCCATTGACGCGTTTGCCATCGAACCGCAGATCGCGCATTTAGAATCGCCAACCAGAATTGCCGGGTAGCGTTGTTTTGCGACATGCAGTTGTCCACATGCGACTTCCACGCAAATCCGCGCAGTATTTGCCGTGTTCTTGTGGTGTTGTCAGTCGTATTACTTGTCGACGACGAGATCGCTCAGCGGCCTGCTACAGCACAGCAGCACCATGCCCTGATCGATCTCGCGCTGACGGATACCGCCCGCGTGCTTCATCGCCACTTCGCCCGACACGAGCTTCACCTTGCAGGTGCCACACATGCCTTGGGTGCACGACGCCGGCAGCCGCACGCCCGCCTGCTTCGCCGCTTCGAGCACATGCTGGCCGGCGCCGCACTCGATCTCGCGATGACTGCGCGTAAAGCTCACCTTGTAGCGTGTTCCGGTTTCGACCGGCGCCGCCGGCGCTTCGCGCAGCGCGTCCGCGACCTGCGCTTCGGTCAATTGCGCGGCCACCTCGCTGACGGTCTCGAACGAGAAGCTTTCCTCGTGATAGTGCTGGCGGTCGAAGCCGCCCTCGTCGAGCAGTTTGCGCACCGCTTGCATATACGGCGCGGGGCCGCAGGTGAAAATTTCCCGCTCCAGAAAATCCGGTGCAATCAGCTTCAGCAGCGGCAGCGTCAGAAAGCCGGTGATGCCGGGCCAATTGGTGCGCGCGCCCACGCGCTCACAAACGAACGCTGTGCGGAAATGCGCCTGATTCGCGGCGATCAGATCGAGCTCGCGCGCGAAGATGATGTCGTCCGGCGTGCGCGCGCTATGCACGAAGACGATATCGCTGTCCTCGCCGAGTTCATGATGCGTGCGGCTCATCGACATCAGCGGCGTGATGCCCGAGCCCGCCGACAAAAACAGGAACTTGCGCGCCGGATGCCGCGCGCAGGTGAACTCACCGGCAGGCCCCAGCACGCGCACCTGCATGCCCGCATGCAGATTGTCGTGGAGCCAGTTGGACACCGGGCCGCCCGGCACGCGCTTCACGGTGATCGAAATCGTATGGGGCCGCGTGGGCGGCGACGAGATCGTATAGCAGCGATTGACCCGCTCGCCGTCGATCTCCAGCTCCAGCGTAATGAACTGCCCCGGCTCGAACACGAACGCCCGGCCGGATGGCGCGCGGAAGAAGAAACTCTTCACGTCGTGCGTTTCGCTGCGAACCTGGCAGCACTCCAGCGTGTCGTCGGAATCACTGCTCCAGCGCGCCGGCAGCGCATCCCAGAAGCGCGGCTGCGTGACGCGGCTCGCCGCGCCGGCTGGATTCTGTGAAGTCTGCTCGATGTCCGGTTGAAACATGGCCTGATCGCGCATCATGGTTGTCCCCCCGCTCGTCATTGCGGTGTTGCACTCAGCGCGCGAACGACACGACTTTCTCGTCGTGCGCTGCTCGCGGGTTCGCGTCGTAATCCGCGAGACGGCCGATATACCATTCGCAGAACTTTTCGACGAGTCCTTCGGTGAACGGCGAATACGGACCCGGCTCATACGCGCTGCTCGTCGCGCCGCGCTGCGAATATTCGACGAGCGCGCGATCCTGGTCGTTGGTCGCGCGCCACACGGCGGTCAGATTGTCGACGTCGTAATCGATGCCTTCGCGCGCGTCCTTGTGCACGAGCCATTTCGTGCGCACCAGCGTCTTGCCGGCCGACAGCGGAATCACCGAGAAACTGACGATATGGTCGCTCATGAAGTGATGCCACGAATTCGGCTGGGTCCAGAACGACAAGCCGCCGAGATCGGCCTCCTTGAAACCGCCGAGCAGTTTCTTCGAGGCGACCTTCGCGTCGAGCGTCTGCGATTCGCCGTCGCGATCGAGCGGCAGACGTTGCGTGCGAAACCCGGTGACCAGATCGGCGAGGCGCTCGATTTCCGCCGATGGCAACTGCATCGCCTCCCATTGCGCGGTGCGGCGCGCGACCGTCGCCTCGAACGCGGCCATGCCCTCCTCGTTCGCCGGTGTGCGCTGATAACCGAAGCCGTATTCGTACAGCGAGATGGTCAGCTCAGGATGGTTCGCGACGCAGTGATAGCACTCGCGATTGTTCTCCATCGTCAGCTTCCAGTTGCCCTCCTCGATGATGTCGATCGACGCGGCGATCTTGCAGCCGGCCAGATTGTGCGGCAACAGATACGGTTCCATTGCGGCGCGCATCACGGAAAAATCGGCGGGCGGCTGCTCGGCGAGGCAGATGAAAATCAGTCCGGCGAGATTCTCGACATGCACCGCTTTCAGGCTATGTTTGCAGCGGTCGAACTGTTCGCCCATGTGCTCAGCGAACATCAGGTCGCCGTTCAGGCTGTAGGTCCAGCTGTGATACGGACAGACGATATTGCCGAGCGAGCCCTTGCCGGTATTGCACAGACGCGCGCCGCGATGGCGGCAGACGTTATGAAACGCGCGCACCTGCATGTCGTCGTCGCGCACGATCAGGATCGAGTCGTTGCCGATCTCGACCGTCACGTAGTCGCCGGGCTCGGGCACGTCGGGCTCGACCGCGACCTGAATCCAGTGCTGGCGGAAAATCGCGTCGATATCGAGCGCGAATATTTCCTCGCTCGTATAGAACGGCGCTTCCAGCGTGTAATTCTGCTTGCGGCGTTCGATCATTGCGCGAACGTCTGCGGAAACTTTCATTGTGTGCTCCGTTGCGTGTCACGTCTGGCGCCGCGCCAGGCCCTCCTGGTCGCATGCTGGCCCGAGCCGGAATTCAGTAATCCACCAGTTGATGCTCGCGCAAATACGCGAGGATCACTTGTGCTTTTTCGACGGAACTCCCTTCAATTACGACGCTGCCGCCGCGGCTCTCGGTCGTCGTCGCCGACAGCATGCGGGCGTGGCCCGAGCGCTTTTCGACGGCGGCGAGCCGCACTGGTTTCGCGGTGGCGGGGCCGATGGCCCATGCGGACTGTTCGGGAGGAATGCCGTGCGGCGCGGCGGCGCCCGGCGCGGCGGTGCGCTCGATCTTGCCCTCGCGCAGCCGCGCATATGCGTACGACGTCGCGGCGTTCGCGAGCGGATGCACGGCGATCAACGCGGGCAGCCGCACTTCGACGCGCCGTCGCAGGCCCTTCGGCATGAACTGACGGACCTGCGCGCAACCGTCGCGCACCGCCAGATCGACGGCGGCGCCGACGAGCGGTACCGCCAGCGCATGCGCGACGCGATACGGCAACATGCCGCTATCGAAGCCGCCTTCGGCGCGCGTGCCGGTCAGCACCAGCTGGTAGCCACGCAAACGCGCGGCGAGTTGTGGCGCCGGATCGGCGTCGGGTGGCATCTCCAGCACTTCGACCGAATGCGCGCCGAGCGCCAGATATTCGTTCAATGCAGCGTTCGACGGATCGCCCGCATGCAGCACGTCGAGCGTCGCGCCATGCGCTCTCGCGAGCGACAGCGCCAGCGTCAACGCCGCCGCATCATTGCGGCTGTAGCGCGCGACGCCGCTGACCGGATGACGTCCGATTGAAACCAGCACGGCAATCTTCATGCGAGCACTCCTTCGGCAAGCTTGCCCGGCTGCAGCAGTGCGGCCGAGGTGGCGCGCGCGCCGCGCGCCGCGGCCGCGGCTTCGTTGAGCGCCGCGATGGTTTCCTGCGCGTCCGCGATCACGGTCAGATTCGCGCGCTTGGCGATCGGTGCGCTCGCGTCGAGATTGACCGCGATCACATGGCGGCAATCCTTGATGCCCTGCAGATGCTGAACGGCGCCGGAGATGCCGAACGCGATATACACGCTCGCCTCGACGGTCTTGCCGGTCGCGCCGATCTGCTTGTCGCGCGTGAACTTGCCGTCGTCGACGGCGACCCGGCTCGCGCCGATCGCCGCGCCGAGGGTCGTCGCGAGCCGCTCGAACGCGGGTACGTCGCTCACGCCGTTGCCCGCCGATACGATGAAGTCCGCCTCTTCCAGCGCGACTTGCGCCGCATCGATTTCGTCGATGCCGAGATCGCGTATTGCGCGTTGCGCGACCGGGCTATCCGCCTCCCGCTCGAAGCGCCACGCGACCCGTTCGCCAGCGCCGACGAACGGCAGCTTCGGATCGACCGCATTCGGTGCGAGCAGCACGACTTCGGGCAGCGCGCGGCTGGCGAGCGCCGTATTCGCGCGGATATAGGTGGACACGTGCGCTGCGTCGATCTCGACGACGTGCGTCGCGACGCTTGCATCGGCCACCGACGCATAACGGCGGCCCAGGTCGCCGTCGCCGGTCGCGTTGTCGGGCAGAAAGACGTGGGCGGGCGCGTAGGCTGCGACGCAGGCCGCCAGCGCATTCAGCTCATCGTCCGGCGCGTAGGTGCGGCGATCGAACATCGGCAATTCGATCAGCTTGTCGGCGCCGAGCGCGGCGGCATCGCCGGTGAATTCGCCAAACACGAGCAGCACGACTTCGGCTTGCAAGTCCGCGATCAGCGCGGCGGCGGCAAGCGTTTGGCGCGCATGTTCATCGAGCGCGCCCCGATCCGCGTGCGCCGCCACCAGCAGCACATGGTGCGGCGTGGCCGTCGTGCGGCGCGGCTTCGGCTGTTCGTGATGCGCGGCGTGACGCGCTTCAGCTAGCGACGCACTGCCGCCGGCATCCGCCACGCCAACGGCGCCGAGCGTGATGCGCCGGAGTCCCTGCGCCGTCACCGTGAACGGCCGGCGCGGATCGATTCGTTTGAGCGTATTCATCATCGCGTTACTCCAGCGCCGCGGCGACCAGTTCGGCCACGTCAAGTACTTCCGGGCGCGGCCCCACTACCCCTTCGAGCATCGCCGTGCAATTCGGGCAGCCGACCGCGACGATCTCCGCGCCACTTGCGCGCGCGTCATCGATACGGATGTCGGGAATCCGCCGTTTGCCGGGGATATCGGTCAACGGTGCGCCGCCGCCACCGCCGCAGCAGCGCCCGCGCATCCCGTGTCGCTCCATCTCGACCACCTTGATGCCGATGCTCTTCAGCACACGGCGCGGCGCTTCCGTCTCACCGTTGTAACGGCCCAGATAGCACGGGTCGTGATACGTGATGTTGCGTTCCGCCACGGCGGCGGCCACGCGCGGCGACAGCTTGCCGCTCGCGATCAGTTCGTCGATCAGCGCCGTGTGGTGCTGCACCTGATAGAAGCCGCCGAGCGCACGATACTCGTTGCGCAGGCTATGCAGCACATGCGGATCGGCGGTGACGATGCGTGCGAACGAGTACTGCGCGAGCGTGCCGATCAGCGTACGGGCCAGTTGCTGGAACGTGGCTTCGTCGCCGAGACGCCGCGCGGTGTCGCCGGTATCGGTTTCGACGCCGCCCAGCACCGCGTAATCGACACCCGCGCGGTTCAGCAGCTTGACGAGCGCGCGCAGCGTGCGCTGATAGCGCATGTCGAAAGCACCTTCGCCGGCGATCAGCAGTACGTCCACATGACGACCCGGCTGCGCGACCTGCACCTGCAAATCGACGGCCCAGTCGTAACGCGCGCCGATGTCGTAGCCGTTGCTGCTGCCGGTCTCGCGCAGATTCGCGAGCGTCGCCGGCCCCTTGCCCGGCACGCTGCCTTCGACGAGCGTCTGATTGCGGCGCATGTCCACGATCGCATCGACATGCTCGATCAGCATCGGGCACTCCTGCACGCAGGCGCGGCAGGTCGTGCACGACCACAGCGTGTCCGCTTCGATCAGCGTCGAAATGAGCGGCTTGCCCGGCGCGCCCCCATGCTTGCCGATCGGAATGCCCGGCGTCGGGCTGCCCGCGTATTGCGCGTCGGTGCCGCCGACCATGCCCGTCACCAGATCCTGAATCAGCTTCTTCGGGTTCAACGGCTGTCCCGCCGCGAACGCGGGGCACGCCGCTTCGCATTTGCCGCATTGCACGCAGGCATCGAAGCTCAACAACTGGTTCCAGCGGAATTCGACCGGCTTGCCGACGCCGTATTCCTTCGCGTCGAGCAGCGGCATTTTCAATGCCGTGGGCGGCACTGCGTCGGGAGCGTTACGCGCCGCGGCGGCATCGGCAAAGCGCTCCTGACGCGGATGAAACGCGAGGTGCAGCAGACCTGCCAACGCATGCTTCATCGGACCACCGCGCGCCGCGCCGAACGTCATCGTGAACGCGCCCGCCGCGATCAGCAGCGCAACGATCACCGCGAGCGCACCGGACATCGCCGTCGCAGGCAATGCGATGAACAATGCCAGACCGAGCGCGAACGAACCCAGCAGCAGCGGCAACTGATCCCACGGCCCACGTGAGAGCCGCGCCGGCACTGCTTTCGCGCCATGCCGGCGGCGCCAGACGAACACCGTGCCGATCAGCATCGCCAGCGCGGCGACGAAGATCAGCTTGTCGAGCCACGGCGAGTAGATCGCGAAGCCGTAGTTGACGAACACGAGCGCCATCGCGAGGATCGCTCCGCCCGCCGTCGCAACGTGCGTGCGTGCGATGTACGGGTCGCGCGCAACCACATGATGCAGGTCGACGAAGTAGCGCTTCGGGATCGCGAGCAGATTGGCCCAGCCGTAGGCGCCCGCGACGGTCGCGCGGCCCTCGCGCCAGTAGGCGGCGCGGCGTGCCAGCGCGAATGCGAGACCGGCCACCGACACCCACAGCAGGACGGTGATGACAAACACGGGGCTCATCGTCAGAAATCCTTGCAAAGGCGCAGCGCGTCGTAGATCGCGCCGTGAATGTTGTGCATCGAGATGCAGTCGCCGACCCGGAACAGCAGGAAGCGGCCATTGCCGAGTTGCTCGTCCAGACACGGCTGCGGTTCGGACGCGAACAGCTTGTGCACGTCCACCTGCCCGCGATTGACCGATTCAGTCTTCAGCTTCCAGTAAAGCTGATCGTTCGGCGTACTGCCGTTTTCGATCACCACCTGATCGACCGCGCGTTCTTCCTGCTCCTCGGTGTACTCGTTGCGGATCACGGCGATCTTCTTGCCGTCCTCCTCGTACACCTTGTCGAGCCAGTAGTTCGGCGTATGGATCACGCCTTGCGCGTACAGACGGCGATAGAAGATCGGGAATGTGGTGCCGCCGACGTCGTCGGCAACCTTCACGTCGGGCGTGACGATCTCCACGTTGCCGCCACGGCTCGCGATGAAATCCGCGACGCCCGCGCCCGCATGCGTGCTGACGCCGTCGTACACGAGCACGTTCTTGCCCGGCTCGACCTTGCCGGCCAGCACGTCCCACGAACTGACCGCGAGCCCCGCGTCGACACCCCACGCCGCGACCTGCGACGTGAACGCCGAACCGCCGGTGGCGAGCACGACGATGTCGGGCTTCTCGGCCATGATGGTCCGCTCGTCGGCGGCGACACCGAGGCGGCGGTCCACGCCGAGGCGCTTCGTCTCCATGTCGAACCAGCGCACGATGCCCGCCATCTGCTCGCGCTGCGGCGCTTTCGCCGCCAGCATGATCTGGCCGCCGACGTGATCGTTCTTCTCGAACAGCACCACGTCGTGACCGCGCAACTTCGCGACGCGCGCCGCTTCGAGCCCCGCCGGCCCCGCGCCGACCACGACGACCTTGCGCTTCGGTCCGCGCGACTTCGCGATCACGTGCGGCATCGTCGCTTCGCGTGAGGTCGCGGCGTTCTGCACGCACAGCACGTCGAGCCCGTTGTACTGACGGTCGATGCAGTAGTTCGCGCCGACGCACTGCTTGATTTCGTCCTCGCGGCCATCGCGGATCTTGATGACCATATGCGGATCGGCGATCTGTGCGCGCGTCATGCCGACGAGATCGACCATGCCGCTCGCGAGCAGCCGCTCGGCCTGGCCCGCGTCGCGAATGCTTTGCGCGTGCATCACCGGCACCTTGACGACCTGCTTGATACCGGCCGCCAGATGCACGAACGGCTCGGGCGGCAGCGCCATCGGCGGCATGCAGTTGGCGAGCGTGTTGTGGGTGTCCGCGCCGGAACCGATCACGCCGAGATAATCGATCAGACCGCTCTCGCTCATCGCCTGGGCGATTTCCTTCAGTTGTTCGTGATCGAGCCCGTCTTCATGAAATTCGTCGCCGCACATGCGCAGGCCGACGCAAAAGTCGGCGCCCACCGCCGCGCGCACCGCCTGCAATACTTCGACGCCGAAACGCAGGCGGTTTTCGAGCGAGCCGCCCCATTCGTCGGTACGGAAGTTGGTGCGCGGGCTCCAGAACTGGTCGATCAGATGCTGGTGGGCGGCCGAAATTTCGATGCCGTCCATGCCCGCATCCTTCACCCGCTTCGCCGCCGCCGCGAAGTCGCCGATGATGCGGCGAATCTCCTCGACCTCGATGATCTTCGCGTTGCCGCGATGCACCGGCTCGCGCACTCCCGACGGCGACATCAGATGCGGCCAGTGCTCGCCGTGGAACGCCGAGCGGCGTCCCATGTGAGTGGCCTGAATCATGATCTTCGCGCCATGCGCGTGCATCGCTTCGGCGAGCCGCGCGAGCGGATCGACGATCCTGTCGGTGGCGAGGTTCACCGACTTCCACCAGCCTTGCGGGCTGTCGATCGACACCGGGCTCGACCCGCCGCACACGGCGAGTCCGACGCCGCCCTTGGCCTTTTCCTCGTAGTAGCGGATATAGCGGTCGCCGGGCAGGCCGCCCGGCTCCGCGTAAACCTCCGCGTGCGCGGTACTGACGATGCGGTTGCGCAGCGTCAGCTTGTTCAACGTGAGCGGCTTGAAAAGGTTCGGGTAACGCATCGCGATCGACCTCGGAATGCTCGGATTAGATTGACGCCAGCGGCGACACTTCGAATACGCAGTACTCGTGTCCCTCCGCCGCGCAGCTTGCTTCTTTCGATTGCGACGGCGGGCCCTTGCGCGCGCCGTCGGGCGCGGTGTCGTTGACCCAGTCCATCGCGCCCGCGAACCAGCCGGCGAACATGTAGCAGAGCTTGCCGGTCTTGCCCGGTTGCGCGAGCACGAACGACGAGTGCCGTAGTTCGATCCGCACATGCGAGCTCGCCGGATCGGCCTCGATGATCCTGAACAGGCCCCAGCCGCGCTGCGACAGACGGTTCAGGTAGTGCTCGAATACCGCCATGCCGGTGAGGCCATGCTGTTTCGCTTCCTTCTCGCACCAGAAATAGGCGGACTTGTAGCCGGCCTTGTAGAGAATCTCGGCGTACGTGTCGCGGCCGAGCGCCTCCTCGACGGCGACGTGGTTGTTGGTGAAGAAATGACGCGGCACGTAGAGCATCGGCAGCGCGTCGGTGGTCCAGACGCCGGTGTCCGGATTCACATCGATGGGCAGTTGAGGTTGCATGTGGGAACTCCGTTTTTATCCGCTGTAAGAAGGCTCACACCTTCCAGACTTCGCCGAACACCCGTACCCAGTTCTCGCCCATGATCTTGCGGATGCGCGTCTCGCTCCAGCCGGCGCGTTCCATCGCTGCGGTGAGGTTCGGAAACTCGCCGATCGTGCGAATGCCTTCGGGATTCACGACCTTGCCGAAGTTCGTCAACTGGCGATAACGGCCCTTGTCGTGCGTGATCCAGTCGAAGAACTCGGTGCTGTAGCCCTGCGTGAAATCGGTGCCGATTCCCACCTGGTCCTCGCCGATCAGATTCACCACGTACTCGATCGCCTCGAGGTAATCTTCGACGGTCGCATCGGGGCCGCGCTTCAGGAACGGCGCGAACATCGTCACGCCGACGAAGCCGCCCGCATCGGCGATCTCCTTCAGCTGCTCGTCGGTCTTGTTGCGCGGATGCTCCTTGAGCCCCGACGGGCAGCAATGCGAATAGCAGACCGGTTTCTTCGACGCCGCGATCGCCTCCGACGAGGTCTTGCCGCCCACATGCGACAGATCGACCATGATGCCGACGCGGTTCATCTCCTGAATCACTTCGCGCCCGTAACCCGAGAGACCGCCGTCGCGCTCGTAGCAGCCGGTGCCGACGAGGTTCTGCGTGTTGTAGCAAAGCTGCACCACGTTGACGCCGAGATCCTTGAACGCCTCGATATAGCCGAGGTTGTCCTCGAACGCATGCGCGTTCTGGAAGCCGAAGATGATGCCGGTCTTGTTCTCTTTCTTCGCGCGGTAAATGTCTTCGGTGGTGCGCACCAGCGTGAGGATCTCGCTGTATTGGCGGATCTGCTGCTTCATTTCGGCGATGTTGTCGACGGTCTTCTGAAAGCTTTCCCAGACCGACACCGTGCAGTTCACGGCGGTGACGCCGCCCTTGCGCATGTCCTCGAACACCGAGCGCTCGAACTTCGAAATGTTCAGCCCGTCGATGATGATGCTGTTCTCGTGCAGTTGACTCATCGTTTGCTCCACGCGTACTCAGTAAATGGGGAAGCGCTCGCACAGCGCGAAAATCTCGCGGCGCACACGTTGTTCGGTTGCGGCGTCGCCTTCGGGGGACGCGCGCAGCGCATCGAGCACCTCGACGATCAGACGCCCGACCTCGCGAAACTCGCTGACGCCGAAGCCCCGCGTCGTGCCCGCCGGCGTGCCGAGACGAATGCCGGACGTGACCGTCGGCTTCTCCGTATCGAACGGAATGCCGTTCTTGTTGCAGGTGATGCCCGCGCGCTCCAGCGCCTGTTCGACCTGATTGCCCTTGAGCCCCTTCGGCCGCAAATCGACCAGCAGCAGATGGTTGTCGGTGCCGCCCGTCACCAGATCGACGCCGCCCGCTTTCAGCACGTCGCCGAGCGCCCGCGCGTTCGCGAGCACGCCGTCGATATAGGTTTTGAAGCCCGGCTGCAGCGCCTCGCCGAACGCGACCGCCTTGCCGGCGATCACGTGCATCAGCGGGCCGCCCTGCAAGCCGGGGAACACGGCGGAGTTGATCTTCTTCGCGATCTCTTCGTCGTTGGTCAGCACGAAACCGCCGCGCGGACCGCGCAAGGTCTTGTGGGTGGTCGACGTGACCACGTGCGCATGCGGGACCGGATTGTCGTGACGGCCGGCCGCGATCACACCGGCGATATGCGCCATGTCCACCATCAGCTTCGCACCGACGCCGTCGGCGATTGCGCGCAGCCGTGCGAAGTCGAGCGTGCGCGGATAGGCGGAGAAGCCCGCGATCAGCAGTGTCGGTTTGTGCTGTTGCGCCAGTTCCTCGATCTGCTCGTAGTCGATCAGCATCGTGTCGCGCCGCACGCCGTACTGCACCGCGTTGAACCACTTGCCCGACAACGCGGGCTTCGCGCCGTGCGTCAGATGCCCGCCCGCGTCGAGCGACATGCCGAGCACCGTATCGCCCGGCTTCGTCAGTGCGAGCATCACCGCGCCGTTCGCCTGCGCGCCGGAATGCGGCTGCACGTTGGCGAACTTCGCGTCGAACAGTCGCTTGATACGATCGAGCGCGAGCGTCTCGATCTCGTCGACGTATTCGCAACCGCCGTAGTAGCGCTTGCCCGGATACCCTTCCGCGTATTTGTTGGTCAGCACCGAGCCCTGCGCGTCGAGTACGGCGCGCGACACGATGTTTTCCGACGCGATCAGCTCGACTTGCGACTGCTGACGCTCGAGCTCTTTCAGAATGGCGCCGCGCACCGCCGGATCGCGCGCCGGCAGCGAGTCTTCGAAGAAGGGATTCGGGTTCGACATGGAAGGTCCGTAAGAACGTTGACGGGAGGCTGTTGCGGGTTGCCGGCGGATCGCGCCGCCGCTTTGCCTTGGATCTATTCTTGACGGTCGGCCCGCGCGTCGATTTACGAATTCAGACGCGTTCTTTGCCTTTTCCGCCATGCGCGTCCTTTTTCGACAAGTCGGCGCAGTCCGCCTGCGCGGGGCTGCACTACAAGGCAGTCTTACTGCGCCGTTCGGGTGCGCCGTACCGCCGTCGCGGCGCCGTTCTGGTGCCGCGTGGAAGCGATTTGATCAGTCAATTGCTTAGCCTTTCCACGCTTTGTGCGCAGCATCCAAGGGTTTAGCCGGATGGCACGGTAGTTGCCCTGATATTCAGAATTGAGATAGTCGCCTGCCCCACGGCGACGCGACATTCAAATCAGGATTCCCCGTTCCCATGTCCATCGATCGCACGGCATCGTTGTCGCATTTCGCATTCATGCCGGTTCCCAACTTCACGATGATCGCGTTCACCAACGCGATCGAAGTGCTACGCATGGCGAACTACCTGACGGGTCAGACGCTTTACCGCTGGTCGATCGTGAGTCCCGTCGGCGGCCCGGTCATGGCGAGCAACGGGCTTTCTGTCGATACGGGTCCGGTCGAATGCGTCGGGCAACCCGATATCGTGTTCGTGGTCGGCGGCATCGACGTGCAGCGCTCGACCACCGCCGAGCATCTGTCCGCGCTGCGCCGTTTCGCGCGCATGGGCTGCGTGCTGGGCAGTCTGTGCACGGGCACCTATGCGCTCGCGCGCGCCGGTCTGCTGACCGGTTATGCATGCGCGATTCATTGGGAAAACATGTCGGCGCTGAAGGAGGAGTTTCCCGACACGCGCTTTCTGAAAGAGCTGTTCGTGATCGATCGGGATCGGGTGACCTGCACCGGCGGCGTCGCGCCGCTCGACATGATGCTGAACCTGATTTCGCCGCGCGTCGGTACCGCGCGCGTCACGCAGATCGCCGAGCAGTTCATCGTCGAACACGTGCGCGACACCAGCGCGCAGCAGAAGATGCCGCTGGTCGCGCGGCTCGGCTCGGCCAACAAGTCGCTGTTCGAAGTTATCTCGCTGATGGAGAACAACATCGAGGAGCCGCTGTCGCGCGAGGAACTGGCGCGGCTCGCCGGCATGTCGCAACGGCAGTTGCAGCGGCTGTTCCGCGAGCACCTGGGCATGACGCCGACGCATTACTACCTGACGCTGCGCCTGCGGCGCGCACGCGAGCTGCTATTGCAGACCGACATGTCGATCATGCACATCACGATGGCGTGTGGCTTCCAGTCGGCCTGCCACTTCTCGAAGAGCTATCGCGATGCGTTCGGCACCGCGCCGACGCGCGAGCGCCGCAGCCAGGCGCCTTCGCTGTCCAATGCGCCAGTGCTGGCGGCTTGATCAATGAAGATACGCGCTGAACGGCGTACCCGTTCAGCGCGTGCGTAAGACAACGCGCTGCGTGGACCGGCAGCCCACCCAGCGCTTCGGCGGCACTCTGGCGGCTGGCGAACCTCAAGCCGCCTTCAAAAGCCCATGCGGGTCGATCACAAACTTCTTCGGCGCGCCGCCGTCGAATTGCCGATAGCCCTCGGGCGCATCGTCGAGCGATACCACCGTCACGTTGACGATATCGGCGATCGGCAAACGATCCCACAGGATCGCCTGCATCAGATTGCGGTTGTACTTCATGACCGGCGTCTGCCCGGTGTGGAACGAATGCGACTTGGCCCAGCCCAGGCCGAAGCGCAAACTGAGACTGCCCTTGCGTGCGGCGGCGTCGGCCGAGCCGGGATCGTCGGTCACGTAGAGGCCGGGAATGCCGATCGCGCCGGCCGCGCGGGTGATTTCCATCAGCGAATTGAGCACCGTGGCCGGGGCTTCCTCGTGTGAGCCGCTGCTGCCGTGACCGTGCGCTTCGAAGCCGACGCAGTCCACCGCGCAATCCACTTCGGGCTTGCCGAGGATCTGCTCGATCTGTTCGCCGAGCGTCGCGTCCTTCGACAGATCGATGGTCTGGAAGCCCATCTTGCGCGCGTGCGCGAGGCGCGCCTCGTTCATGTCGCCGACGATCGTGCAGGCCGCCCCCAGCAGGCGTGCCGACGCGGCCGCCGCCATGCCGACCGGTCCAGCGCCCGCGATATAGGCTGTGGCGCCGGGCTTCACGCCGGCCATCACCGCGACGTGATAGCCGGTCGGCAGAATGTCGGACAGGCAGGTCAGGTCGCGGATCTTCGCCATCGCCTGCGCCGGGTCCGGGAATTTCAGCAGATTGAAGTCCGCATACGGCACGAGTACGTATTCGGCCTGGCCGCCAATCCATCCGCCCATGTCGACATAGCCATACGCGCCGCCCGCGCGCGACGGATTGACGTTCAGGCACACGCCGGTATGCTGTGCCTTGCAGGTCGGGCAGCGTCCGCAGGCCACGTTGAACGGCACCGACACCAGATCGCCGACGCTCAGCGTTTCGACGTCGCGCCCTACCTCGATCACTTCGCCGGTAATCTCGTGCCCGAGCACGAGGCCGACCTCGGCGGTCGTGCGACCACGCACCATGTGCTGATCGGAGCCGCAGATATTCGTGCTCACCACCTTCAGGATTACGCCATGGCCGATCGAACGGCCACGTGGATCGACCATCTTCGGATAGTCGATCGACTGCACTTCGACCTTGCCCTGCCCCAGATACACGACGCCGCGATTGCTGCTCATTGTCTCGTCTCCATGTTCGTGAGCGGCGCGCCCGCACGCTGCATGGCGCGCCGTTCCACCAGCGTAGCGGCCGCTCGCAGCGGCACCTGTGCCGAACCCGACACGCGTTTGGCCACAACCGACAACGCCGGCATCGCTCGCGCTGCGGCCCACAACTTTTTCTTTACCCCCGCGCAACATATCCTCGTTTGCCAGCGTTTCGCAAAAGCCCGATAGTGCTGCCTCAGCCGAATCGCCGATCCGCCGACTCACACTCCCCGACCGAGGACCCGTTTGCAATGAAGACCCGAGCGCTCAAACTGATAACAACCGCGACGTTCGCGCTGTTCACGCTGTCCGCGATCTCACCCGCCGGTCACGCGGCCGAGCCCGCCGCCGCGCAACGCCAAGCCACCGTCGATGCGGCGATCCGGCCGCTGATGGCGAAGTACCATATCGCCGGCATGGCGGTTGGCGTGATCGACGACGGCAAGCCCTACGTGTACAACTACGGCGTCGCATCGACGCAAACCGGCAAGCCGGTCACACGCGACACGCTGTTCGAACTCGGCTCGGTCAGCAAGACCTTCACGGCGACGCTCGCGTCATATGCGCAGCTCGACGGCAAGCTGTCGTTGGCGGACGGCACGGAGCGCTATCTGCCGACGCTGCGTGGCCGGCCGTTCGGCAAAGTGAGCCTGCTGAACCTCGGCACGCACACGCCCGGCGGTCTGCCGCTCCAGGTGCCCGACGAAATCCATAACGACACGCAATTGCTGCAGTACTTCCACGACTGGCAGCCCACTCATCCGCCCGGCACGTTCCGCACCTACTCCAATCCCAGCATCGGTACCCTGGGCCTGATCACCGCGAAAAGCATGGGGCAGGACTTCACCACGCTGATGCAGCAACGCGTGTTTCCGGCGCTCGGCATGAAGAGCACCTACATCGACGTCCCCGCGGCAAAGATGCCGGACTACGCGCAGGGCTATGCCAAAGACGGTGCGCCCGTGCGCCTGACGGGCGGCGTGATTGCCGCCGAAGCGTACGGGGTGAAGTCGACCGCCGCCGATATGCTGCGTTACGTGCAGGCGAACATGAACCTGCTTCCGCTCGACAGCCAGCTCCAGCGTGCGATCACGGACACGCATACCGGCTATTTCCAGGCGGGCGTGTTGACCCAGGATCTGATCTGGGAGCAGTACCCGTATCCAGTCGCGCTGCCGACCTTGCTGGCCGGCAATTCGGCGGAAATGGTCCTCGACGGCAAGCCGGCGACCGAAATCAAACCACCGCTGCAGCCGCAGCAGAATGTCTGGATCAACAAGACCGGTTCGACCAATGGCTTCGGCGCGTATGTCGCCTTCGTGCCGCAAAAGCGCATTGGCATCGTGCTGCTCGCCAACCGCAATTTCCCGAACGAGGCGCGCGTGAGCGCCGCGCATCAGATCCTCACGGCGCTGGATGGCGGCGAGCATTGATGGATTGAGTACGACGGGACGGGGTACGGTCGCGTGCGGCGCGCTCCGTCCCGTGACTTTCATTCCCGCACAGCGGTCAACGCGCTGCGCGCATCGGCTTCGACCGCTTCGGACATGAGTGTTTCCAGCGCCATGCCACGCGTTTCGATCCCGAGTATCCACACCGCCGCCGCGGCGACCACGAAGCACATCGCGCCCAGCGAGAACACACCGCCCTGTCCGAAGACCGGCAGCACGACGCCCACGACATAAGGACCGATGAGCGAGCCGACCCGGCCGACCGCGGACGCGAAGCCCGATCCGGTCGCCCGCGCGCCGGTGCCGTAAAGCTCGGGGGTGTACGTGTACAGCACCGCCCACATCGAGAACATGAAGAACTGCATCGCGAGTCCGGCACAGATCAGCAGCCCCGGCGTCTGCACATGGAGCGCCGTTTGCCCGTAGACGTACGCCATCACCGCGCTGCCCGCGAGCGACGCGATACAGGTCGGCTTGCGGCCCCAGCGCTCTACGAGCCACGCCGCGCAGATGAAGCCGGGCACGCCGCCGAGAGAAATCAGCACCGTGTACAGCACGGACTTCGTCACCGCGAAGCCAGCCTGCTGCATCAACGCGCCGAGCCACGACGTCAGCCCATAAAAGCCGAGCAATGCGAAGAACCACAGCGTCCAGACCATGATCGTGCGACGCCGGTACGCCAGGCTCCAGATTTCGCGTAACGCGCCAGTGCCCTTCGCCGCCGCGGGTTCCCCCAGCATCACCGGTGCTGGCAACTGGCTCACGTTCGCCGAGCGCATCACCTTGGCCTCGATGCCGGCGAGAATACGATCGGCTTCCTCATGACGGCCACGATGTTCGAGCCAACGCGGCGACTCGGGCACCACACGGCGGACGATCAGCACGAACACCGCCGGAATCGCGAGCAGCGCGAACTCGCTGCGCCAGCCGAAGTTCGGCAGCACGAAATACGACACCACGCCCGACGTGATGAAGCCGAGCGGCCAGAAACCATCCATCAGCGCAATCAGGCGGCCGCGCGATGCGGCGGGCACGAACTCCGACAGCAAGGTCTGCGCGATCGGAAACTCCATCCCCATGCCGACGCCGAGCAGCACGCGATACAGGATCAGCACATCGACGCTCTGCGCGGTCGAACACAGATACGACGCCAGCCCCCACAGCACCATGCTCCATTGAAACACGGGCCGGCGTCCGAAGCGATCCGCCAGCAGACCCGCCACGGCCGCGCCGAGCACCATGCCGAAGAAACTCGCACTGGCGACGAGCCCCGTCGTCGCGGTCGACAGATGGAACTCGTTCTTGATCGAACCGAGCACGAAGGTCATCGTGGCGAGGTCGACCGAATCGAAGAAGAACGCGATCGCGACGATGATGAAGAGGGTTCGGTGATAGCGGGAGAACGGCAAGCGTTCGAGCCGGGCGGCTGCGCTGGCGCGAAGCGGGAAAGCAGTGGACATGTGATCCCCTCGTGGATACGGCGGTTGACGCGGTGACTTCCGCGTGGATGGGGCAAACTGTGTCCTCAGTAGATGCCGACATAAATCGGCCACATAGAAGAAATGCGTCGTCGGGATGGAACAGAGGCGTCGTGACGCGTCCGCCATGCCGCCAGGTTTCGGCGCTACGTGCGCAGCCGCGCATGCGCGGCGCTGGCGATCCGCGCAAGCGCCTCTGCGCTCAGACGGGCCGCGACTTTTTCGACGTACGCGTGATGCCGCGCTTCGAGCGGCGCACCGAGTTGCCGTGCGAGCAGATAACGGATCAGCGCGATGCGGCGGTGGCGCAGCGCGATGCTTTGATCGAGCAGCGCGAGCGCGGCACTGGCATCGTGCTCATCGCACGCGCGCGCGGTGAGACGCGCGGTGGCGACCCGGGTCGACGTCATGGCGGAAGACGGGGAAGAAGAGACGGAAAAAACGGCGGCCGGGGCGCGCACACACCGGCCGCCATCGATTGGCAAAGCCCATCGTGTCCCGCTCAGGACATCAACGGCTCGGCGGCGTCGAGCATGATCCTGACGAAGTAATCCGCGAAGCTGCGGCGCACGACGATGTCGAAGCTGTCCGCGCCCGTGGGCAGCAACGTGATCGACGCCTTGAAATAATGGCTCTGCGCGCACTGCCCCACGCCGAATAGTTTCGGATGCAGATCGAGCGGACAGCCGCGCGCGAGCACGTCGCGCGTCCGCGTGCCCTTGATTTCGAGCACCGTATAGCCGCTGCCGACATCGACCGCCGAGGCGAACACGCCCGCGAACGACGCGCCGAGCAACGCCAGCAACGGCGCCGTGCGCGTCGCATCATGCGCGGCCTCCGAACGCACGAGCCATTCGTCCGGGCCGAGCCACAGCATGTCGTAGCCGTTGCCGCGCGCGACGGTGTTTGCCTTCTCCGGCGGCTTGCAGCCGATCACCTGTTCCACCGCACGGATGAACGCCGCGTCGCGCGTATCGCCGCGCACGTTCACGAGTTCGAGAAACGGCCGCTCGCCGAGCCGGAACGCGGCAGTCGCGTTGGCCTGATGCTGTTTCAGCAGGCCATCCACACCGACCAGCGGCGACTCCTGCCACGCGCCGTTCTGCCGCCCGACCGTACGGTCCACGATCGATACCGTTCCGCCTGTTTCATTCCACATGTTGACGTGCTCCTTCGCTGTCGTAGAACACCGGACTCGCGATTTTCGCCGCGATCTGTTTGCCGCTCGCGAGCGGAATCGTGACGGTCGTGCCGATCTTGTCGAGGCCGCCCTTGACGACCGCCATCGCGATCGAGCGCTGCAGAATCGGGCTGTAATAGCTCGACGTGACATGCCCCAGCATCGGCGCGGTATCGCCCTGGAACGGACCGGCGACGATCTGCGAGCCCTCGGGTATCACGAACGACGCATCCTCCGATAGCAGCCCGACCAGTTGCTTGCGCCCTGCCTTAGCGGTGTCCGAGCGGGAGAGCGAGCGCTTGCCGAGAAAGTCTTTCGACTTCGCGACGAGCCCGCCCATGCCGAGGTCGTGCGGCGTCATCGAACCGTCCGTGTCCTGGCCGACGATGATGTAACCCTTCTCCGCGCGCAGCACGTGCATCGTCTCGGTGCCGTACGGCGTGATGTTGAACTCCTCGCCCGCGGCCATCAACGCTTCCCATACGGCGCGTCCGACGTTGGCCGGCACGTTGACTTCATAAGCGAGTTCGCCCGAGAAGCTGATGCGCATCACGCGCGCCGCCGCACCCGCGACCGTGCCTTCACGATATGTCATGAACGGGAACGCCGCGTTCGCGAAGTCGATGTCGTCGCAAACCTTTTGCAGCACCTTGCGGCTCTGCGGTCCGACCACCGCGAACGTCGCCCAGTGATCGGTGACCGACGCGAGCCGCACGCGCAGGTCGGGCCATTCGGTCTGCAGCCAGCGTTCGAGCCACGTGAGCACACGCGCCGCGCCGCCGGTGGTGGTCGTCATCATGTAGTGCTGATCGGCGAGGCGCACGGTCACGCCGTCGTCGAAGATCATGCCGTTCTCGTCGAGCATCAGGCCGTAGCGGCATTTGCCGACTTCGAGCTTGGTCCACGGGTTCGTGTACACCCAGTTCAGCAGCTTCGCGGAGTCCGGGCCCTGAATGTCGATCTTGCCGAGCGTCGACGCATCGAGAATGCCGACGCTCGTGCGCACCGCGAGCGATTCCCGCGCAACCGCCGCGTGCAGGTCCTCGCCTTTCTTCGGGTAGAACCACGGCCGCTTCCAGTTACCGACGTCTTCGAACGCCGCGCCATGTTCGACGTGCCATTCATGGATCGCGGTCTTGCGCACCGGGTCGAGCAATTCGCCCAGTTCCCGGCCGGCGAACGTGCCGAACGTGACCGGCGTGTAGTTCGGCCGGAACGTCGTGGTGCCGGTCTCGGGAATGGTCTTGCCGAGCGCCTGCGCGAGAATCGCCATGCCGTTGATGTTGCCGAGCTTGCCCTGGTCGGTGCCGAAGCCCATCGCGGTGTAGCGCTTCACGTGTTCGACGGATTCGAAGCCTTCGCGCGCGGCAAGGAAGATATCGGCCGCCGCGACGTCGTTCTGGAAATCGACGAATTGCTTGGGCCCGCGCGTGGCCAGCTCGCGTCCGCCGACGAGCCACAGCGGCTCCAGCTTCGTTTCGCTCAGCTCGGCGACCTGCACCGGCTTGGGCCGCGCGACGATGTGCCCGGCCGCGCGCGCCGCTTCGACGCCGGCATCGACCGCGAAACGGATGCCCTGGCCGAGCGTGAAGTCGCCCGCGCAGGCGCCGACGCTGGTCTCCGGCTGGACCGCCTTGCCCGGCACGAAGCAGGCCTTGTCGTCATGCCAATGGGCCTTGCCGCCCGACTGCGCGAACAGATGCAGCACCGGGCTCCAGCCGCCCGACATCGCGAGCAGATCGCACGGCAGTTGGCCCTGTTGCGCCGTGATCTGCCCTTTCGCATACGACGCGAGCGACACCGACGCGACGCGCAGCTTGCCATGCGCCGCCGTGACGACCGTGCCGTTCAGCACCTTGATGCCGTGGCGGCGCGCGAGCGCGGGCAGCGTGCCCTTCGATTCACCGGCGCGCGGATCGATCACGCTCACCTGCGCGCCGGCCGCTTTCAGGTCGAGCGCGCATTGATAGCCGTCGTCGTTGTTGGTGAACACGACCGCGTTGCGACCGGGCAGCACCGCATAGCGATGCAGATAGGTCGATACCGCCGACGCGAGCATCACGCCAGGCAGATCGTTATTGCCGAACACGATCGGCCGTTCATGCGCGCCGGTCGCGAGAATCACGCGTTTCGCGCGGATCTTCCACAGCAGTTCGCGCGTGCCCTTGCGTTGCGACACGGGCAGATGATCGGTCAGGCGCTGCGTGACCGTGACGAGATTGTGGTCCTGATAGCCGAACGCGGTGCTGCGGCTCAGGATCTTCACGTCGGGCAACTGCCGCAATTCGTCTTCGATTTTCTGCACCCACTGCAGCGCGGGCTTGCCGTCGATCTCCGCAGCACACGACAGCAGCGAGCCGCCGAGTTCCGGCTGATCGTCGACGAGCGTCACGCGCGCGCCGGACAAAGCCGCCGCGTGCGCGGCCGCGAGCCCGGTCGGGCCGCCGCCGACCACCAGCACGTCGCAATGCGCGAAGCACTTGTCGTAGCGGTCCGCGTCGCGCTGTTTCGGCGCGGTGCCGAGACCGGCCGCGTCGCGAATCGCTTCCTCGTACTTCGGCCAGAGCTTGCGCGGCCACATGAAGGTCTTGTAGTAGAAGCCCGCCGGAATGAAGCGCGCGATCTTCTGATTGATCGCCATGCGGTCCTTCTCGATGCTCGGCTTCGCGTTCACGCTGCTCGCGACGAGCCCCTGGTACAGCTCGACCTCGGTGGCCCGCGCGTTGGGCACCGTGTAGGCGCCGGTCTCCAGTTGCACGACCGCGTTCGGCTCCTCGACACCCGCGGTCACGATGCCGCGCGGCCGATGATATTTCCAGCTGCGCGCGACGAAGTGCATGCCGTTAGCGAGCAAGGCGGACGCGAGCGTATCGCCCTGATAGCCCTGGTATTCGACGCCGTTGAACGTGAAGCTCAGCGCGATCGCGCGGTTGATGCGGCCGCCGGTTGGGAGTCGGTCTTTCTGGCTCATGATGCTTTGCCCTCTTGTGCCTTTGCCTGTGCCTTTGCCTGTGCATTAGCTGCCTGCGTATCGCCACCGTCCAGCGCCAGCAACGGACGCTCGAACGTCTGATAACCCTGGAACGCATAGCTGACGGTGTCGCGCTGCGCCTTGAACCAGCGGCGGCAACCCTGCGTGTGGAACCATTGCTCGCGATGCACGCCGCGCGGGTTCTTGCGCATGAACAGGTAATCGCCCCATTCCTTGTCGGTCAGCGATTCGGTGTCGAGCGGGCGGGCGATGTCCGCCTCGCCGCCGCAGGAGAATTCGGTTTCGGCGCGGGGACCGCACCACGGGCATTCGATCAGCAACATCTGTGTCTCCTCGTCGACTAGTGGGCCACGGCGGCAGCGCCGTGCTCATCGATCAGATGACCGGTATAGAACCGGTCCAGCGAAAACGGCGCGTTCAACGGATGCGGTTCGTCCTTCGCGATCGTGTGCGCAAAGACCCATCCCGAACCGGGCGTCGCCTTGAAGCCGCCCGTCCCCCAGCCGCAGTTGAAGTACAGCCCCTTCACATCGGTCTTGCTGATGATCGGGCACGCGTCCGGCGACACATCGACGATGCCGCCCCACTGCCGGTTCATCCGCACGCGAGAAAACACCGGGAACATTTCGACGATCGCCTCGAGCGTGCCCTCGATGATGTGGAAGCTGCCGCGCTGCCCAAACCCGGTGTACTGATCGACGCCCGCGCCGATCACCAGATCGCCCTTGTCGGACTGGCTGATGTACGCGTGGACCGCGTTCGACATCACGACCGTGTTGACCACCGGCTTGATCGGCTCCGACACCAGCGCCTGCAACGGATGGCTTTCGAGCGGCAAGCGCACGCCGGCCATGTCCGCGAGCGTCGACGTGTTGCCGGCCGTGACCACCGCGACTTTCTTCGCCTTGATGAAGCCCTTGGTCGTATCGACGCCCGTCACCTGGCTGCCGTTGCGGCGAATGCCGACCACCTGGCAGTTCTGCACGATATCGACGCCGGCCTGATCCGCGCCGCGCGCGAAGCCCCAGGCCACCGCATCGTGCCGGGCCACGCCGCCGCGCCGCTGGATCGATGCGCCGAGCACCGGGTAGCGGCTGTTCAGATTGATGGTCGGCTCGAGTTCCTTGATCTGCGCGGGCGTGAGAAATTCGGCGTCGACGCCGTTCAGGCGGTTAGCGTTGACGCGCCGCTCGGTGTCGCGCACGTCCTGCAGTGTATGCGCGAGGTTCATCACGCCGCGCTGGCTGAACATCACGTTGTAGTTCAGATCCTGCGAGAGCCCTTCCCACAGCTTCATCGCCTTCTCGTAGAGCCCGGCGGATTCGTCCCACAGATAGTTCGAGCGCACGATCGTCGTATTGCGCGCGGTGTTGCCGCCGCCGATCCAGCCCTTCTCGAGCACCGCGACGTTGCGCACGCCGTGTTCCTTCGCGAGGTAGTACGCGGTCGCGAGACCATGCCCGCCACCGCCGACGATCACGACGTCGTACTCACGTTTAGGCTCGGGGCTGCGCCATTGCCGCTCCCAGTTCTCGTGATACGACATCCCGTTGCGCAGCAGGCTGAATATCGAATAGCGGCTCATCGTGGGTCCTTTGCGGTTTTGCAGATACGGTGTAGCGGTAGCGGTTCAACACTCGATGACGTTCACGGCCAGCCCGCCGCGCGACGTCTCCTTGTATTTCGTCTTCATGTCGGCGCCGGTTTCGCGCATCGTGCGGATCACGCTGTCGAGCGACACCACGTGCTTGCCGTCGCCCTTCATCGCGAGGCGCGCCGCGTTGATCGCCTTGATCGCGCCCATCGCGTTGCGCTCGATGCACGGAATCTGCACGAGCCCGCCGACCGGGTCGCACGTCATGCCGAGGTTGTGTTCCATGCCGATTTCGGCGGCGTTCTCGACCTGCGCGGGCGTGCCGCCCATCACTGCCGCGAGCGCCGCGGCAGCCATCGAGCAGGCCACGCCCACTTCGCCCTGGCAGCCCACTTCGGCGCCGGAGATCGACGCGGTTTCCTTGTAGATGATGCCGATCGCCGCGGCGGTCAGCAGGAAGTCGACGATGCCCGCGTCGTTCGCCGCATGCATGAACTTCACGTAGTAGTGCAGCACCGCCGGGATCACGCCGGCCGCGCCGTTGGTCGGCGCGGTGACGACCCGGCCGCCCGCGGCGTTTTCCTCGTTGACGGCCATCGCGTACAGGTTGACCCAGTCGAGCATCGACAGCGGGTCGCGCAGCGATTCCTCCGAGCGTGCGCGCAAGCGCTCGCACAGTTCGGCCGCGCGGCGCTTCACGTGCATCGGGCCGGGCAGTTCGCCGCGCACCTTGCAGCCGCGTTCGACACACGCGGCCATCGTGCGCCAGATTGCCAGCAGGCCCTCGCGCACTTCGTGTTCGGGCCGGGTTGCGCATTCGTTGCGCAACGTCACTTCGGCGATCGACAGGCCGCTTTCGCGGCACACGCGCATCAGATCGTCGCCGGTGCGAAACGGATACGGCACCTCGGCGGTCGCGCGGCGTCCATTCACGCGATCGCCGTCGCGATTGACGACGAAGCCGCCGCCAATCGAGAAATACTCTTTCTCGACCAACAACTGGCCGTTCTCGTCGAAGGCCTGAAAGCGCATGCCGTTCGGATGCACGACACCCGAGCCCGGTGCGCCCGGCATCAGCTTGCGGTAGAAGCCGACATGCTCGCGCTCGTCGAACGCGACTGGATGCTTGCCGAGCAGCACGAGCTGCCTGGTCTCGCGAATCGCCCGCAGCCTCGGCTCGATCAGGTCGGGGTCGATCTGGTCGGGCAGATTGCCTTCGAGGCCGAGCAGCACGGCCTTATCGGTGCCGTGGCCCTTGCCGGTCGCGCCGAGCGAGCCGAACAGCTCGGCTCTGACGCGCCGCACGAAGCCGAGCAGATTCGCGTCCTCGACATGCGATGCGAAGCGGCATGCGGCGATCATCGGCCCGACCGTGTGTGAGCTCGATGGACCGATGCCGATCTTGAACAGATCGAAGACGCTGACGTTCATGGCGTGCCTTGTGCGTTGAGTCTTGCGAGTTGCGATGGCCGGAAGCGCTTCGACTAGACTGATGCGCCCGGATGGAAAGTGCGTCTATTGCACCGCACGGCAGGCCCGATCGATAGAATAAAAACGGCATCGCAATGGGATGGCGTCGTCAAATGACCCGCCACGCGGGCCTCCCGGCGGATTTGCGATGACTTGCGACGCATTCGCGAAAGGCGACCCGACGCCGGCAGGCAATGCTGAAGGTCCGTGGTGCTATGCTTGCCTACAGCCTTTTCGGTCAACGTTTGTTCCTCTTTCGCAGCTCTGATCACCGACCCTCCGCGCGCATGAATTCCGCTGAAACGCTTGCCCCTTCCTCACTCGACACCGCCGCGAAGCAGCGCATCCGCTTCGGCATCATCCTGCTGCCGAACTTCACGCTGACCGCGTTCTCGGGTTTCGTCGATCTGCTGCGCCTGTCCGCCGACGAAGGCGACTTCAGCAAGCCGGTGCGCTGCTCGTGGAGCGTGATCGGGGAAACCCTCGCTCCGGTGCGCGCGAGTTGCGGCATCCAGATCACGCCGTGGGAAACCTTCGAGACCGCCGAAAAGTTCGACTATGTGGTGGTGGTCGGCGGACTGCTGCACTCGGGGCCCGCCGCGAGCGAGGCGACGCTCGCGTTCATCCGCCGCGCCGCCGCGCGCGACGCGACGCTGGTCGGCATGTGCACCGGCGTGTTCTCGCTGATGCGAGCGGGCGTGCTCGACGGCCACCGGATCTGCGTGAGCTGGTTTCACTACTGGGATTTCATCGAGCGCTTTCCGTCGGTCGACGAACAGATGCTGGTCGCCGACCGGCTGTTCGTAATCGACCGGCGGCGCATCACGTGTTCGGGCGGGCGCGCGTCGATCGACGTCGCCGCCGCGATCCTGCTGCGGCACTTCGAAACCGCGACGGTGCAGAAGGCGCTGCGCATCCTGCTCGTCGACGACCTGCAGAAAGGCAACGCGCCGCAGCCGCATCCGCCCGGACTTGCGCCGGCCTCGCATCCGAAGGTCAAGCGCGCGATCCTGCTGATGGAGCAGCACGTGGGCCGCGCGCTGTCGCTCGACGAACTGGCGGGCAAGCTCGATCTGTCGCCGCGTCAATTGGAACGGCTGTTCAAGGCGCAGACCGGCAAGGCGCCGCAGGCCTACGCGAAGCAGGTGCGTCTGCGCACCGCCGCGTGGCTGCTGACGAGTTCGGACAAGACCGTCGCCGATATCGCGTCGAGCTGCGGCTTCTCGGACGCGTCGCACCTTGGGCGGGAATTTCGCAAACAGTTCGGCGTGCCGCCGATGATGTATCGCGAGCAGCGCGGCACGGCTGAGCAAGTGGACGACGGCTCGTGCTACGACGAAACCTTTCCGGGCCGCGCGCAGGCGATCTGAATTGACGCGGCGTGCGCTACTCCGGCATGCGCCGCTCGACGCTCGGCGCATGCCCGAACTGCGCGCGATACGCCTTGCTGAAATGACACGGCGAATGAAAACCGCACACCGTGGTCACGCGTGCGATCGATGCATCGGTATTGCGCAGCAGATCGCGCGCGCGGCGCAGCCGCAGGCTCAGGTAGTAATGCGTCGGCGACACGTTCAGGAACAGCTTGAACATCCGCTGCAAATGACGCTGCGACAGGTTCACGAGCCGCGCGAGTTCCTCGAGCGATAGCGGCTCCTCGATGTTCGCTTCCATCAGCCGCACCACTTCGATCAGTTCGGCGCGCGACAGGCCGACCCGCGCATCGACCGGAATGTGCTGGCAATCGGTCGAACCGCGAATCCGCTCGACGATGAACTGCTCGGACACCTGCGCGGCCACCGCGGGCCCGAGCCGCATGCCCACCAGATGCAGCATCAGATCGAGCGGCGCGGTGCCGCCTGTGCAGGTGAGCCGGTCGCGGTCGATCACGAACAGCTCGTCGTCGAAATGCACGTGCGGATAGCGCTGGTGCAACGGCGACATGTCCTCCCAATGCACGGTCGCCCGATAGCCGTCGAGCAGCCCCGCCGCGAGCAGCGCATACGGGCCCGTGCAGATGCCGCCGAGCGGCACGCGGTGCGCGGCCGCCTCGCGCAGCAGTGCGATCACCGCGTCGTTCACATACTCACGCACGTGCCAGCCGGCGCACACGAACAGCAGGTCCGGCATCCCGGCTTCGGCGAGCGTGGTGGTCGGCCTCACCGTGATGCCGTTGCTCGCGCGCGCCGGCTCGCCATCCGGTGTGACTACCGACCACCGGTAGTGCTGCGCGCGGCCCACGTAGTTCGCCATGCGCAGCACCTCGACCGCGCTGGTGAACGCGATCATCGAGAAGTTCGGCAGCGTCAGGAAGCCGACGTGCGCGACGGCTGACAGCCGCGCATCGGCTTGTTCGGCGGTGGCGATTGCGTCGCGCTTCATGGACGTATCGGATCAGGCCATCAGCCGTGTTGCGCCGCCGGCTCGCGGCGCACTTTCAGCGCCTGGCGCAATCCGGCGAACAGCGGCGCGCGTGCCTTGCCCGGCGCCCGGCCGAAGCTCTCGGTGATGCGGTCCAGAATGATCGCCAGCATCACGACCGACATGCCGCTTTCGAAGCCGAGCCCGATATCGAGCCGCTGGATGCTCGCGAGCACGTCGTTGCCGAGACCGCCCGCGCCGACCATCGACGCGATGATCACCATCGACAGCGCCATCATGATGGTCTGGTTCACGCCGGTCATGATCGACGGCAGCGCGTTCGGAAACTGCACCTTGTACAGCAGCTGCCACGGCGTGCAGCCGAACGCCTGCCCCGCTTCGACGATTTCATGATTGACGTGCTTGATGCCGAGCGCGGTCAGACGCACCGCGGGCGGCATCGCGAAGATCACCGTCGACAGGATGCCGGGCACGCGGCCGAGGCCGAACAGCATCGCAGCCGGAATCAGGTAGACGAACGCGGGCATCGTCTGCATCAGATCGAGGACGGGGCGCACGATCATTTCGACGGTGCGGCTCTTCGCCATCCAGATGCCGAGCGGCACGCCGAGCACGAGACTGATCACCGTCGACGACAGCGTGAGGCCGAGCGTGATCACCATCTGATCCCAGAAGCCGGTGCCGTAGATCAACAGCAGCGCGGCCAGCGTGAACAACGCGAAGCGCCAGCCGACGCGCCACAAGCCGATGCCGACGAAGAACGCCATCAGCGCCCACATCGGCACGGCCTGCAAACCGTGCTCGACGGCCGCGGCGAAACTCTCGATGACCTTGCCGATCGTGTCGAAGGTCTTCGCATCATGATCGAGCAGGTAGTGAACGCCGTGATCGACCCAGGCGCCAAGCGGAATGATTTCAGACATGGGAACCTCGATGATGCGTGAGAACGCTCAGCACGTTCGTCTTGTTGACCGAGCCGCAGTAGGAGCCGTCCGCTTCGACGACCGGCAGCGGCGCGCGGCTCGCCACCACGCGCTCGACCACGTCGTTGAGCGGCGTGCTGCGATGGATGCATTCGATCTGGTTGAGCTGCGGCGACACGCTGCCCGTCGCATCGCGGCACACGAAGCCGCGTATCCTGCGCTCGCTGTCGAGCACGAACGCGTAGTCGGCGCTGCCGTTCAGCGTCGCGGCGACGCTCGACGCGTCGATCTGCGGCGCGTGCATCAGCGGCACGTCGTCGGTTTGCATCAGATCGCCGGCCGTCAGATAGCGGCTCGTGTCGATGCCTTCGAAGAATGCGCGCACGTAGTCGTCGGCCGGGTTCTTGATGATTTCCTGCGGCGTGCCGATCTGCACGACGCGCCCGCCTTCCATGATCGCGATGCGCGTGCCGATGCGCATCGCCTCCTCCAGATCGTGCGATACGAACAGGATCGTGCGCTGCTGCTCGCGCTGCAGATCGAGCAGCACGTTCTGCATTTCCTTGCGCTTGAGCGGATCGAGCGCGGAGAACGCCTCGTCCATGATCATCAGCGACGGGTTGACCGTGAGCGCGCGCGCGAGCCCGACGCGCTGCTGCATGCCGCCCGACAGCTCGGCGGGCAGCTTCTGCGCGAACGGCGCGAGGCCGACCTGTTCGAGCACCGCCAGCGCCCGCGCCTCGCGCTGCTTGCGGCCGACGCCCGCGACCTCGAGGCCGAACGCCGCGTTGGCCAGCACGGTGCGCTGCGGCATCAGCGCGAATGACTGGAACACCATGCTCATGTCCTTGCGGCGCAGCGCCGTCAGCTCAGCGCGCGGCACGCTCGCGACATCGCGGCCGTCGATCAGCACCTTGCCGGCGCTGGGCTCGACGAGCCGATTGATCAGGCGAATCAGCGTCGACTTGCCGGAGCCTGACAGGCCCATCAGCACGAAGATTTCGCCCTCGCGAACCTCGAACGACGCGTTGTGCACGCCGACGATCTGACCGGTGCGGGCAAACACCTCCTCTTTGGTGGCGCCGCTGGCCAGCATTGCGAGCGCCTGTTTCGGGTTGGTGCCGAACACCTTGCACAGCCCTTCGACCACGACCTTGGGGGAATTCATCGAATGCTCTCCTCGCTTGCGGACGTCGCCCGCGCTGTGCCTACATAGTTGCTAGAAAAAAGTGCGGTTAGCCGACTATTTCCGACAAGCACATGAGGAAATGCGACACCCGGCCGCGCCGCGAGCGCTCGACGCGGCGACGAAAGCCTTGTGGCAGAAGGGATTGGCGCCGGTTGGCCGGCGCGCGGAGGATGTCGCGACAGAGCAAGCGGTGCTCCCGGACGGCAGCGAGCGCGACACGGTGCCCGCGGGTTGAACCGCTCAGGAGATCGACACGCCCAGCAAACGTCCGACGCCGAACGTAAATCCCGCCGCGACCAGCCCGATGATGATCTGGCGCAGCGCCGAAAATCCCGCGCTGCGGCCGTTGAACAGCGACGTGAACACGCCGATCGACGCGAGCGCCAGCATGCTCAGCACGACACACTGCACGATCGCGCTGACGCCGTGCGACCACAGAAAAGGCATCACCGGAAAAATCGCGCCCAGCGAGAACAGACAGAACGACACGCCCGCCGCCGACCACGGATTGCCGCCCAGTTCCGCCGGATCGAGACCAAGTTCCTCGCGCGTGAGGGTGTCGAGCGCCTTGTCCTTGTCGCGCATCATCTGCGCGGCGACGCGTTTCGCCTCGTTCGCGTCGAGCCCTTTCGCGCGGTAGATCAGCGCGAGCTCGTGCTCCTCCGCTTCGGGCTGCTCTTCGATCTCCTCGGCTTCCTTGGCGATCTGCGTGCTCGCGAGTTCGCGCGCATTGGTGACCGACAGCCATTCGCCGAGCGCCATCGAACAGGCACCGGCGATCAGCCCGGCGAGGCCGGTCAACAGGATCGCCTGGTTGCCGGTGCCCGCGCCCGCGACGCCCATGATCAGGCAGAAGTTCGACACGAGGCCATCGTTCGCGCCGAGCACGGCCGCGCGCAGATCGTTGCCCGACGCGGCACCCTTGTGCCACGACTCGGCCGCGGCGATGCGCGCGCCGGGCGACAGGTCGGGGTTGCTGGTGCTGGCGAGCGTCTGCACGACCGCCGCGTGATGATGCTCATCGGCCGACATGTGGCCTGCGTCGCGTTGGCCTCGATATTTGTTGCGGTCCGCGTATTCGGCGGCGGCAAGAGTAGGCAGCACGAAGTCCGCGCCGCACACGCGCACGAGCGCCTTCATCAGACGCGTTTTGATCGCATGACCGCGGCCTTTCGGTTCGATGCCGTTGGCCCGGAGCTTGTCGGCCCACACTTGCGCGTGACTGTGTTCGGATTGCGCGAGATCCTGATAGACCTGCTTGCGGGTCTCGTCTTTCTCGACGCGCGCGAGCGTCTCATACAGGGCGGCGCTGTGCAGTTCGTCCGAGAGGTTCGCCTTGTAGCGTTTCACTTCATGCTTCGTTGCCATGATCACGTTCCCCGCGGATCGCGTTGCTGACGGCAAAGCCTAACCGAAACCGCCCGGCGTCTCGTCGGCGCTGAATACCGCGCCGGGCGTAGGCTTCTCCGTTACTGGCTGGCCGGCGCGCCGACGCCGGCCTTTTTCTGCGCCGCCTGCAGCTTGTCCGGATAGTTCGGATCGTTCTGCGCCGGCTGGTAGCCCGCGTCTTCGAGTTTCTTCAGCTCGGCGTTCTTTTTCGCGCGGGCCTGTTTGCGCGCTGCCTTGCGCTCGGCCTTCGTTGGCTTCGGGGTGGTCGTCGTCGCGCCTTCCTGGGCCGCGGCATCCGTCGAGCCCTGAGCGAGCGCGAGCGGAATGGTGCCGGCCATCAGTGCGACGGCCGAAACCCCAAGCATGATTCGTTTGATGGCGAAGCTCTTCATAACTGAGATCCCTTGGTTGATTGGTAATAACGTACGAGTCCGTCTGCGAATCGTGAAGCACCACAGCGGGTCGCGCAGCCTGGACGCGAACCCGTCAGGGAAGCTTACAGGCAAATGGCGGGATGCGCGCTGTAAGGGTCGGTGGGCGCGTTCGTCGCTTAGTCGACGGGTGTCTGTGGGCGAAATCCCTTGCCGTGAAACGGCCGTCTGATGCCGATGGTGCGATCTTTGGGAGTGGATCGAGATGTTCCGGGATGCGGAACCATAGTCTCATCAGCAGGCCACCCAGCACTGGCATCGGGGCAGCGGTGTGCCCGTGCGGCCTCACTTTCAGAATTCTCCGCGTTTTGCCACGGACCAACTCGCGAACAATAGTGGCGCGGATCATAACGTCACGGCCATGCTCGATTCCCAATAGTCGAATTCGAACGTTTCAGGCGATCCGGTTCCCTTCACTCCTGCTTAAGCGCCGTAAGTGCCCATGAACCACGACGACAAATACCTTTACTACAAGATCGACAAGCTGTTTTGGCGTTGGAAGAAGCAAGACGGGGCTCGGATCGTGCATGAGGTCTCGCTTTCGACGGACAACGCACCGCCGCCGTTTCCGGCCTCGCTAGTCGCGAAATCGAATGCCGTGCCTAGCCCAGCCAAGCCTCCCAAACCTGATCCGACCGTAAAAATGATCAACGATCTTCTCAAGGTCGCCGATTCGGTTTCCCGCTTCAGAACATGGTTGAACACACCTGTGACGCCCAAACCATCCGAAGCGACGAAAATCGTCGCCCCGAAAAAGACGGTACCGCCATTCGATATCCAGGAAATTCCGAACGCTCTGCGCAAAGAAATGATGCCTATCGGAGCGATGTTAATGGAGCGATGGTTTGCCGCCCGATTGAACTACTCCGCAGTGCCCAGCGACGAACTCAAGGAAATCAATCAGGACGGCAAGCCGTACCCGCCTGACATGTACGATACAACCACAATAAAGATGGACTGGGTACTGAAGTTCGCTCGCGCCAAACGGAAATACGACTTCCTGGTCAACGATGCAATACGCTCACCAGCGGCACTTCAAGTGCTTCACAAGAAGCTTCTCTTCTACAGGCACAGGAGTGAGCTGTCTACACACCAGATTTGTCGGAATGATCCTCAACGTCTGCATCAGTTTTTTCAATTTCAACACGTCGAAGTCGACGGTACGTTTGCGGAAAAAATCAAACTAAAGCTAATGGCGGATGCTGCGCGATCAGGTGTCCCCGACGATTTGACTGCCGCGCTTGGATCGTTCGTGATCTACGCCGCTATAGGTCATGTTCGACTGTCAAGGGAGCCATTTGGCACGCGAAGGACGACTGCCGAAGTAACTGGCGCATGGGTGTACGTGAAAGACAACTTCACGTTTACCGATGAGCCCGGAGAGCGGTCCCAGTATCTGGGGCATTGGAGCAGTAACGGTGTTATCGTGATACCGCTTGATGGCGTGGCGGCCACGTCTCGTTACATTCCCTACGTGGAGTCGCCGGTGACGCTTGGCGATCCAGTTATCAAAGGACAGGTTTACTACCCGATCCATAACAGCGACTTCCGGCAGTGGGCCATCAGACATCAGCGCGGCGGCGATTTCATCATCTACTCGGACCGTCGCTACGTTCCGCTTTTCCCGCCGATCGTGCTCTACCTATGAAGCGCATCCTTAAGCGTGCTGCATTATTGGCTGGTCTTAGCGCAGGGCTTTATTTCGGGCTCTTCGACCATACTCCGCATGGACGCGAGTGTCGTCATTCGGCACCTGTCGACGGCATCTACAGAGCAGAGCTTTGCCTGTTGCGATGGGCTCCGGGCCGCAGCGGGAGCCCTGAATATGTCGGCCGACTATTCGATGCAAAGAGCGGGAGGCTGCTTGCACAGCGCACTTTCAGCACGTCTGTCCCCGATCTTTTCTGGTCAACGGGCCTGCGATACTCGCTGAATCCGTATTCGCCGCCCCGCTATCTCGGTCCGTCCGTCGAGTTTTCCCGCGGAGATGCCGGTAAAGGCGACTCGAGGATTTCGCTACCCCCGTCGTTCTGGGACAAACTGGCCGCCGCCCGCCCGCGCTTATAGCTGGTCGCACCTCCCCGCGGTACGGTTTTTTGGCACGCCAGCCCCGCCAGGAGTATCGTTTAACCGCGCCGGAAGCGCCGAAACCACCACTCCTCTATAAGACAGGCACTTCCCAGAGTCCGGACCAGCTCGACAAAAGCGCGACGTTTCTAACATGCAACGAAGCGACATCAACTTATCGAGGATGGTGAAACCGTGAAAACACTCAATCTTTTGAAGGTGCTCGGAATTGCATTGTGCGTGGCAACGGCATCCAGCGCCTACGCGCAGGCAAGCGACGCGCAGGCGCCTGCCGCCACGGCAGCCGCGCCGGCCACGACCACCCAATCGACGCGTGCGGCGGATCGCAAGCTCGGCCGCGACGTGCGGCGCGCGCTCGCGAGAGCGCAGGGCTTCAACGTGTCGAACGTGTCGAACGTGTTCGTGCGGGCGCGCGGCGGCGCAGTGACGTTGACCGGCTCGGTGCCTGAAAGCGGCATGATCCAGCAGGCTGCCGACGTGGCGAAAGGCGTGCCAGGCGTGACCTCGGTGACCAACAAGCTCACGCTGAATTTCCCGTCCCGCGGAGGTGGTGGAAGCTGAGCGTCGGCATCCGACTCGCGAACGGGAGCGCCGCGAACCTGCGATGCATGCGGCGTCTCCCGCTAATCCCCGGGCGTCGTCCTGCTATCTGAACTGCTGGGCACCATCCGGCACAGTTCAGCGCCGCACCAAGCCCACCACATATCTGCACACCTGAGTGCCAGCATTGAAGAACTCGCAGTCGACCGGCGCACCGAGTTGCAGGCAGTCCCCCGCTTCGAGCTGGTACGTCAGCGAGCCCTCGCGAAACGTCAGCACCCCTTGCGTGACCCAGATCTGCTGATGCTGAAACGCGAACGCATCCGACGGATAAGGCACCCTCACCCCGATCGGCAATTCGATTTCGAGCAGCTCCAGCACGCCGCCGGTCGGCGGTGAAATACGCCGCCGCGTATAGCCGGTTTCGGGGTCTTCCCACAGCGACTGGTCCGCATGACGCACGAGCCGCTCGCCGGTCTGCTCGGCGAGCGCGAGCAATGTCGACAGCGTGAGCCCGAACGCGCCCGACAGCCGCCCGAGCACCGTCGCGGTCGGACTCGCCTCGCCACGCTCGATCTTGCTGATCATCGCCTTCGACACACCCGAGCGCTCAGCCAGTTCGGCGAGCGACCAGTTGCGCGCCTCGCGCTCGGTCTTTACGCGCGCGGAGATCGCCTGGGTCAGATCGATTGCGGAAGTTTCGGACATGGAAGGGGCGTCGGTGCGGAGGTGGGGGTACGGGCATAGCCGATCATCGTGGCGTGACAGCGCCCATTGACGAGTTCGTTGCCGCCGGCGGCCGAAATAGTTGCCTTCAGTTCCGTTAACTCGATCCGCTCGGTCATTGCTTCAATCCGTCGTCCTTGCGGTCTTCATCTTTGGCATCCCGGCACGCAGCAGGCAGTTGTTTGAGTAGCTCCGGTAGCGCCGTTTGCACGGTGTCTCACACCACATCAAGGTTGATATCGAAGTATCCGTGGGCGATGCGGTTGCGCATCCCGCGCATGCTGCGCCACGGCACTTCGGGGTGCGCCTGAGCGAAGTCGGCATAGCGGTCCATTACTTTCGTGGCGGCCTCGCCAAGGATGATGAGGCTCATGACGACGGCCCGCTGGGTGCGCTGTCTACAAGGAACTGATCCTTGGCCTGCCCCTTCACGAAGCTGCAAGCATCAGTGGCGGCCTGCTGCATGTGGTCGAGGTAGTCCGGCAAGCGGTTCTCGTTCATACCGGCTGCGCCTCCGCTAGCACCTTGGCCCGGGACTTCTGCGGCAGGTCGGCCGGGGTCAGCAGAGCGACGTGGACGCCGAGTAGCGCTTCCAGTTCATCCTGCAACCCCCCAAGGTCGAACAGCGTCGCCCCGGGCAGCGCATCGACCAGCAGATCGAGGTCGCTGCCGTCCCGGTCGGTGCCATGCAGCACCGAGCCGAACACGCGCGGGTTCGCTGCGCGGAAGCGGCTTGTCGCTTCGCGCACTACGCTGCGCTTCATCTCGAGTACAACGGACGGTCGCATGGGCATCCTTTCTTGTCGAAACTCATCGAGACGATAAGCGATTGAGTCGAGACTCGCAACGCCTTCACCTGCGCCATGCCAGTTGCTTTGGAGGGCTGGCTGCCCCCGCAGGCAGCCAACGATGTCTTGCATAGTGATTTTTCGTCCACTATATTAAACGAAATCCTTCGTCCGAACCGCTCACCAGCCGGAACACACCATGCCGAAGCAAATCGTTCTCAACGCGTTTGACCTGAACTGCATAGGCCACATCCAGCAAGGGCTGTGGACCCATCCGCGCGATCAGTCCACGCGCTACACGGACCTGCAGTACTGGACCGACTATGCGCAGAAGCTCGAAGCGGGCCTGTTCGACGGCATCTTTTTCGCGGACGTGGTCGGCGTCTACGATGTCTATGGCGGCAACCCCGATGCCGCGATCCGCGGTGCCGTGCAGGTGCCGGTCAACGATCCGACGCTGCTGATTCCAGCGATGGCCGCGGTCACGCGGCATCTGTCGTTCGGCGTCACGTCGAATCTGTCGGTCGAGCAGCCGTTTCTGTTCGCGCGCCGCATGTCCACGCTCGATCATCTGACGCGCGGCCGGGTCGGCTGGAACATCGTGACCGGCTATCTGGACAGCGCGTCGCGCGCGATCGGCTTGACCGGTCAGATGGCGCACGACGACCGCTATGATCTGGCCGACGAGTACATGGAGCTCGTCTACAAGCTGTGGGAATGCAGCTGGGAGGACGACGCGATGCTGCGCGACAAGGCGCACGGCGTCTACGCGGACCCGTCGAAGGTCCACGTGATCCACCACCACGGCAAGCAATACCGCGTCGATGCGATGCATCTCGCCGAGCCGTCGCCGCAGCGCACCCCCGTGCTGTATCAGGCCGGCTCGTCCGCGCGCGGCAAACAGTTCGCGGCGGCACACGCGGAGTGCGTGTTCGTCAACGGCCAGGCGAAGCCGGCGGTCAAGTCGATCGTCGACGACATTCGCGCGCACGCGGTCGCCGGCGGCCGCCGCGCCGATGACATCAAGGTGCTGCTCGGCCAGACCGTCATCACGGGCCGCACCGATCAGGAAGCGCAGGAGAAATTCGACGAGTACCGCCGCTATGTGAGTTCGGAGGCGGCGCTGGTGCACGCGGCCGCATCGCTTGGGATCGACTTCGCGCGTTACGACCTCGACGAACCGATCGAAACCGGCAAGAGCCAGGCGATCGTGTCGAACGTCGAAGCGATGACGCGCGCGGCCGGTCCGCAATGGACGAGGCGCAAGCTGCTCGAACAGATGGTGCTCGGCAGCCGCCAGCAGCCGCTCGTCGGTTCGGCCGAGAAAATCGCCAGCGAACTGATCGCATGGACCGAGGAAACCGGCGTCGATGGCTTCAATCTGTCGCGCACCGTCGTGCCCGAGTGCTTCGACGATTTCATCGAACTGGTCGTGCCGCTGCTGCAGGAACGTGGCGCGTACAAGCGTGAGTATCGCGACGGCACACTGCGCGAAAAACTGTTCGGCCATGCGCGGCTGCCCGAGACTCACACCGCGGCGCGCTTCCGATCGCCGGCTTGCGCGGCGGAGCCGGCCGACGAGGCTCGCGGCTGACGCGATCACCGTTGTCTTAGCGAACCCCGACTTCCAGCAGAGGCCTTCATGCTTGACAAGAGCGCGTTCCGCGACGCGATGGCCGGTCTTGGCGCGGCCGTCAACATCATCACCAGCGACGGCGAAGCCGGCCTTGCTGGCTGCACCGCGTCGGCGGTCTGCGGCGTCACCGACGAGCCGCCGACGCTGCTCGTCTGCATCAATCGCGGCAGCCGCAATAACGCCGCGTTTCGCAGCAACGGCAAGCTCTGCGTGAACGTGCTGAGCGCCGAGCAGCAGGCGCTTGCCGCGCACTTCGCCACGAGCGCGCTCGCGATCGAAGAGCGCTTCGCGGCCGCGCAATGGGGCAAGCTCGAGACCGGCGCGCCGGTGTTGCAGGACGCGCTCGCGTCGCTCGATTGCGAGATCGAGTCGGTGACTGAAGTCGGCACGCACACGGTGTTCTTCTGCGCGGTGAAGGCCACGCGTACGCGGGGCGCGGGCGATGCGCTGATCTACTACGGACGCCGCTACCATCGCGTCGGCGAGCGCTCGGTGCACGCGACGCATCAGGCCGCGGCGAATCAATGCGAAGCGTCCGCC
This sequence comes from Paraburkholderia sp. BR13444, assembly GCF_040948755.1. Classification (NCBI taxonomy): domain Bacteria; kingdom Pseudomonadati; phylum Pseudomonadota; class Betaproteobacteria; order Burkholderiales; family Burkholderiaceae; genus Paraburkholderia; species Paraburkholderia sp. BR13444. The sequence continues at coordinate 24,040 of NZ_JBFPKM010000007.1, read as the reverse complement.
TGCGCGCGTTGAGTTCGCACGGCTCGTTGAAATCGGCGGGCCGCCGCGATCGTCCGGCCGAATAGTGCGGCTGCGGCGCGGACCGGATCGAGCGCAATACTTTCGCTCGCCGCGCCGACCATCGACGCGTCACGCCCGTACGACGCCCGTCATCGGTCCGCCCGCCGCGGTCCGGCCAAACAGCGCTGCTGCCGTCCGTTCCGGGTCGAGCCCGAGACTTTCACTCGCGGCGCCTGCGATCAACGCATCGAGCGAGGTGGTCGGCTTCAGGTCGCGCGACTGATACAGCTGATGCGGCGCGAGCCCCGGCCAATCCGCTATCACGCGACCGCCCTGCACCGAGCCGCCCAGCACCATCGCGACCGAGCCGGTGCCGTGATCGGTGCCGCCCGTGCCGTTCGCGGCCGCGGTCCGGCCGAACTCCGTCGCGACCAGCACCGTGGTCTTGCTCCACGATGGTCCCATGCCGTCGCGCAACGCCGCGAGCATCGTGTCGAGCGCCTTCAGCTGATTCGCGAGCCGCGCGTTCTGCGCGCTGTGCGTGTCCCACCCGCCGGTCTCGATCATCGCGATGCGCGGACCGTCGTCGCGCGCCAGGAAACTCGCCGCGAGCTTGCCGAGGCTCGCCGGGTCCTGACGTGCGCCGGCATCGCCGGCGACGCTGCGCGCCGCCATCGCCGATTCCCACAGCGGACGCAACTGCGCGTCCTGCTCGTACAGTTGCGACACGCGCGCGAGCAGATCGTCGGACGCCTGCGGCAACCCCGACGGCGCATACGACGTCACCGAAGCGGGACCGCGCAGCGCCATCGGCACGGTCGGCGCGAACGCGATCGCGTTTTCGCGGGTCGCGGGCAATTGCGCGGCGAGCCGGTTGAGCCAACCATCCTTCGTCCGATACGGCGATGTGCCACCCGTTTCCAGCACGTTCTGTCCGTCGAAATGCGAGCGGTCGCGGTACGGCGAAGCGACCGCGTGCACGAATAGCGCCTCGCGCTGCGCGTACAGCTTCGCCATTTGCGCGAGCGCTGGATGGAGCGCGAACGTGCCGTCCAGATGCGGCGCGTTCGACGCATCGATCGCGAGTGGTCCGCGCAAACTCGCATACGCGGGGTCCGCGTAAGGCACGACGATGTTCAGGCCATCGGCCGCGCCGCGCTGGATCACGAACACGAAGCGGCGGTCGGTCGCGACATGCGCGAACGCTATTCGCGGCGATACGAGCAGTGCGCCGGCACCGGCGGCGGCGACGCTCAGAAACTGGCGGCGTGACAGCATGGCGTTCACCTCCGTTGAAAATCGGGCGATACGAGCAGCAGCGCGATCGCCGTCGCCGCGCTTTCCGCGCGCGACACCGCCGTGGCCGTCGGCTCGCTGAGCGAGCCAGCCAGCAAGGTCTGGCCGAGCGAGCGCGCATCGAGCCGGTCGCCCACGCGCGAAGCGAAGCGTTGCGCGACTTCGACGCGGCGCACGAGCGCATCCGGTGCGGCCCAGCTCGCGGCGATATCGTCGTAGCCGGCGGGCGAACCGGGTCGCCACACCGGCTGGCCCAGCTGCGTCAGGATCGGCGCGCTCTGCAGATTACCGAGGTCGTGCCAGCCGAGTCCGCGCATCGACGAAATGGTCCACTCCCACGGCGTCTTGAACTTCACCGCGCTCGGCGACCACGCTTGCGGCATATCGATCAACGCGCGATAGACGGTCGGCAGATCGCCGTCGCTGCGGGTGAACGCATCGGCCAGACGAACGCACACGCCAGCCGGCGGATTGTCGGCGACGAAATGGCGCGCGAGCTTCGCGCCGATATGCTGCGCGGTGGCCGGCGCGTGCGCGAGGTCGTGCAGGATCGCGAGCGCCTGCTGTTCGCCGGCTTCGTCGTAGCGGCGTCCCATGATCGTGCGCGAGCCCGGTTCGTGCAGCGGTTGGCGAAACACGAAGCTGCCGGGTTCGCCGCTTGGCTCCATCGTGCGCCGGTTTGCATTGGCGCCGCCGTTCCCCGGATTGCCGACGAGACTCCAGCCGGTCAGCGCACGCGCGAACTCGGTCACGTCGTCCTGGCTATAGCCGCTGCGCACGCCGAGCGTGTGCAGCTCCATGATCTCGCGCGCGAGGTTCTCGTTGAGTCCGCGCCTGTTGTCCGGATTGCGCTGCGCGGCGCGCAGCGCCGCCATGCTGTCGGGACCGACCGAGCGGGTCTGGTCGAGGAACAGCTGCATGGCCGGATGACGCTCGACGGCCACCAGCATGTCCTCGAAACGGCCGAGCACGTGTGGGCGAATCGCTTCCGCTTCGAACGACCCGGCAAGCGCCGCGACGCCGGGTTTTTCGGCCGACACCGCGAAGTGGTTCGCCCAGAAATGCACGAGGCGTTCGACAAATGGCGTCTGCGTGCTCAGCGCACTTGCGACGCGCGCATTGACCGACGAGCGGTACATGTCGAGGATTTCGACGCGAAACGCCTTTCGTTCGGATAGCTTCGCAGCTTGCGCGTCGGTCTGGCTGGCTGCTGCGGCGTTGCTGGCGATGTTGGTTGTACGGTTGTTCACACTCTGGTTCGAGTTCGACTCTTCGCCCGCCTTCTGTTTCGCCTGCTGCTCGATCTGCATGCGCTGCTGCACGAGCTGCGTCGACAACGCGATCGAGTCGGGCTGGTTCGCCCACGCGTCCGGCCGCGGCTGGTACTGCTCGAACTGCGCAAGCAGCCATCCCTTCGGATCGGCTGGCGGTGTATCGTCGGCGCGCGCGCCGAGGCCGAAGCGGTTTAGTGCGATCGCCGCGGCATTCAGGTTCGATGAGTGGGCCATACGATCCTCGTCGGCAGGTAAGACGCCTGCATGTTCGTTAAACGGCCGACGCGCCGGAATCCGTCGCCACCGCACGCGTTTTTTTATTCGCCCGATGCGGCATTCGCCGCCGGTTTCCTTTCGTTCGGCGCCGACTGCGCTTCGCGCCATTGCCCGCGCAGCTTCAGGCTCTCGGCGAATTTGACACGCTCCTCGGGCGTCAGCGTCGCCGCAAAATCGGCGACGCTCGCTTCGACCATCGCGCGCAGGCTGCTGTCGGCCGCGCGGGTGCGCGCGAGCGCGGCATCGAGCGCGGCGCGATCGAACTGCGGCGCGGCGAGCAAACGCAATACCTCGCGACGCCCTTCGCGAGCGTCACGCGCATACTGGCGCCCGTCGCGCCGCGCGTTTTTCAGGCCGTCGATAAACGCCTGCCGCTGTTGCGCCGACAGCGGCTCGGCGGCGAACCGCAACGCGCGCTGGTCCTGCGTCACCGGCTGATTCGCGCCGTGCGCGGCGAACCACTGATACGCGCCGCCGGCGATCGCGCCGAGCAGGAACACGTTGAGCACCGCGGAGCCCAGCAGCGCAAATTTCCACGAGCGCCCGTTCATTCGCCGCTCCAATCGGCGGAGCTGCCGCCGAAGCTCGAAGTCAGATACGAGGATTCATGCAAGACCGGCGCGTTCTCGGTCAGCACGAAGAACGACACCGCGAGCGCGCCTGCCACGCCACCGAGCAGCCCGACGCCTGCCACCGCCGCGCCCGACCACCACAAACGCCAGCGCGCGGCCGGGCGTCGCGACGGCGCGCCATCGATGATGCGGCGTTGCAGTTCGAGGCTCGGCGGCTCGATCCGGTCCGCGGCGAGCCATGCGTCGAGGCCGGCCGAATCGCTCAGCACCGCGTCGGCTTCGTCGCGATGCGCGCGCGCCCACTCCTGCGCGGCCTCGCGTTCGCGCTCCGGCCAGCGACGCGCGTCGGCGCCGTACGCTGCGACGATCTGATGGAATCTTTCGGGCGTCATGACTTGTCCTTGCTAAGGCCGCTGCCGGCCAGTTGAGCGCGCAAACCGCGGCGCGCGCGGCTCAGCAGACTTTCCAGCGCATCGACGCTGATGCCCATCAAGGCGGCAGCGTCGAGGTTCGACATCTCCTGGTAATAGCTCAGCACGAGCGCTTCGCGCTGTCGCGCCGGCAGCGCGGCGAGCGCCGCGCGCACGCGCGCGTGGTCCGCACGTGCTTCGAGCCGCGCGTCGGGTGGCGCGGCGGGATCGGCCGCGTCGGGCAGTTCGTCGCTCGGGTCTTCGCGCTGACAGCGCAAACGGTCATAGCAAAGATTGAGCGCGACCCGATGCATCCACGTGTCGAACTTCGCTTCGCCTTCACGCCAGCGAGCCGCCTGTTTCCAGATTCGCACGAAGACCTCCTGCGCGACGTCCTCCGCTTCCATGCGATCGCCGAGCATGCGCGTGGCAAGCGCGAGCAGCCGCGGCAGTTTGCGCGCGACCAGCGAGCGGACCGCGCCGGGCTCCTCGCGGCCCACCCGCGCGATCAGCTCGGCGTCCGGATCGGGCGGCGCGTCGCTCAAGGCGTGCGGCTCCGTCGCGACATCACGCGCGCGCGTTCGCGTGCGGGCCGCATCACGGGATCAACGTCGTTCACTTGCCGCCGCTCCTTCGACTATCGTGTTGTTATGGTTTTCGTGCGCTACGGCGCTAGCCGGCCGGGTATCACGTATGCGGTCAATATACGACGACCGCCGGCCGGTAATAGGCCGGACGTGCCGGATAGACCACACAGCCGGCGAGCGAGGCCGCCAGCAGGATCATCACGAGTGTTTTCATCGCAAGCCTCGCTCAAGCCCAATGTCCTTCGATCCAGCGCCAGTGCGGCCCACGTTGCGCCCAATGCCCGGGCACCCAGTGATAGCCGACCCGCACCGGCTGCCAGTGGCCCGGCGCCCACACATAGCGGCCGTGCTCCCAGCGCCAGCGGCCCTGATCCCACACATAGCCGTCACGAGGCGCGGGCACGAGTTCGACGCGCGGCGGCGGCGCCATTGGCGCGATCACCACTTGTGCGAAGGCGGGTGCGGCCGTCAGCGTGGCCGCGCAGCACAGCGCGGCGCTGAGCGTGGAACCGAGCAGGCGACTCATGCGGTTCGAGATCATGTCGTTTTCTCCCCTAGGCCCGAAAAGAGCCGGAGCCAGGGTGGCCCCGTTTCTGCTTCAACGGGTCTGCGGGGCGAAATCCGTCGCTTTGTCTGCAAAAAAAGTGCGGCGGGAAGGAAGCGCTTCACTGTCGGGCGGCCATCGCGCTGCGACCCGCGAGCCGGTGGGGTATCCTTGCCGCTTTAGCGAACCTCATCCGTACCCTCCCCGATGGCCGATTTTCCTTTCGACGCCGTGCTCTTCGACTGCGACGGCGTGCTCGTCGATTCCGAACCCATCACGAACCGCGTGCTCACCGAAATGCTCGGCGAGCTCGGCTGGCATATGAGCGTCGAAGAGACGATGCGCATTTTCGTCGGCAAGATGGTCAAGGACGAAGCGGAACTGATCGAGGCGCACACCGGCTTTGCCATCACGGCCGAGTGGCTGGCGCAGTTCCGCGCGCGTCGCAACGTGGCGCTCGACAAGGAGTTGCGCGCGATCGACGGCGCGTCTTTCGCGGTGCGCGCACTGCACCAAACGTTGAACGGACGCATTGCGGTGGCGTCGGGCGCGGATCGCATCAAAATCGAATTGCAGCTCGTGAAGGCCGGCCTCCTCGACTGCTTCGACGGGCGCATCTTCAGCGGACACGAAACGCCGCGCAGCAAGCCGTTTCCCGACGTCTACCTCGCCGCGGCCGCGGCACTCGGCGTCGAGCCGGCGCGCTGCGCGGTGATCGAGGATACGGTGACGGGAGCGACCGCGGGCGTTGCGGCGGGTGCGACGGTATTCGGCTATTGCCCGACGCACCTCGGCCATAGCAGCGCGACCGCGTTGCATGGCGCGGGCGCGGTGCACGTGTTCAGGGACATGGCCGAGCTACCGGCGTTACTCGCGGGATGGAGTACGCGCTGATTCGGCCCACGTGTTGGCAGTTGAACGACACCGGCCTGACGCGAGTTGGCCAACCACGACCAGTTTTCGGCTGCGCAGGTGCGGTCGATCAGCGTTTGCGCCAGTACCGACGTTGAATCCCGCCGCATGGCATGTTGCGTGCAACTGGAACGCCCGAGCGAAAAGCATTTGCGCGCTCGATACCCATCCAACGTTGCCGGAGATTCATCATGTCCAACTTGACCCTTGCCGACCTGTCGCGCTGCGACGACCTCGACCACGCAGCTGCGCAGTCCGTGCGCGGCGGGTACTCGCGCGAGTACCCGCCTTCGTGTTACAAGCCGCCGGTGTGCAGCCCGCCTCACTACGAACCGCCGCACTACAACCCATGCCCGCCGGTGCACTTTGGGTGTGGACCGGTCTACACCCCGATCTGCCATCCGGAGCCGGGCAAGATCGTGCCGCTGTAAGCACGAGGCCTCGCGCCTTTGCGTACGACAGCGCAAGCCTGTATGTGTTGCGGCCCAGGTCGGTATGACCGGGCCGCAGCGTGCGTTTCGTGCGCTTTACTCGAAAGCAGGATCGATTGGCACGCGATAGCCGACCGCAAGCCGGTTCGTTTCGTTAGCCATTCCGACGATCGCCTGCAGTTCGCCGAACGTCTCGTCGGTCATGCCGGCGCGACGCGCCACCGCCGTGTGGCTCGCGACGCAATAGCCGCAGTTGTTCGTCACGCTGACCGCCACCGTAGCGAGGTTGGGAGCAAGTGGACAATTCCTGACTTACTGAACTTGACGACCTATGATCAGGCGAAGTGTGCCGCTTGACTTTGTGACACGTCTCGATCAGAGATGCCTATCGGGCCCAAAAGCCCCCAAAGCGGGACATATTCATTGCGAAAATCTTTCCAGCTGCTTGATGCGGTCCTCAGTGATTTCCTTCATGCAATCCCAGAAATATATGTAGCGTCCGGATGCTTCACCGAGCGCATAGACATAGGAGTAACAGTAACGATCGCGATATTTGAACCAACTTTCTTGCGCTCCGACAAAATCGGGAGCGGCTAAAGGAGCGTGATACTCCGCCAATTCCTTGTCCGACTTTCTTATTGAATTCAGAACCTTGGCATAAGTTGCGTTTAGTGTCGAATTCAAATGTTCGAAATCCCATTGCCCGCACGCAGCCGCATCATCAGCGGAAGCATTTTGACCGGATTTACAGAACTGGTCGATTTCCTTGAGTGATTTTCCTTCAAAGTAGATCGACGGCGCAGGGAATTTCTTATAGTCAAACGGCTCAGAATAAACGGTTCTACCGTGCACCATCGAACTAAACGCAAACGCAGCGATAGTACACGCGGCAGTCAATGTGGTCAAAGACCTAGTGGGTTGCATCATATATTCCCTGCGCAAAAACCCGCGCCTCTGTTATCCGTCGCTGACGCAAGCGTGGATTGCGGCAACGAAATGTGGTGATGTACTCAGCGATGTTTTGATAATCGCCTTGATTGACCCGGCCGGCAATTTCGATCGCCGCCGCACCGCCGCCCGCATTGAAGCAAATGCTAACCAGTGCGTCATACTCGTACTGATGCAAGAGAACCCTGACGTTTCTATTCATCGCCTCCTCCATTCGCTTCAAATCCTTCTCCAGAAGATCACGCGCGCGGGCAACTGTGATTGTTTGACCAACCTGCAAATTGTCCTCAGGGAGAACAAGGTGACCGCAGCCCACCGTTGGATTTCCACGGTCGTCGCGGTAAACCACCAGGATCATACCGCCAGATACCGGCACATCAATGTGCGAATGGTCCGCGCGAAATATTCTAGTCGTGCCCTCCATGCGTCCGCTTTCCCAAATACCCATAAAGGTTTTAATTTTATCGGAGGCTTTCCACGGTTTGCCGTGCCTATCGCAACGCAGGTCAACGCACGAATTCGGGTTTGTGTCTGTTAGTGCTCTTCCAATTGCATCAGGCATTGCGCCCCCTGTGGCCAGTGTAAATGTGAATGCATCGCGCACCGACTGTCCTGTAGCGCGCGGTATGCCCCTGCGAACCGCTAATACCGTTGACAAGTTCGACGGCAACGTAATAGACGCCCCGACATCAAGGCTTCCTGTGTCCGAGATATACGGCCAGTTGCTGGCCGTCGCGTGTTCTATAGCGGGCTGTACGTCCCGCGTGATCAGTCACGCCGTGCTTCAGTTCGCCGGTTGGATAGCGGACCGTATAGAACGTATCGGGAACCGCACGGCCGTCACTGTCGCGCAATCTGAACCGCTGATCGAAATAATTCCCTGAGCCTCGGCGACAATTGCATGCCCATGCGTAACCCAGGGCTTCGGCCATGGCATAACCGGATTTCATCTTACGAACCCTGTCAAACGGAAAAAACTCGCCGGTTTCGGCGTTCAGCGCCTGTGCGTGCGGCATCGGCGGGAAGTTTGAGTAGATCGAATAGGTGATACGGCAAAGGTCGCATTCTTCCTCGACTGTCCAATCCGTTTCACTGCTTTGCTGTTTCAGTTGCGCCATTACACTCCTCAAGATTTTCTGGCGATACCTCGCGAATTAACCATCGAAACGGACCACGGTCAACCGCATTAATTCGGGATAAGCCCTTTTTGACAACTATTTACGATTCTGATGATGAGCGTTGTTCAACGACAGGTAAGTCCGACGTCCGCACACGCTTTATATCGACGGCCCGTCGACCATCTGCTCGACGCTCACCCTTCGCACGCGCCGTCAGTGTCCAGATCCGCTCGCATGAATAGAAAAAGGCCACCGGTCTTTCGACCGATGGCCTTTGAGGCGCGACGCCGGGGCTAAACCCCGAGGGTTTTAACCCTTCGCCACGCGCCCGTACGTATCCTCGAACCGCACGATATCGTCCTCACCGAGATACGCGCCCGACTGCACCTCGATCAACTCGAGCGGAATCCTGCCGGGGTTCAGCAGCCGGTGAGTAACGCCGAGCGGAATATAGGTCGACTGGTTCTCGGTCAGCATGATTTCCTTGTCGCCGTTCGTCACGAGCGCTGTGCCCTTCACGACGATCCAGTGCTCGGCGCGATGATGATGCATCTGCAGACTTAGCTGCGCGCCCGGATTGACGACGATGCGCTTGACCTGGAAGCGCTCGCCGCTATCGATGCCCTCATACGAACCCCAAGGCCGCACCACGCGACGATGCGTGACCGATTCGTGCCGCCCCATCGCATTGAGCTGCGCGACGATCTTCTTCACGTTCTGCGCCTGGTCACGATTAGCGACCAGCACCGCATCCGCGGTCTCGACGATCACGACGTTCTCGAGCCCGATCGCGGCCACGAGCCGATGCTCGGCGCGAATATACGAGTTGCTGACCGCGTCGGTCAGCACGTCGCCGATCAATGCGTTGTTCTGCGCATCGCGCTCGGCGATGTCGGCGAGCGCAGTCCACGAACCGATGTCGTTCCAGCCGAGATCGGCGACCGCGACGACGGCCGCGCGCTGGGTCTTCTCCATCACCGCGTTATCGACGGAAATATTCGGGCAGGCGGCAAACGACTCGGCATCGAGACGCACGAAATCGTAATCCTGCTGCGCGTTCTGCAGCGACAACTCGGCCTGACGCGCGATCTCCGGCTCGTAGCGGCGCAACTCGTCCATATACGTCGACGCTTTCAGCATGAACATACCGCTATTCCAGTAGTAGCGGCCCTCATCGATGAAGCGCCGAGCGGTCTCAGCATCGGGCTTCTCGACGAACGAATCGACCGCGAACGTCGGCGTGCCGTCGATCAGCGGCGCACCCGCGCGAATGTAGCCGTAGCCGGTATGCGGCTCGGTCGGCGTGATGCCGAACGTGACCAGACGTCCATCCTTCGCGATCTGCGCGGCCGCTTCGACCGCCTTGACGAATGCGGCCTCGCCCGCGATCACATGATCGGACGGCAGCACGAGCAGCAAAGCGTCTGGCGTGTCGCGCAAGGCGAGCAACGCGGCCACGGCGATGGCCGGCGCCGTGTTGCGGCTTGCCGGCTCCAGCACGATGTTTGCGGAGCCCACGTCGACCTGGCGCAGTTGTTCAGCGACAAGAAAACGCTGCTCGTTGTTCGTGACGACGATCGGCGCGGTGACACCATCGATGCCGCGCAAGCGCAACACGGTTTGCTGGACCAGCGTGTGTTCGCCTGTCAGTGCGAGGTACTGCTTCGGATAGCCGCCGCGCGACATCGGCCACAGTCGCGTGCCGCTGCCGCCGCAAAGAACTACCGGATGGATGTGCATGTTTTCAGGTCCTCGTTTGTGTCTTATGAATCGACTGCATCGGGCATCTGCCTCGTGATTGCGTCGCATCTTGCAGGCCGTCTTTGTTACGGCGCCCGTTATTCTTCCCCCACCCACCCCATTCGCACCGATTCGAGCTCGCGCGGCAGGCGCGCCGAGATCGGTGCCCTGCGCGGCAATTCGACGAAGCCGAGACGCCGGTACAGCGCCTATGCGGGCTTGTTGCTCACCAGTACATCGAGCCTTTTCGGGGGCTGCGCGGCTTTATATCACAACTGGTTGTTACACCTCGGGCCCGCCGTTGGATTTAAAATTGAGGCTAGCCAACACATAGCAATAACCTACGTGAGCAAACCTCTGTTCTTCATACATCCGCCGAAATGTGGCGGTTCCACTGTTATTTCATTTTTTGACATTAATCTCGATCGCGATAAGTTCATCAATTTCGTATGGGGTGGTGTATCTCAGGAAAAAACGCGAGAGCGATTTTTGGCAAGCGGAATCGGCGGCGGTCATGATCCTATCGGCATTCATCGAGACCTCAAGATGCCGTTGGAATATTGCAGTATTTTGCGCGAGCCGCTCAGGCGGCAGATCTCGCATTACTGGTTCGCGCGTAATGGAAAAAACGGGGGCGTCGCGCGCGGAGTTTCGGTTTCCGAGGCTGAAGCGCTGGCGCAAGGCGGTGAATTGTCTCTGGACGATTGGGTGGGCGAATCGTGCAGCGGCAAGAATCTGTTCGTGCATATGCTGAGCGGTCATGGCCGCGTGAACCGTGAAAGCCTCGAAATCGCGATTGAGAACGTCCGGCAACATATCCCGACAGTCGGTCTCTGTGAAGACATGAGCGATTTTCTGCTTCGTCTTTGCGGTAGAACCGGAATGCGTTTACCGTTCTTCATCCGGACGAATGTGACGGAAGGCGTGCCCAAAGAGCGCTCGCCGCTATCCGAGCGAGCCCGTGAAAAATTTGTCGAAGACAATCACCTGGACTACGAGTTGTACCAGTATGTGTGCGATGAGATCGCACGGGAAAGGGAGTCGTACGGCGCTATCTATACCCGGGCCATAGAAGCTGTTCGCCAGATTCAGCGGCGGATCGATGCTCTCGACAATCCCTATATTTATACCGGCAAGTCGAACATGTTCGGATTCGACGAAAATCATCTACGTATGGTGCGCGAGGTCGCTACTTCGGCTGATCTCTCTCCGATCGATGCATATATTGAGCTGGCGCAATCGCGTCGCCGCGAATGTGGCGACCTGTTCGATGGTTTCGTGGACGCAGTGAACGACGACATGGTGCACGGCTGGGCGGTGAATCTAAGCGTACCGGACAAATGCGTACCGATTGAAATATGGGTACGGGAAAAGCTGGTTGCGACGACGCTGACTGGCAACCCGCGGCCGGATGTGGCTGCTGCCGGCTATGCGTCCGAGCGTTGTGGCTTTGCTGTTCGGTTACCGGAGGAGGCGCAGGAGGGATTCAGAGTCAAGATTGCGGGATCTGCGCAAACGATACGATCTGCGGGGACCTGGCAGCGGGGTTGGCATATGGCGTGAGACGCCGTCCGGGTCCCGTCGTGCTCGCTCGCGTTTCAGCACTACAACGAACATCATCCTCGTAACGTGCGGAAGTACCGCCCGCCACCCGAGCTCAAGCACACGACCGATTCATCAACTCAAGCGTGAGGCGGTATCCGGAGATTCACGGGGTTGCTCCAAGTATGCGTCTCGGGGCAAGTACGGCGAACGGGGGACGCGATTGCCGAAGGCGGCCAGACGGTGTTAGTTGCCGCAGCGGAAGGTTGGTCGGCATCATCGGCCACGCAGCCGCAGCACTAGCCGTCCAACGCGACCCTTGAACATCTCGCACAACTCATATCACGCTGTGGCGCACTCTCCTCCGCTAACGTCAGATGAGCTGCCACGAAGCTCCATTCCTCGTCTGATACGTCTGTCGTATAAGGTCTTTGGGTTCTCTCTTGTCATGCCTCCAGGGGTACCATGGTTTGACCGGAAGTTCTTAATACCTTCTATCTGCAAACAGATACGCAACGTTCCGATGCGCTCTACGCGCGTAGACGCTGTGCTTGAACCTGACAGGGGCTCAGTCCGCTGGCGCCCCGGCATCGACGCGACGGATCGAAATCGCACTCACTCTCGAGTATCGGTACTTTGAAATCGAGCGCTTCGGCGAGCGGCATCCCGCAACCTTCGACGAACGACGGAAAAAGCAGTGCCCCGACAGTGTTGCAGATACGCATGTAGCTTTTCGTCGAAGCAGTGGGCTTCTTCCATTGCGACGGCCTTTGGCGATTCGCAACACTCCTGCATATCGATGACGTTTTCGTATTCCGCGCGCCACGAGCACAGTAAAAAAACAAACCGTCCAGACAAAGCAAAAGCCCCGCAAGATTTCAATCTTGCGGGGCTTTTTTATCGATGCTAACGCTAAAGCGTTATCCGCTTAACGCGACATCATGTTCATACTGACGTTGTGCATCACCCACAACGTGCCGCCCACCACGATAACCGCGGTCAGCACGGTGAACACAAACGCCGTCACGTTCCAGCGCTGCGACGACGACGTGTTCATATGCAGGAAGAACACCAAGTGCACGAGGATCTGCACAAGCGCGAGGCCCGCGATCGCGAACAACGCACTATGGCCGCTCAACGTACCGGTCATTACGATCGCGAATGCCGCGACGGTCAGAATGACGGAGAGCACGAAGCCCGTCATGTAGCTGCCGAAGCTGCCGTGACCGCCTTCCGAGTGTGCGCCATGGGCGCTATGGCTATGGTCCATTTAGATCACGCTCGCAAGATAGACAAAGGTGAAAACGCCGATCCACACGACGTCGAGGAAGTGCCAGAAAAGGCTCAGGCACGTCAGACGGATCATGTCGCGTTCGGTCAGGTCGCGATGACGCATCACCTGCAGCGCCAGCACCACCATCCAGATCAGGCCGAACGTCACGTGCAGACCGTGCGTGCCGACCAGGGTGAAGAACGACGACAGGAACGCGCTACGGCTCGGACCTGCGCCTTCGGCGATCATGTGCGAAAACTCACGCATTTCCAGCACGAGGAACGCGAAGCCCAGCAGGAACGTCACGCCGAGCCAGCCGAGCAGCGCGCCCTTGCGGTTCTTGTGCGCGCCGAGCATCGCGAAGCCGTAGGTGATACTCGAGAGCAGCAGCATCGTCGTTTCGAGCGCGACGCCGGGGATCTCGAACAGCTCCTTACCGCTCGGACCGCCCGCGAACTGCTGGCTCATCACCGCGAACACTGCGAACAGTGCCGCGAAGATGATGCAGTCGGTCATCAGGTACACCCAAAAGCCGAACACCGAGTGCGACGGCACGTGGTCCGGCGCGAGATGCGGCTCAACCGCAATAGTCTTCTGTAACATCAGTCCACCTCCAGCGCGACCTGCTTGCCGACACCTGCGCCGACACCGGCCACGGCGCCAGCACCGCCGTTGCGTTTCTCTTCAATCAGCGCGACAGTGTCCGCCGGAATGTAATAGCCGTCGTTGTCCATGAAGCTGTACACGATCACGGTGGCGATCGTGCCAACCAGGCCAACGATCGCGAGCCACCAGATGTGCCACACGGCTGCAAATCCGAGCACCAGCGAGAACAGCCCCACCAGCAGACCCGCGGACGTATTCGACGGCATGTGAATGTCGCGATACGCCGGCACTTTGACACCGCCCTTGCGCGACTTCATTTCGCTGAACGCGTCGAGCGAGCGGACGTCCGGGATGTGAGCGAAGTTATAAACCGGCGGCGGCGAGCTCGTCGCCCATTCCAGCGTATGACCGTCCCACGGATCGCCCGTGAGGTCGCGGTTTTCCATCTTGTTGCGATCGCGGATGCTGACGACCAGTTGCAGCAGCTGGCAAGCGATACCGATTGCGATCAGCACCGCGCCGAACGCGGCGATGATCATCCACGGATGCCAATCCGGGTTGTCGTAGTGATTCAGACGACGAGTCGCGCCCATGAAGCCGAGCACGTACAGCGGCGTGAATGCGACCCAGAAACCAATCTGCCAGAACCAGAACGCGGCCTTGCCGAGCTTCTCGTTCAGCTTGAAGCCGAACGCCTTCGGGAACCAGTAGTTGAAGCCAGCCAGATAGCCGAACAGCACGCCACCGATAATCACGTTGTGGAAGTGAGCGATCAGGAACAGGCTGTTGTGCAGCATGAAGTCCGCGCCCGGAATCGCCAGCATCACGCCGGTCATACCGCCGATCGTGAACGTGATGATGAAGCCGATCGTCCACAGTACCGGCGTCGTGAATCGCAGACGGCCCTTGTAGATCGTAAACAGCCAGTTGAACACCTTAACGCCGGTCGGAATCGAGATCACCATCGTCGCGATGCCGAAGAACGCGTTCACGTCCGCGCCCGAACCCATCGTGAAGAAGTGATGCAGCCACACGAGAAACGACAGCACCATGATCGCGCAGGTCGCCCAGACCATCGTCTTGTAGCCGAACAGCGGCTTCTTCGCGAAGGTCGCGACGACTTCCGAGAAAATACCGAACGCCGGCAGGACCAGGATGTACACCTCGGGGTGACCCCATGCCCAGATCAGGTTCAGGTACAGCATTGCGTTGCCGCCGGCTTCGTTCGTGAAGAAGTGCATGCCGAGGTAACGGTCGAGACCGAGCAGCGCGAGCGTGACGGTCAGGATCGGGAACGACGCCATGATCAGCACGTTCGCGCACAACGAGGTCCACGTGAACACCGGCATCTTCATCCACGACATGCCCGGAGCGCGCATCTTCACGATCGTCACGAAGAAGTTCACACCAGTCAGCAACGTGCCGACACCGGAGATCTGCAGACTCCACAGGTAGTAATCGACGCCGACACCTGGACTGAACTGCAATTCCGACAGGGGCGGATAAGCGAGCCAGCCCGTCTGTGCAAATTCACCAACCACCAGCGAAATGTTGATCAGGATCGCGCTGACTGCCGTCAGCCAGAAGCTCAGCGAGTTGATGAATGGGAAAGCGACGTCGCGCGCGCCGATCTGCAGCGGCACGATGATGTTCATCAAACCGATCATGAACGTCATCGCCATGAAGAAGATCATGATGACGCCGTGCGCGGTGAAGATCTGGTCGTAGTGATGCGGCGGCAGATAGCCTGGGCTCAGGTACGACAGCGCCAGTTGCATACGCATCATGATTGCGTCGGCAAAGCCGCGCAACAGCATGATGAACGCAACGACGATGTACATGACACCGATCTTCTTATGGTCGACGGACGTCAGCCATTCGCTCCACAGGTAGCGCCATTTGCCGAAATACGTGATTCCGCCGAGCACCGCCAGTGCGGCGAGGGCCATGCCGGCGCCCGCCGTGACGATGATGGGCTCGTGATACGGAATCGCATCGAGAGTTAGTTTTCCGAACATGAGTTACCCCTTAGGCGCACAGTTGGCGTCTTTCATGTTGTCGATGACGTTGCCGTTGTTGTATTTGGCAATGATGTTGTTGAAGAGCTTCGGATCGACGGTCGAGAAGTACCGCACAGGGTCCTTTTCGCTCGGCTCCGACACCGCGTGATAGCGGTCCATGTCGAGGCGGTCCGACGAAGCGCGCACCTTCTCAACCCAGGCGTTGAATTCTTCAGGCGACGAGGCGAGCGTACGGAACTTCATGTCCGAGAAGCCCTTGCCGCTGAAGTTCGCCGCGAGGCCCGCGTAGTCGCCGGTGTGATCGGCGATCAGGTGCAGGCGAGTCTGCATGCCTGCCATCGCGTAGATCTGGCCGCCCAACTGCGGGATGAAGAATGAGTTCATCACCGTGTCCGACGTAATCCGGAAGTTCACCGGCGTGCCGACCGGGATCGCGAGCTGGTTCACCGATGCGATACCGAGGTCCGGGTAGATGAACAGCCACTTCCAGTCGAGCGCGACGACTTCGACGTTGATCGGCTTGACCTGCGACTCGAGCGGACGATACGGATCGAGCTCATGCGTGCTCTTCCACGTCAACACGGCGAGGAACAAAATGATCAGCGCCGGAATCGTCCAGACGACGACTTCGATCGCGGTGGAATGCGTCCACCCCGGTTTGTATTCAGCGTTTCTGTTCGACGCGCGATAACGCCACGCGAAAAACAGTGTCATCAGAATGACCGGCACCACGACAATCAGCATGGCCCACA
Organism: Paraburkholderia sp. BR13444; assembly: GCF_040948755.1. Lineage (NCBI taxonomy): Bacteria > Pseudomonadati > Pseudomonadota > Betaproteobacteria > Burkholderiales > Burkholderiaceae > Paraburkholderia > Paraburkholderia sp. BR13444. Next base: position 7,738 of record NZ_JBFPKM010000007.1, on the reverse strand, counting down.
CCGAAGTCGCGATCAGATCACGCTCCGCGAGTCCCACACTCCCCTTCGGATTCAGAATATCGAGGTTGCTGCAACCCGAAAGCAGCAACATGAGGCTGGCGGAAATGAAACTTGCCGGCCTTCCCAGCGCCCGTCCTTTCATATCCACTGCCTCGTTTTTTTGACTTCAACGAACGTCATTCGACGGCTCTCCAGTAATAAGCGCTCGCATAATAGGGGGGCATCGAATGCTAATAAACACTCGAATTTGCAACGATCTATTGCATCGCGCCGCAGTGCGACACGTTGCCGCATTTCCCCGCACACCCTATTCACCAGCGTCGTTTGCGACGCTTCAAAACGAAGCATCTAAAAGTTGACGCATCGCAAGATCCCCTTCAAATAAGCACTGGAAAACCGCCGGACGCGCAGCGGTTTCGCAGTACTTCGTCGAGCATGCATTCACAAAGGGATTCGTAGCGACGCGCAAAAGCGCAAAAGCCGTCGCCGCATCCTGACGCGCGGATGCGACAACGGTTCTTGCGCTCTGTTCTTTTAACCCGGATTGTGCGTGGCGACGGGTGCCGGTCCGGGCGCCGCCGCCTGCAGATGCTCGCCAGCTTCGACCGGCACGTTGTCAGAAGGAAGCGCCGAGCGTTCGGATTGCGCGAGCAGCGTGCCGACCGACGGATCGATCGCATCGGTAAACGGCTTCGGATTGAGACCGATCGCGAGCACCAGCAACGCCAACGCACCGAGCAGCGCGAACTCGCGCTTGCCGAGGTCCTTCAGATTCGCGACGCGCGCATTGGCGATCGCGCCGAAGATCACGCGCTTATACATCCACAGCGTGTAGGCCGCGCTCAGGATCAGCGTGGTCGCGGCGATCGCGCCGATCCAGAAGTTGAAGCGGATCGCGCCCATCAGCACCATGAATTCGCCGACGAAACCCGACGTGCCCGGCAGACCGATGTTGGCCATCGAGAACAGCATCACGAAAGCGGCAAAGCGCGGCATCGTGTTGGCGACGCCACCGTATTCGGCGATCGATGCGCTTTTCGTGCGGTCGAACAGCATGCCGGTGCACAACAGCATCGCGCCGGACACCACGCCATAGGAGATCATCTGCACGATTGCGCCGGCCTGGCCGAAGCGGTTGAAGACGAACAGACCGAGCGTGACGAGGCCCATATGCGCGACCGTCGAATACGCGAGCAGGCGGCGCATGTCGGTTTGCACGAGCGCGAGCAGGCTCGAATAGATCACCGCGACGAGCGACAGCGTGATCATCATCGGCGCAAAGAAGTGGCTCGCTTGCGGCGCGATCGGCAGCGCAAAACGCAGCAGACCGTAGCCGCCGATCTTCAGCATGCCGATCATCACCGCGGCGCCGGTCGGGCCGTCGAGGTGCACGTCGGGCAGCCACGTGTGCAGCGGCCACATCGGCACCTTCACGCCGAACGCGGCGAGAAAGCCGAGGAAGATCAGCGTCTGCGGCACCATGTCGAGATGCGCTTCGCGCCACACGGCGAGGTCGAAGCTGTGCGTCTGGCTGTACAGATAGAGCAGCGACATCAGCATCATCAGCGAGCCGAGTAACGACACGAAGAAGAACTTCACCGCCGCATACGTGCGATTCTTGTGACCGTACGTGCCGATCAGCAGATATAGCGGGATCAGCGTCGCCTCGAATGCAATGAAGAACATCATGCCGTCGAGCGACGTGAACACGCCTTGCATGAAACCCGACAGCATCAGGAACGCGCCGTAGTACTGCGCGGTACGCTGGGTGATCGACTCCCACGACGCGATCACGATGATGATCGTAGTCAGCGCGGTCAGCGCGACGAGCCACAGCGAAATCCCGTCGATTCCCACATGCCATGCGATATCGAACGTCGGCGACCAGCGGACGTTCTCGACGAACTGCATCGAGGTCACGTCGTTGCGGAAATTCGCCACGACCGGAATCACCGGCAAGAAACCCGCCACCGCGCCGATCAGCGCGAGCCAGCGCGTGCGATTACGCGCCGCGTCGGACCCGGCGCGCAGAACCACGAAGCCGGCGACGATGGGGATCCAGATGAGAAGACTTAGAAGAGGCAATGGCATGTGCTCTGTCAAAACTTGAAGTACAAAACGCTGCGTCAATGCCGCCAAAACAGCAGGCATTGAAATTGAAATGTAAGTTGGAGTGCGCTGAAATTGACGCGTGGAGGGGTTTCCCGCTACACGTTTACCCGCAGCCGACCGACCGAGGGTGGGAGATTACCAAGATAAGAATAATTTTGCATCGCAGCAGCGAACAAATCCCTTCGGATTAGATTGTTGCGACGAGGACGCTTGCAAAACGCATCAAAATGTGCGTTTTCACCTTGTTACAAAGGCCCCGCAAACAATTGATAATTTGGCAGCAAAAGCCGGCAATTACCCGGAGGTTGGCCGCTTTTAGGCATCACCTGTTTGTGGGGCCGGTTCGGCTGGAACGGATCGTGCTGGACGGTCCTTTTCGGCCGGCGGCAACGACCCGCATTTGAACAAGAATTTGCGTTGTCGACGACAAAAAATTTTTTGTCCGGGCGGTCTGAATCGACCGGCGAACAGGGGCAACGATGCCGAGCGCCTCGGATCAAGATGCGCTGAACCTGTTCTACCGAGGCGCGCCAATCTTCCATTTGCCTTACGAAAAACGGCGTTTCGCCTGGCAGCTGCTGCGGAAATTCGCGCGGCGAGGCACACTCATTTCGCCTGGCCGGCGCCCCTCGCCCGGCCCCTTTTCCGGATCTCCTCGCATGGCGCTTCGTGACGACGACGTCGTACCCGCACTCGAATGCCGCGGCCTCAGCAAGCGGTACGGCACCGGCCGCATCGTGCTCGCGCAGCTCGACTTCACGCTCGCTGCGGGAGAGTTCGTCGCGATCATGGGCGACTCGGGCGTTGGCAAGTCGACGTTGCTCAACCTGATCGCGGGACTCGACCGCGCCGATAGCGGCAGTGTGCTGATCGACGGACGCCCGGTCGAGCAACTCGACGATAACGCCGCGACGCGTCTGCGCCGCCAGAAGCTCGGCTTCGTATTCCAGGCGTTTCATGTGCTGCCGCATCTGACGCTCGCGCAGAACGTCGCGCTGCCACTGCTGCTCAACGATCTTCCGACGGCCGCCGCGCTCGACATGCTCGCGGCGGTCGGGCTCGGCGGACGCGGCGACGACTTTCCGCGCGATCTCTCCGGTGGCGAATTGCAGCGCGTAGCCATTGCACGCGCACTCGTGCATCGTCCAACGCTGCTTCTCGCCGACGAACCGACCGGCAACCTCGATCCCGCGACCGCGCACGACGTACTCGGCCTATTCCGCGCGCAAAGCAAGGCGACCGGCGCGGCGACCATCATGGTCACGCATTCGGAAGCCGCGGCAGCCGTGGCCGACCGCGTACTGATCCTGAGCGACGGCGGCTTGCATGCCGCGCGCGATAAAGCCGCGAACGTCGCGCCCGCCGCGGCCCGCTCGACCGACGATGGCCGCTGACCTTCAGCCACTGCCGCGCGCGCCCGGCTATCGCGTTCTCGCACGCTGGCTACTGGCCGCGGAATGGCGCAGCCATCGCGGACGCGCACTCGTCGCCATCGCGACGATCGCGCTCGGCGTCGCGCTCGGCTACGCGGTGCAATTGATCAACAGCGCGGCCTTCAATGAATTCTCCGCGGCCGCGCGCAGTCTGTCCGGGGAAGCGGATCTGCAAGTGCGCGGCGCGCAGCCTTTCGCCGACGAGTCCCTTTATCCGCTGCTGGCCAACGAGCCGGGCGTGGCGCTAGCGAGTCCCGTGCTCGCGCTCGACGTCGCGGTGCCCGGCCGCAACGGTGCACTGCCCGTTCTCGGCATCGACGTCTTCAAGGCGAGCCGGATCACGCCCGATCTGATCGGCGTACCCTCGCCTGAGCGCCCGTTCGACACGCTCGCCTCCGATGCGATATTTCTGTCGACGGCCGCGCAGCAATGGCTGAACGTCAAGACCGGCGACGACGTGACGCTGCGGGTCGGCACCTCGGATCTGCAGTTGCGCGTCGCGGGCGGGCTCGTGCGCACGCGGCCGGGTCAACGGCTCGCGGTGATGGACATCGCCGCCGCGCAATGGCGGTTCGGCAAGGTGGGCAAGCTGTCGCGCGTCGACGTGCAACTCGAACGCGGTGTCGATCGGCAACGCTTCAAACGCGATCTGCAACAGCGGCTCGGCAGTGCCTGGGTAGTCGCCGAAACGCACGATACTGAGAGCCGCACCGATCGCCTGTCGCGTGCTTACCGGATCAACATGAATGTGCTCGCACTGGTCGCGCTGTTCACAGGCGCGTTCCTCGTGTTTTCGACGCAGGCGCTCGGTGTCGTGCGACGCCGCTCGCAGTTCGCAATGCTGCGTGTGATCGGCCTCACGCGAGTTCAGCTATTGCGGCAGATTCTGCTCGAAGGCGCGCTGCTCGGGCTACTCGGTTCGTTGTTTGGACTTGCGCTCGGCTACGCGATGGCAAGCGGTGCGCTGCGCTTTTTCGGCAGCGATCTTGGCGGCGGCTATTTTCCGGGTGTGCAACCGCGAGTCGGTTTCGAGCCGCTCGCGAGCGCGGTGTTTCTCGCGCTCGGGGTCGCGGTGTCGGTGTTGGGCAGCGTCGCGCCCGCCATCGACGCGGCACGCGCACGGCCTGCCGCGGCACTCAAGGCCGGCGCCGAGGAAACCGCGCTGGCGCGGCTCGCGACGCCGTGGCCGGCCTTCGGCTGTTTGCTGGCGGCCGCCGCGCTGACGCGCGTGCCGCCGTGGTTCGATGCGCCGATTGCTGGTTATCTGGCGGTCGCGTTGCTGCTCGTCGGCGGCATCGCACTGATGCCGCGCGTGACCGCGCTGATTTTTGGTGCGGCGAGCCGTGTGCGCGGCGCGCGACGCCGCGCGGGCGCGACGACTACGCTCGCGATTGCGCGTCTCGCGAATGCGTCGGGGCAGGCGTCGATCGCGATGGGCGGCGTGCTGTCGAGCTTCGCGCTAATCGTCGCGATGGCGATCATGGTGGCCAGTTTCCGCGTATCCGTCGACGACTGGATCACGCATCTGCTGTCCGCGGATCTCTATGTGCGCCTAACCTCCGGCGGCAATAGTGGTGACAGTGGCGGCTTGCGGCCCGACCAACAGACGCGCATCGCGACGGTCCCCGGCATCCGCCACGCTGCGTTTTCGCGCATCACGCATCTGACGCTCGATCCCGCCCGCCCGGACGTCGCGCTGCTCGCCCGCGAGATCGATGCGGCCGATCCGGGCGCGACCCTGCAGATGACCGGCGCGGTGCTGTCGCCGTCCGCGCTTCGCACCGGAGACATACCTATTTGGGTTTCCGAAGCAATGGTCGACCTGTATGGGTATCAGTTAGGTCAACGTGTGCGGTTGCCGCTCGGCGAGCATGATCAGATGTTCGTCGTCGCCGGCGTCTGGCGCGACTACGCGCGGCAGAGTGGCGCGATTCAGATCCGGCTTGGCGATTATCGGCGGCTCACCGGCGACTCCGCCGCAACCGATGTCGCCGTGACCGTCGAGCCGGGCGTGAGTGTCGAACGCGTCGTCGCAAGTTTGAAGGCGTTGCCGTTCGGCGCTTCGCTCGAGATGTCGCAACCGGGGGAGATCCGTGCGCGCACGCTGGTCATCTTCGATCGCAGTTTCGCGGTCACGTATCTGCTCGAGGCGGTGGCCATCGTGATCGGCTTGTTCGGTGTCGCCGCGACGTTTTCCGCGCAGACGCTCGCGCGCGCCCGCGAGTTCGGGATGTTGCGCCACGTCGGCGTGACGCGCGCGCAGATTTTTGCGATCCTCGCATCGGAGGGCGGCCTGCTCACCGCATCCGGCATTGCGCTAGGTTTCGCGCTTGGTTTCGCGATCAGCCTGATTCTCGTGTTCGTTGTCAATCCGCAGTCGTTTCACTGGAGCATGTCGCTGCATGTGCCGTGGTTCGTGCTGGGCACGGTCGCGTTGGTGATGCTAGTGCTGTCGTGCACGACGGCGGTGGTAGCGGGACGGGGTGCGGTGTCGGTGGATGCCGTGCGCGCGGTGAAGGAGGACTGGTGATGCGAGTTGTGCGGCGTGCGTGGGGGATGCGATTGCTTTGGAGTACCAGCAAATCTTCACTCCCATACCCTCATCGAACTTTTCGGAGTCTACTTTGCGTTGGCATAGCCGCTGCGTCGCCCTCTTTTGCCGCTAGCAGCGACTCCTCTGCATCCACGCCGGCCGCCTTCGCGGTAGTCACGCCCGAACATCTGATCTCGTTTCCGCGGGACACCGGTGCCCATCCGGAATTCCGCACCGAATGGTGGTACGCGACGGGCTGGCTCACGACACCCGAGCACCAACCGCTCGGATTCCAGATCACGTTCTTCCGTTCGGCGACTGGTCACGATGCCGCCGACCCCAGCGCCTTCGCCCCCTCGCAACTGATCATTGCGCACGCTGCGCTGAGCGATCCGGCCATCGGCCATCTCGTTCACGATCAACGCATCGCCCGGCAAGGTCTCGGGCTTTCCTACGCGAAGCCCGACAACACCGACGTCAAACTCGACGCATGGAAAATGATTCGCACCGCGGACGGTCACTACGAGGTCACCGCCGACGCAAGCGGATTCTCGCTACACCTCCAACTGACACCAACGCAGCCTCCGCTGATTCAGGGCGAGCGCGGTTACTCGCGCAAAGGACCGCGTCCCGAACAGGCAAGCTATTACTACAGCGAACCGCAACTCCGCGTGACGGGCACTGTGGTGCGCCCGGCCGCGGCTGCAAACGACTCGACGCCCAATGCTGCGGTGACGGGTACCGCATGGCTCGATCACGAATGGTCGAGCACATTGCTCGACGCCAATGCGGTCGGATGGGATTGGCTCGGCGCCAATTTGACAGACGGCTCGGCGCTCATGGCATTCAAGATCCGTAGCCGCGATGGACATGCAACATGGGCCCACGCGACGCTTCGCAGACCCGATGGGCAGGTAAGGAATTTCGGCCCCGGCGAAGTTTCGTTCACGCCGCATCGCATGTGGCGGTCGCCGCACACAAATACTTTGTACCCGGTATCGATGACGGTTAGAGCCGGAACTCTGACATGGCAACTCGATCCGCTGATGAACGATCAGGAACTCGACTCACGACAGTCGACCGGCGCGGTGTATTGGGAAGGCGCGGTGCGAGTGAGTCAACAGAATGCCGATGTAGGGCGGGCCTATCTGGAACTGACGGGTTACGCGGATGCGCTGCGGATCGGAAAGTAGTGAAGCGCGCGGAATTGACCGCGTAAACGCAAAAACCCCACCGCTGCGGGTGGGGTTTCTGGCTTTTGGGGGAGCCTGACGATTACCTACTTTCACACGGGCAATCCGCACTATCATCGGCGTGGAGTCGTTTCACGGTCCTGTTCGGGATGGGAAGGGGTGGGACCGACTCGCTATGGTCATCAGGCATGACGGGTTGCTGCGTCGCGGCCGGGTTGGAGTCAACCCTGCGCGCCACAGCCAATCGGGAAGAAGCGTAAAGGATTCGTGTGGGGGTTGTGTTGTTCAATCTGGCACAACACGGGTCTCAACCTGTGTGCTGGGAACGCCCAGGATAATGCTGGCGCCCTGCCCCCTGCGGGGGTTGACCTGAGTAAGCGCTAAAGCGCTAACTCATGTCGAAACACACCTGTTATAGGATCAAGCCTTACGGGCAATTAGTATCAGTTAGCTCAGTACATTACTGT
>NZ_JBFPKM010000079.1:0-255 GCF_040948755.1 Paraburkholderia sp. BR13444 | reverse complement strand
CCTACCGCGTCGCCACCGTGCTCGCGCCGGCCTGGACCACCGACTGGATCACCGCCGAGGCGCGCGAAAAACTGCGCGTCTACGGCATCGCGCCGCCCACGGGCAACTGCGGTTCAGCCGCGACCTCTGCGTCACAGGAAAAAGTCCTGCGCTTCGTGCCGCGCGCGCTGCCCGCCCCGGCCTGCCCGCGCTGCGGCTCCGCACACACCGAGCGGCTCGCGCAGTTCGGCTCGACCGCCTGCAAGGCCCTGTATC
>NZ_JBFPKM010000078.1:0-255 GCF_040948755.1 Paraburkholderia sp. BR13444 | reverse complement strand
CGTTCGTGATGGTCTTGCCGCCCGCGTCGATGCCGCCCGTGGTGATGCTCGGGCCGTTCTTGATGGTCAGGCCGTCGTTGTTCACCACCGTGTCACCCATCGTCACGCTGTCGACCTTCAGGTCGCGTGCCAGATCGAAGTTCACGTCGTTGCCGGCCGTGCTCTTGCTCACCGCGAGGTTGCCATCGGTGTTCTTCAGGTCGACCGTGCCGCCCGGCGCCACGTTCGTCGCATTCTGGCCCTGCGCGCTCACGT
>NZ_JBFPKM010000077.1:0-255 GCF_040948755.1 Paraburkholderia sp. BR13444 | reverse complement strand
CGGCGATGCTGGTGTTCATGACGCTGTGGTCGGTCATCGTCTACTCGCCGATCGCGCACATGGTGTGGGAACCGAGCGGCTGGCTGGCGACCGCGGGCATCCTCGACTTCGCGGGCGGCACGGTGGTGCACATCAACGCGGGTATCGCGGGTCTGGTCTGCTGTCTGGTGCTCGGCAAGCGCGTCGGCTACGGCAAGGAGTCGATGGCGCCGCACAACCTGACGCTGACGCTGATCGGTGGCGCGATGCTGTGGG
>NZ_JBFPKM010000076.1:0-255 GCF_040948755.1 Paraburkholderia sp. BR13444 | reverse complement strand
CCCCCCCCCCCCCCCCCCCCCCCCCCCCCCCCCCCCCCCCCCCCCCCCCCCCCCCCCCCCCCCCCCCCCCCCCCCCCCCCCCCCCCCCCCCCCCCCCCCCCCCCCCCCCCCCCCCCCCCCCCCCCCCCCCCCCCCCCCCCCCCCCCCCCCCCCCCCCCCCCCCCCCCCCCCCCCCCCCCCCCCCCCCCCCCCCCCCCCCCCCCCCCCCCCCCCCCCCCCCCCCCCCCCCCCCCCCCCCCCCCCCCCCCCCCCCCC
>NZ_JBFPKM010000075.1:0-255 GCF_040948755.1 Paraburkholderia sp. BR13444 | reverse complement strand
CTCTTCGAGGCTCGGGCCGTGGCCGCACCACTCGCTGTTGCGCTGACCGAGGATCAGCGCGGTATCGGCGAGGCGCAGCACGTACTGCAGATGTTCGGGCGAGGGGGACGTAAGGGACGTAGTGGACGTAGTGGTCATGGCGCGCTTACATGTGGTTGACTTCGTCGGGCAGCGTGTAGAACGTCGGGTGGCGATAGATCTTGTCGCCCGCCGGTTCGAACAGCTCGGCCTTCTCGTCGGGCGCCGAGGCGGTGA
>NZ_JBFPKM010000074.1:0-255 GCF_040948755.1 Paraburkholderia sp. BR13444 | reverse complement strand
TGATCGAGCCATCCGCAAGCACGATCGAACCACCACCCAGCGCCCGGGCCGTGCTCGACGCCGTGCCGTACAACTGGCCACCGTTGACCGCATCCACGCTCGATGCCCGCACTGCGCCCGCAGCCACACCGGTCACCGTACGGTTGCCCGCGGTGCCTGCCACGTTGATCACCGAACCGTCAGCATCTTTTGCCACCGAGATGTCACGACTGGTTGCGTCCTGCTGGACCAGACCCACCGTGCCTTCTGACAACT
>NZ_JBFPKM010000073.1:0-255 GCF_040948755.1 Paraburkholderia sp. BR13444 | reverse complement strand
CCACGCGCTCCGAGTACTGCACGCCGGCGCGCGCGGCGGCGACCGCGCCAAGACCGATACCGGTCGCGACCGCCGCATTGCTGGTGACCTTGCCCGCGACCGCGGCACCCGCGATACCGGCGCCCGCGACCGCGCCTTCCGAGTACAACGAGCTACAGCCGCTCAATGCGGACGACACCGCCAGCGCCAGCGCGAGCAGCGCTGCTACGTGGGGGCGTTTGGCTGCGACAACGGACTTCGCGTTGTCGGCCCACA
>NZ_JBFPKM010000072.1:0-255 GCF_040948755.1 Paraburkholderia sp. BR13444 | reverse complement strand
CGGGCACGCAGTTCATTCTGGAGAGGCAGTCGCGCGAAAAGACGGTGGAGAACCTGCAGAACCGGCTGACCGTGTCGCAGAAGGGCAAGGACAGCGGCATCATCGGCGCGTCGCTGACGGGCTCCGAACGGATGCTGACGGCCAGCACGCTTGCCGAAATCGGCAATGCGTATGTCGACCAGAATCTGAAGCGCAAGGCGGCGGAAGCCGAGAAGTCGCTCGAGTTCCTGAGCGCACAGCTGCCGCAGCTCAAGA
>NZ_JBFPKM010000071.1:0-255 GCF_040948755.1 Paraburkholderia sp. BR13444 | reverse complement strand
TCTTGAGCTGCGGCAGCTGTGCGCTCAGGAACTCGAGCGACTTCTCGGCTTCCGCCGCCTTGCGCTTCAGATTCTGGTCGACATACGCATTGCCGATTTCGGCAAGCGTGCTGGCCGTCAGCATCCGCTCGGAGCCCGTCAGCGACGCGCCGATGATGCCGCTGTCCTTGCCCTTCTGCGACACGGTCAGCCGGTTCTGCAGGTTCTCCACCGTCTTTTCGCGCGACTGCCTCTCCAGAATGAACTGCGTGCCCG
>NZ_JBFPKM010000070.1:0-255 GCF_040948755.1 Paraburkholderia sp. BR13444 | reverse complement strand
CTAAGCCAGGCGATCAGAACAAGGGCGTAAAAAAGCCTCAGCTTTCTGAGGATCATCCTCAGGTTGTGGCCAGCGCCGCACAGCACTGCGTGTATTGCATCGCCGAGTGCGCCTTTGAGCCAGTTCCGGTCGAGTTTGCCGTCGGCCTTCATGTGACCAATGGCAGGCTCGATTGCGCTTCGCCTTTGGATCATCGCGCGCAGGCCCCTCGTGATTCCGCGTCGCAATCCCGGGTGGTAGATCTTCACTCCCTCG